>CAZZVB010000358.1:0-1500 GCA_964657445.1 uncultured Burkholderiaceae bacterium | reverse complement strand
TCCCGATCTTCCAGCAGCTCGTTACGTCCCTCCACCGATCCAATCCGACAGGCTACTAGGGTGTTTTGCGCCCGGTGACCTCAGCCAGCGTCACCGGGCGGAACGCCCAGACATCGACGCCCACATCGGCCTGTCGCGGCAGCGGCTTCAGCCGGCCGTGGCTGTGGCCGTGCAGGTTCCAGGCGCCGCGGCCCATGTCGCGCCAGGTGCGGAAGGCGTAGTGGCACAGCACCAGCAGCGTGCCGCCGATCACCAGTTCCGCATAGGCCTGCACGCTGGCCCAGCCGGGCAGGCCGGTGACGGCGGCTGGGTCGTTGTTGCCGGTAATCAGGTGCTTGCGCCCGGGCAGGGCGGCCAGAAGGCCGGCAGCATCGGCGCGCCGGCCGACCGCGAAATCGCCGAGGTGCCAGACCTCGTCCTCCGCGCTGACCGTCGCCTGCCAGGCGGCGACCATCGCCGCGTCCATGGCTGGCATGGAGGGGAACGGCCGCCGGTACAGCCCGAGTGCTCCGCCATGACCGAAATGGGTATCGGCGGTGAAGAATGTCTGGCTCATTGGCGCCCGCACATGCCCGAAGATCCCCGCCCATACGCCCCGTCCGCGGCCCGCAACCGGGACCCGATCCTCGCGGTGCTGCGCCAGCACTTGCCCGCGGGGGGCATCGTGCTGGAAATCGCCAGCGGCACCGGCGAACACGTCGCGCACTTCGCAGCCGCGCTGCCGGGGCTGACGTGGCAGCCGACGGACCTCGACCCGGACCGGCGTGTGAGCATCGACGCCTGGACGGCCGGCTTGCCGAACGTGCGCCCGGCCCTGCCGTTCGATGCCGCCGCCGACTGGCCAGCCATGCAGGTCGATGCCGTGCTGTGCATCAACATGATCCACATCGCGCCTTGGTCCGCCGCGCAGGGGCTGCTCACCGGCGCCGCCTGCGCCCTCAAGCCCGGTGGTTTCCTGGCGCTCTACGGCCCGTTCCGTCGCGACGGCGAGGCCATGGCGCCTGGCAACGCCGCGTTCGATGCCGACCTGCGCGCCCGCAATCCCAACTGGGGGATCCGCAGCCTGGACGAAGTCGCCGCGCTGTCGGACGCTTTTGCAGCACCCGAAACGATATCAATGCCAGCCAACAACCTGACGGTGATCTTCCGCCGGCTCGACCATCAAGCCTCGCGGTAAACCATCAGCACCGCGCCGCAGATCAAAAAACAGACCGGCCACACCCACCCGGCGATCCGCCCGCCGCGCCCCGGCAAACGCAGCTCCAGCCACCGCGCCCAGCCCGCGGCGATGCCCGCCAGGGCAAGGGGCGTGTGCGTCAGCTCGATCAGCAATTGGTCCTTGATGTTGGCGATGGCGTGGGTGTGGGTCAGCAGCAGCGCGCCGCCGGCCGCGGTCAGCAGCGGGAACACCAGCGCGGCGCGGGGCGATTTCAACCGGCCGGTCCGCACGCTCCACTCGAACAGAGCGAAGACGATGATCAGCAGCACGAAGATGCGGTG
>CAZZVB010000357.1:0-1802 GCA_964657445.1 uncultured Burkholderiaceae bacterium | reverse complement strand
TCCATGGTCGCCTGTTCGGCCAGCCACGGAAACAACGGATCGCCCTGCCCCGGGCCGGTGCGCTCCAACGCCTCGAACCAGGTCACGAAGCCATCCGGGTCGCGCGGCGCCTCGGCAGCGCGTGCCGCGACCTCGGCCCGGCGTGCCTCCAGCCATTCGCCTTCCTCCCGCGCGAGAGCGGCGTGGCGTTCGATCTCGTCTTCCCACCCGTCATGCGGCAGACCCGGCGTGAACCGGGCGGCATTGAACGCGGTAAGGCGCTGTTGCCAGCGATCGTTCTCGCTGAGTGCGACGGCAATGCTCCCATCGGGCATGTTTCTGCTCCTTGTTAGATTTTGCGGACCGTCAGCACGACGGCTGCAATCCGGTCGGCCGTGGCATAGGCGCCACCAGCCAGTTCCTCCCCGAACACGTCGGGGTCGGTTTCGCGGTAGTCCCAAGTCAAACCAGCCTGGTTCACCCGCTCCATGACGGCGGCCTCGAAGGCGTCATGGCCGTCGATGATGACGGACCCGGTGTAGAGCAGCAGCGTGCCGCCCGGCGCGAGGCGTTCCACCGCGGTATCAAGGATATCAAGCGACAACCCCGCGCCGAGCGGGCCGCCGCCGTGACGATAGGCCCTGCCCAGAGGATCGATGAGATAAGGCGGGTTCGAGACGATCAGGTCGAATTGGCCGGGCACGGCGTCCAGCAGGTCGCTCTCCACCGCCTCCACGACGGCGCCCGCCAGCGCTGCATTGCTCCGTGTCAGCCGGAGCGCCACGCCGTTGATGTCCACCGCCAGCACTTCGGCGCCGGGCCAGGCTTTCGCCACCATGATCGCGCCGGGGCCGGCGCCGCAGCCGATATCCACGGCACGCCGCACCGGATGCGTCTGCAACACGAGGTCGATCGCATGCGCGAAACGGTAGGTATCCGGGCCGAAGAACACCGCGTCGGGCTGATCCGTCGGAAAGGCCGAGTGAGCGAACAGCAAGCCGCCGAGCGAAGACAGCCGGATCAAGCTTCGCCAGCCGCCCTTGTCCAGCGGGATCAGCACGCCGGCATCGCGCATCGCCGAAAAGATCTCGGGCGGCAGCGCATCCGGCTGGAACGGCCGGCTCCATCCGAAAACGTCGCGCAGCCCGCGCGCCCACTCATTGCCCGGCCTGGCATTGACGCGGGCATGCGTCAGCGGCGTCGGCGTTATGAAATGGTAGCCAGTAGCCTGCACCAGGCCCGCAGCGGTTGCGAGCAAGTCGGCCCCGGCAACGCGCGGTTTGTCCAACATCCCGCACGCAACGCCGTGGACCGCGCCTCGTTGCGGCCAAATTAGCTAGTCTGCCCCGCTTGGCCGCCATGCCTTGCCTTCAACCGGCCGGTCCGGCAGGAACGTCCCGCACCGCAGCAGGGGTCGTGACACGACATGGACATGGTCCAAGCCATCCTCATCGCCGTCATCCAGGGGGCGACCGAACTGTTCCCGGTCAGCAGCCTGGGCCACGCCGTCGTGCTGCCCGCGCTGCTGCACTGGAACAACTTCGACCAGGCCTCGGCCGCATTCCTGCCGTTCCTCGTCATGCTGCATGTGGGCACGGCCGTGGCCTTGCTCGGCTACTTCTGGAAGGACTGGCTGGCCCTTATCCTGGGCGTCCTCGGCGTATCCGGCGCGCATCAAAACAAGGAAAGCCGGCGTGTCTTCCTGCTGATCGTGGTGGCGACCATCCCGGCCGTGGTCGTCGGCGGCGCGCTGGAGCACTTCCTGCGGTCCTTGTTCGCCTCACCGGTGATCGCTGCCGGGTTCCTGGCGGTGAACGGGCTGC
>CAZZVB010000356.1:0-1810 GCA_964657445.1 uncultured Burkholderiaceae bacterium | reverse complement strand
GGCCTAGCTATTCTCGACCGCATCAACCGATGGTTCGCCGACCGGCTGCCATCCCGTCGCAACGCGGGCGTTCTGGTCGAGGTCTCGGAGCACGGCCTTCGCGTCGAAACCCCGGGCCGGGCCGACGAGCTGATCCGCTGGGCGGCGATCGACCGCGTGGTGGCCCTGCTATCGCCGAGCCTGGTGGGCGACACGACCATGCTCATCTTTGAACTGGGCCGTCGCACTCTGACCATCAGCGCCACCGACGCGGCCTGGTCGACGCTCCTGGCAACCCTGCACCTGCACCTCGCCGGCACCAAGCGCCCGGCCACGTGGCAGCTCGAGCTGATCGCCACCGCAGCGCCCGTGGACGTCTACCGCCGGTAATACCAGACCCCGATGACCGCGACTCTTCCGCGGTCGAGCCGCACGTCCGCTTTCCTGATCGGTCAATTTGTAGCGGACCGTCCGCTCCCGGCCAGGCCCTGCCATAAGCCGATCGTTCAATTTTAGCCCTCCTCGACCCGGCACCATACAGGCGGCTTCCCACCAGAAACCTTGACTCCGGCCGTGCCGCCGAAGGTCTCCTTTGTGTCCAATCTCGGACGTTCAACGCTACCGACGGCAGCCTCCGAAGCGGACAATCGGATGCGAGATGGGTGAACGACCATCGCGAACAGGCGGGAACCGAAAGCAAACCCGTCCGGTGCCCAGATTGAAGCTCACCAAGACCGCCGCGGAGAGCGCCATTCGCCGCTCGCCTGGCCGTTCTGCAGGTCCGCCACGAACAGGCTGAACATCAGGGTGTCGTACTCGGCATCGTTGCCCGCGGCGCCTTGGCCCTGGTGCCGTTCGTCACACTGGCCTGGGTGTTCGTGGCACTCTGATCAAACCGTCCACGGAGGGATCAATCACCCAACGTGGCATGCGCGCCGACTTCCTTATCCCGCCAACACCCCGGGGCGTGTGGTTATTCTCGCGTCGGCAGCTGCCTACGATTTGAGGCGTGCTAGGCATGCGTCCCGCTTTGCCGCCAATCTCGGATCCGCAACGCTGCTCACCGCCCGGATAGCCCGTTGATCGTATGCGTGATCGGACGCTTTTGTCGTCTCGATGAAGGGTGTGCTGCACACCCGCTGCACGCTTATGTTGCCCGGGCCTTCGGTGAGCACCTGCAGGACGCTCGCCGGGTTGATGGGCAAGGCTTGCGCCAGAACGATGCCAAGGCCCTCGGCCGCCGCACCGTCCGCGCCTGGCGAGAGTTTGGGGGCCAGAGCGATCCACTCATCTCTTCCCTCCCCTATCCGTCCCAAAACCGCCTCCAGCTGATCCTTGGCATCAAGCTCGGCGATCGTCTTCTGCGGTCCATTAGCCTGGATACTGGCCTGGAGACTGGATAAGTCCGGAGCAGCGGCGGCGAACGCGGCAAGTGGGAGGAGCAGCCCGCCGGCTGCCATCGTCAGCCTGTTCATGGCACCACCCTCAGCGTGTTGTCGGGAGAGGCATTGAGCTGATCACGCGCGTCGCGCGGCAGGATGATGCAGCCATGTGACGCCTTGCCAGGATAAGACCGACTGTCACCGTGGATTTCGAGATCGGTGCGGCCATAGGTCTGTGTGCCCGGGTTCGGCGCAAGACGCATCGCACCTGGTCCGGTTACGGCGCTGTGGAACTGCCTGCCCATTGTGTGGGTGCCCTGCGGGATTGGCCCAGTGTCCCGACTGGTCTCCATAGCTGGATTATTCCGGCCGGCGTCGATGCCGCTATGTCCGCCGGCCACGTGCTGGCCGTCGCGAGTCAATTCGCCCGTGCTCTGATGATAGACCCA
>CAZZVB010000355.1:0-1820 GCA_964657445.1 uncultured Burkholderiaceae bacterium | reverse complement strand
AGGCCGGCCCGTGTGGCGGCGTCGGCCAGGGCGCGCGCCTGCAGGTTCACCCGGCGAGCGATGCGCGTCAGCCCCTCCGGCCCGTGCCAGACGGCATACATCCCGGCCATCACCGCCAGCAGCACCTGCGCGGTGCAGATGTTGCTCGTCGCCTTTTCGCGCCGGATGTGTTGTTCGCGGGTCTGCAGCGCCAGCCGCATGGCCGGCTGCCCAGCCGCATCCTGCGATACGCCGACGAGGCGGCCCGGCATCACGCGCTTGAACTTGTCCTGGGTCGCGAAGAACGCCGCATGCGGCCCGCCAAACCCCATCGGCACGCCGAAGCGCTGGGCGGAGCCGACAACGACGTCCGCCCCCATTTCACCCGGCGGCGTCAGCAGCACCAGGCTGAGCAGGTCGGCGCAGACGATGGCCAGCGCGCCAGCCTCATGCGCGGCGGCGATTTCGGCATGCAGGTTACGCAACGCGCCGGACGTGCCCGGATACTGCAGGATCACAGCGAAGGGCTGCGCCGCGCCGATGGCGGCGGTGTCGCCGGGCGCGAAGGTCGTCAATGTCCAGCCCAGCGGTTGCGCGCGGGTTTGCAGCACGGCGGTGGTCTGCGGATGCAGATCGGCGCAGACCGCGACATTGCCGGTCTTGGTGCGGGAGGACGCGTGGGCCATCGCCATCGCCTCGGCCGCTGCCGTCGCTTCATCCAGGAGGGAGGCGTTGGCGATCGGCATGCCCGTGAGGTTGCAGATCATGGTCTGGAAGTTCAGCAGCGCCTCCAGCCGGCCCTGCGCGATCTCCGCCTGATACGGCGTGTAGGCGGTGTACCAGCCGGGGTTTTCCAACACGTTGCGGCCGATCACCGGCGGGGTGAAGGTGCCGTGGTAGCCCTGGCCGATGAGCGAACGCAGGCAGCGGTTCTGCCCGGCCAGCCCGCGCAGTTCCTCGATCACAGGGATTTCCCCGATAGCGTCGGGCAGCCCCTGCAGCGGAGCGATGCGGATGTCACCCGGCACAGTCTGTGCGGCGAGCGCCGCCAGGCTTTCAGCGCCGACAACGCGCAGCATGGTAGCGATATCAGCTTCGGCCGGGGCAACGTGCCGGTGGACAAAGCTGTCCTCTAGCGCGGCGAGTTCAGCGAACGCGTCCATCATGCGGTCTCCGCCAGCAGCGCATCGTATGCCGCCTGGTCCATCAGCGCATCGAACGCGGCAGTGTCGGCCAGCCGCAGCTTGAAGAACCAGCCTTCGCCCGCCGGGTCCCGATTGACCAGCGCCGGGTCGTCGGTCAGCGCGGCGTTCACCTCGGTCACGCGGCCAGCCAGGGGCGCGTACACATCGCTTGCGGCCTTCACAGACTCGACCACCGCGATCGGTTCGGCCTCGATGACCTCGCGGCCAGGTTCAGGCAGTTCCACGAACACCAGGTCGCCCAGGGCGTCCTGCGCGTGGGCGGTGATGCCGACCGTGGCGACGCTGCCGTCCAGGCGCACCCACTCGTGGTCTTTCGTGTAGCGGATCATGGCGACGTGCTCCTTCAGCGGGCGTAGCGATGGGGGACAAACGGCAGGGCGGCGACACGCGCAGGCAATTGCTTGCCGCGAACCAGCAGGCTGAGTTCCTGGCCCTCGCCGGTCAGGCCGCGCCGGACATAGCCCATGGCGATCGGGCCGCCCGCCGTCGGGCCGAAGCCGCCTGAGGTGACGGTGCCGGCGTCGGTGCCATCCGGGGCGGCGATCACCGCTTCGGCCCGCGCCGGCGTCCGGCCTTCGGGACGCAGGCCGACACGCAGCCGGGTTGGCCCGTTGATCAACTGGTCGCAGATCGCCA
>CAZZVB010000354.1:0-1828 GCA_964657445.1 uncultured Burkholderiaceae bacterium | reverse complement strand
ATCGTGACGTGGCTATGGGGCGGCTTCTCGGTCGATAACCCGACGCTGAACCGATTCTTCGCGCTGCACTACCTGATGCCGTTCATGATCACCGGCGTCGTGTTCCTGCACATCGTGGCGCTGCACATCACCGGGTCGAACAACCCGCTCGGCATCGATGTCAAAAGCCCGCAGGACACGATCCCGTTCCATCCGTATTACACGATCAAAGACAGCGTGGGCATGTGCGTGTTCCTGCTGGTGTTTGCGCTGATCGTATTCTTCGCGCCGAATATGCTGGGCCACGTCGAGAACTACATCCCGGCGAACCCGCTGGTGACGCCAGCCGAAATCGTTCCGGAATGGTACTTCCTGCCGTTCTACGCGATCCTTCGGTCCGTCCCGTCCAAGCTCGGCGGCGTATCGCTCATGTTCGGCGCCATTGCGGTGCTGTTCCTGCTGCCTTGGCTGGACACGTCGCCGGTCCGCTCGGCCCGGTTCCGCCCCATCTACCGCCAGTTGGTGATCCTGCTGGTCGTGACGACGGTCGTGCTGGGTGAGGTTGGCGCTCATCGCCCGGAGGGCATCTGGGTCGTGCTCGGCCGGGTCGCGACGGCCTACTACTTCCTGCACTTCCTGGTGCTGCTGCCGATCCTGGGCAAGCTGGAGAGGCCGCTGCCGCTGCCGGAAAGCATCAGCCGCCCGGTGCTGCGCAGCGATAACCCGCGTGGCCCCGGCGGTGGTGGTCCCTTGCCGCAAGGTGCGACCGCGAAGCCCATGGAGAAGATGTAAATGCGGTTTGCCCATCTCGCCTCGGCTGCGGCGCTTGCCGCTGCCCTGGCACTTCCCGGCGTGGCGTTCGCGCAGGCGGAGCCGGAGCCGCTTCCCAAAGTCAACTTCTCCTTTGACGGCCCATTCGGCACGTATGACCGGGCGGCCGAGCAACGTGGACTGCAAGTTTGGACGCAGGTTTGTTCGAACTGCCACTCCATGAAGGAGGCCTACTACCGCAACCTGACCGGGATCGGTCTGACGCCTGACCAGGTCAAGGCGTTCGCTGCGACCATCACCGTTCCGGGCGGGACGGATGACTCGGGTAATCCGGTCGATAGGCCAGCGCTGCCGTCCGATCATTTCCGGTCGCCTTATCCTAACGACAAGGCGGCCCGCGCAGCCAATGGCGGCGCGCTGCCGCCAGACCATTCGCTGATCGAGAAGGCGCGCGAGGGTGGCGCCACCTATATCGACGCGCTGCTGCAGGGCTACCGCGATCCGCCGGCCGGCATGAAGATGTCGGACGGGATGAACTACAACGTCTACTTCCCCGGGCGGCAGATCGCGATGGCGCAGCCGCTGCATGACGGCGCGGTGGACTATGCCGACGGCACCCCCGCCACCGTCCAGCAAATGAGCCACGACGTCGCCACCTTCCTGACCTACATGGCCAACCCGGAAATGGAACAACGCAAGCAGATGGGCGTGAAGATCGTCCTGTTCCTCGCTGGCATGACGGTCGTGACCTATGCGGTCAAGCGCAAGATCTGGGCTGACATCCACTAGATGGACCAAATCACGCCGGTGATCGGCATCATCGGCGGGTCTGGCCTCTACGATATCGACGGGCTCGAGGACAAGCAGTGGCGCCACGTGCCCACGCCCTGGGGGGAGCCGTCAGATCAGTTGCTGTTCGGCCGTCTGGATGGCGTGCAGTGCGTGTTCCTGCCGCGGCACGGCCGAGGCCATCGGCTTTCGCCTACGCATCTGAATTACCGCGCCAATATCGACGCGCTGAAGCGATCCGGCGTGACCGACGTGCTGTCGCTCTCCGCGGTTGGCAGCCTCAAGGAGG
>CAZZVB010000353.1:0-1874 GCA_964657445.1 uncultured Burkholderiaceae bacterium | reverse complement strand
CATGACGATCAAAGGCTCGGCTTACATCGTGGGCGCCTATGAGCACCCGACCCGCAAGGCGCCCGACAAGTCGGTGGCCCAGCTTCACGCCGAATCCGCCGCCGGCGCGCTCGCCGATGCCGGGCTGACCAAGGACGATGTGGACGGCTACTTCTGCGCCGGCGACGCGCCCGGCATGGGTCCCGTCAACATGGTGGACTACCTGAACCTGAGGGTCCGCCACCTCGACAGCACCGATTTGGGCGGCTGTTCCTACATCGCGCACGTCGCCCACGCCGCGGAGGCGATTGCCGCCGGGCGCTGCGAAGTGGCGCTGATCACGCTCGCCGGGCGCCCGCGCAGCGAAGGCCATTCCGGCACCAACGCCCGCCCCGTCATCGGCAACGTGCCCGACGCCGCCTGGGAAGCGCCGTTCGGGCCGACCACGCCCAACGTCTACGCCATGTGCGCCATGCGCCACATGCACGAGTTCGGAACGACCTCCGAGCAGCTCGCCTGGATCAAGGTCGCCGCCAGCCACCACGCGCAATACAACCCGCACGCCATGCTGCGCGACGTGGTGACGGTGGAGGAGGTCGTCTCCTCCCCGATGATCTCCGACCCGTTGCATCGCCTCGATTGCTGCGTCGTCAGCGATGGCGGCGGCGCGCTCGTCGTGGTCAGCCCGGCCGTCGCGAAGGCTTTGAAGCGGCCGCTGGTGCGCGTGCTGGGCGCGGGGGAGTCCTGGAAAGGGCAGGATGCCGGCGCGATTGACCTCACCTACTCCGGCGCCGTCCGCTCCGGCCCGGCGGCGTTCGCGATGGCCGGCGTCAAGCCCGCCGACATCCAATACGCCTCGATCTACGACAGCTTCACCATCACCGTGCTGATGCAGTTGGAAGACCTCGGCTTCTGCGCCAAGGGTGAAGGCGGGCGCTTCGTGTCGGACGGCAACCTGATCTCGGGCGTGGGCAAGCTGCCGTTCAACACCGATGGCGGCGGCCTGTGCAACAACCACCCCGCCAACCGCGGCGGCATCACCAAGGTGATCGAGGCGGTGCGCCAGTTGCGCGGCGAGGCGCACCCCAAGGTGCAGGTGCCGAACTGCACGCTCGCCATGGCGCACGGCACCGGCGGCCTGCTGGGCAGCCGCCACGGCAGCGCCACCCTGATCATGGAGCGCCAATAATGGCCGAGCGCGTGATGGCCGCCCCGCCGCCCGGCCCCGAGAGTGCCGAGTTCTACGCCGCGGCCCGCGAGGGCCGCTTCCTGATCGGCCGCTGCACCGGCACGGGAAAGCTGTTCTGGTATCCCCGCGCCGTCTCGCCGTTCGATTTCGGCCCCACCACCATGGTGCCGGCCTCGGGTAAGGGCGTGATCTACAGCTTCAGCCCCATGCGCCGGGTCGATCCGGTGTACACCATCGCCTACGTCACCCTGGCGGAAGGCCCGACCATGATGACCAACCTGGTCGATTGCGACCCGGATACGCTGGCGATCGGGCAAGCGGTGACCTTGGTGTGGAAGCCCGCTGCCGACGGCACGCCGGTGCCATGCTTCACGCCGGGGTAACGCATATATACTCTCCATCCCTCTGAATGGAGGAGGGCGGCATGAGCGACCAACCGGAGGCCAGCCGCATTCCAAAGATGCAGCCGGACAAGGCCCAGGAGATCGCGCGCGGCTTGAAATGGCTTGCGCAGAGTTACGCGGAGGCGGGCATGGTGCGGGACGCGACGCGGGCCGAACGCGACAGCCAGTGGTGGATGACGTATTCGATCTCACTCGCGCAGACGCCGCCAGGCTAGTGCAGCGAAGGAGCGGGAACACGCCATGGACCTGAACGAACTCACCGACGACGTCTTCCGCGAAACCGTCCGCGACTTCGTCGAAGC
>CAZZVB010000352.1:0-1982 GCA_964657445.1 uncultured Burkholderiaceae bacterium | reverse complement strand
CGCTGGACTACGACGAGGACATCAGCGGCCGCCCGATCGACGAGGTGATCGCCGAGATCTGCCGCGACCTCGGGATCGAGCCTGCGTTCAATGGGCCGGAGTGGAAGCGGCGCACGCCGGAGGATATCCGCAGGCTTTGCAAGCTGGCGGCCGGTGGCCCAAATGGACACCGGCCGTCAGGCTGGCCCGAAGCCGGCCGCACTTCCGAAGCTACGAAGTGGGATACGTCTTGATGGACCGTGGTCCCGCATTCGCTGCGCGGATGCGGGCTACCGGTGTCGGCTTTCCTCGCAGGTGAACGACAGATGGCAGCGGCCATCCGCGATTTCACCCGCGCCGGCCGCAGCCTTTCACCTTGTTGGTCAGCAGCGGGTTCAGCACCGCAGCGATCTGGCAGCGCGACATCGGCCGTTGCGGACGCAGCCGGGGCTGCCGGTGCAGGTTCACCAGCAGCACGCCGCCGCCCGCCAGCGCCAGGCGCAGCGTGCCCTGGCGAATCGCGCGGGCATAAAGCGGCTCGGGCCCGCCGATCCCGGTCTGGATACCAGCGCCGACAGCGGCCACGCGGTTGCGGTAGTCGGCGGCGAGGTCCGGCGTGTGCGAGTGATACAGGCCGACCGCCACGTTCCAGTCGCCATGCGCCTCGGCCTGCAAATCCCGCAGATACCGCGCTGCATAGTCGGCATTGAGCGCCGGGTCGAAGGCATCCTCCAGCGAGTGGAACGCGCCCGGGTGCATCGGCAGGTCCACCTGCATGCAGCCGACGTCGATGAAACGGTGCCCGTTGTTTTGCGCCTGCTGCACCCAGGCAACGGCGGCGGCCTTGCTATCCAGGAACAGGCCCTGGCCGTCCGCATCGATGGTCCATGGCCATGCCCGGATGTCGCCCATTCCCGTGACAGGACGCCCGCTCTCGACTTTGGCGATGCTGCCCAGCAGGCCGCGCGGGAGGCTGTATTTTGCTTCTGCCGCCAGGATCGCCGCCTCGCATTGCGCGCTCTGGCTGACCAGCCAGGCCATAGGCGGCGACGCCGCCCGGGCCGGGGCGGCGGCGATGGCGCACCAGGCCAGCGCTGCGATCAGCGATCGTCGAACGAGGCGGCAGCCGGACAGCAAAAATCAGTCACTCCGCAAGCGAGGCTGCCGCCTACACCGGGTGGACCCGCCTGGCAAAACACGCGGTGACGACCAATAATGGCTGTGGAGACAGCCATGCAGACCGACACGCGTCCGATCCAGCCCATTGTCGCGGCCAAAGCGCTGGCCAAGTTGGTCCGGGACCCGCAGGACACGCCGCAGGTGTTCCACATCATCAACGCCCTGCGTGGCCGTTCCACCCTGCGGCGAATGGAGCGTTTCCGCGCGACGCCGCATGGCCACCGCCTGATGACCGCGGCCAAGCCGCTGCTCGCCCATCTGAGCGATCACGACCGGCTAGCCGCCATGCCACCGGGTTCGCTGGGCCGGACGTACGCGGAGTTCCATGCCGAGGCGAACCTGTCCGCCGAAGGTCTGGCGCATGTCTCGGAGCACCAAGCCGACGCGCGAATGGATCCGGACGAACTCAAGTTCTATCACCGCATGCGCGATACCCATGACCTGCTGCACGTCCTGACCGGCTACGGCCGCTCCCCGTTGGGCGAGGTGTGCGTGCTGGCCTTCACCCACCCGCAACAGGGGGGCCGCGGGATCGTGGTGATCAGCATCGCGGGGATGTTGAAGATCACCCGCGAGCGACCCGGGATCGGCGTGCCGGGTGCGGTGTGGGAGGCATACCGGCGCGGCCGGGCTGCCGAGCCGTTGGAAGCAGTGGAGTGGGAGACGCTGCTGGACCGCCCCATCGCCGAACTCCGCACCCAATTCCGCATCGGCCCGGCGCCGCGATACGAGGCTGCGATCGCGGCGGCGCAGCAGCGCAGCACGGAGTGGGCGAGCGCCCGCTGAGTCATCTTTCTCCCTCTCCCGTAAAGCGTGGGACAGGG
>CAZZVB010000351.1:0-2017 GCA_964657445.1 uncultured Burkholderiaceae bacterium | reverse complement strand
CTGCGGCTGCAACGAAGAGGCTTCCTGCGCCCACGCCGCATTCGCCCAGCCGCTGAACCCGGCTGTGGCCAGCGCCGCCGTTGTGCTGGCCTGCAGCAGCCCGCGGCGTCCGATCTGAAGTCGTTTATCGACCGTCCTCATGATCCGTATTCCCCTTTTATCGTTGTGTCAGCCGAAGCGGCCTCCGCGTTGCAGCACTTCGATCCGGTAGCCGTCCGGATCCTGCAGGAAGAAGAAGGTCCCCACCGTTTTGCCATCCAGCTCCAGCGAGCGCTGCGGCGTGGGCGCCAGCCCGGCGGCGGTCAGGCGGGCGTGTTCGGCAGGCAGGTCGTCAACCACGAAGGCGATGTGGCCGTAGCCGTCGCCTAGATCATAGGGCTGCGTGCGGCCCTTGTTGACCGTCAGCTCCACCTCGAACGTCGTGGCCGCATTGCGGAGATAGATCAGGGTGAAACTTTCGAAAGCGAGCCGGTCGGCGATCTCGAGCCCGAATGCGGTGCGGTAGAAGGCTACTGAGCGATCCTCGTCCAGCACGCGGACCATGCTGTGCACGGCCTTGGTCGCAGCCATCAGTGCTGGCCTTCCAGGTAGGAGATGATTGCAGACCGCGTCTCCGCGTTGGCCTGGCGGTATGGCATGACGGCGCCAGGGATGACCGATTGCGGATTGGTCAAGTAGGCGTCCAGGCGCGCGCTGTCCCACGTAAAGTCGGCGTTGGCAAAACCGGCCGAATATTTGAAGCCGGGCACCGTCCCCGCCTTGCGCCCGATCACGCCGGCCAGAGTTGGGCCTTGCCGCGGCGGATCGGTGGTGTTGAGCGAGTGGCAGGTCGCGCACTGGTTGCGGAACAGCGACTCTGGCGAGGGCTTGGCGACGGGCACGCTAAACTGCGCCGCTGCGCTGCCGATGCCCAGCAAGATCGTTCCTGAAATCAGGCCCAATACGTTTCGAACCATGTTTCTCCCCGTGGCGCCTCGGTGCCGAGACTAGGGAGGTGGACTGGGACGAAGGTAGTACTGGGCTACATCACCGCGATTTTCTGCCGCGGCGCGGTGCGCGCTGCGATCTCCGCCAGATAGCTGTCCTGGTGGCGCAAGTAGTGCAGGCAGGTAACGCGCAGCATGGACGCGAAATTTGCAACTTCGCCGCCCTGTTGCTGCATCTCGTCATGCAAGATGGCGCAGAAGCGTGCCACCGAGACGCCTTCGTGGCTGGCGACTTCCTCCAGTATCTCCCAATAGGCAGCTTCCAGCCGGACCGACGTGCAATGCCCGTGCAGGCGCATCGGCCTGGTTTCCGACGCGTAGGTTTCCGGCGGCTGGGTCTTGAAGAGACGGCACATGGGCGACCCCGTTGTTATTGCTTGGTATCCAAGATGTCAGACCGAGCACTGGTTTTGCAAGCCGTCACGACATGCGGCGGTGCGCCTCCGCCGCGGCTGCGCCCAGGCGGCCATTGGCAATCGTCGCCACAATGCGGGCTGTCGGGCCGGGTTCGATCAGCACGACGTCGGCGCGTTGACCTTCTGTGATTGTGCCGCGGTCCGCCAGCCCCGCTGCCGCGGCTGGGTTGCTGGAGATCAACGCCCATGCCTCCGCCAGGCTGAGCTTGCCGCGGGCGGCTAGCACGAACGGCGCCTGCGCCATGGCAGGGTAGAAATAATCGCTGGTCAGCACGCGGCACAGTCCGGCCTCTGCCATGACGGCTGCGGACGCCCATCCGAGGTGTGAACCGCCACGGACCACGTTTGGGCTCCCCATGACGACCCATTCCCCCGCGTCCACCGCATCGCGCGCCACGTCCTCCCCCATCGGGAATTCGCAGATATGTGCGCCGAGCGCCCGGTACTCTGCCCGGGCTGCGATCGTGGCGTCGTCATGGCTCGCCATCGGCAGGCCTGCGCCGCGTGCAGCGGCAACGATGCGGCGCTGCGCGCCGGCAACCTCCCCCGCACGGGCGTACACCGCTTCGGCGACGCTGCGGAACTCCGCAACCGACATGCCGGCGCGGTCGCTTT
>CAZZVB010000350.1:0-2077 GCA_964657445.1 uncultured Burkholderiaceae bacterium | reverse complement strand
GGGATGGCAGCCGGTCGGCGAACCATCGGTTGATGCGGTCGAGAATAGCTAGGCCCTCACTTCGTCTTCCAGGCGATCGGCAACATCTGCCACAGCAGATGACCGGCGGCCTTGCCGGCACGGTTGCCGAGCCAGCCGCCGAACAGCGCCCCTGCAATGCCGCCGATCAGGATGGCGCCGCCTTCGGTGATCTCGCCCACCACTGGAATGAGCAGGGTCGGGCTGGCCCATGTTCCGGCCCAGGCGGCACCGGCGAGGCCGCCGGCCCAGTAGCCCGTCGTCCCGCCCGCCAATCCGACGGCCGCCCCGCTGACCTCCTCCGTCGCGACGCGTCGGCGTTGGTCTTCGGGCGCCTGTTCAATGACGACGGCGACCATGACGATCTCTAGCACGATCCCCGCCGTCCCCGCGGTGCGGCCCACGAAGGCGAGCCGGTTGGTCACGGCGCGGGTCTTGCCGACACTGACGAGCACGGCTTCGACGCTACCCTTGCGCACGACCAGGCTCTCAAGGGTCGGCAGCGCGTTGGCTGGCTTCAGAACCTCCGAATACAGCTTGCCGAACGGCGTCAACGGCTTGCGCATCTCGATGACGAGGCCGTTGCGCTGCACCTCGACCAAGTCGCGGGCCTCCTCGACCGTGATGTTGCCGCGCCGGAGGAGGTCGTTCGCCTGGTTCTGGATCAGCTTGTCGGCGCGCTGATAGGCCTGGCGCCACCAGCTGTCCCAGGACAGGTTCGCCGCGAGCGGGCCCGGCACGGTGAGCACATCCGACGCCTTCGACGCGTAGCTGTATCGGACTTCTGCCTGCACGGGGTCCGCCATTGCCGTTCCATGCTCCGTCCAGCGCGATTGCCGTCCGGAACGGTAGTTGGCGCCGAGCGTGCCCGCAACCGCGATGCGAGGGCGTCCGGGGCGCGAGGCCTACCATCGGAGAGGCCGCGCGGATAAAGTGCTGTCCCATGTTCTCGATCACGGCCATGAGGGTGGCGGATCTCAGGCGTCGCTATGCCGAACCGCATCGCAGGTATCATGGGCAGTCCCATGTCGACGGGCTGCTGCGGGGGCTGGCGGCCGAAGCCTCCGTCATTGCCGACCCGGCCGCCGTGGAACTCGCGATCTGGTATCACGACGCCATCTACAATCCCGCCGCGTCCGACAACGAAGACCGAAGCGCGGATCTGCTTGGCTCGGACATGGCCGGCCTTGCCGATGCGGCCGTGCTGCGCTCCGCGGACATCATGATTCGCGCGACGGCCGACCACGTCGTTCCATCCGGCTTGTCCGAACCGCTGCGGGACGACGTCGCGACGTTCCTCGATCTCGACACCGCCATCCTCGGCGCTGGGTCCGAGGAGTATGCGGCGTATGAAGCCGGCATCGCGGCGGAATACGTGCCCGTGCATGGGCTGGCCGCCTTCCGGCTCGGTCGCGCGGCGTTCCTTCGAGGGATGCTTGCGCGGGAGCGGCTGTTCCACACGGACCGGTTCGAGCGGGCATTTGGCGCGGCGTCGAGGTTGAACATGCGCCGTGCCTTGGAAGCTTTGCAGTAGAGGTCAGGCGGCCAGGAGGTCGGTTTGAGTGCCCTGTTCCGCAACGCCCGGGCCGGTGACGACGATGCGGTCGGCGTTGCGGATGGTCGTCAGGCGGTGCGCGAACCCGGCAACCACCATCGCACGACGGGTTGTCCGCTTTCGGGTGGGACGTGTCGCCCGCAGATTGGTAGGGGCGCATAGCAGTCAGCCAGTCCGGACGACGAACGTCTGCTATTAGGCACAGCGGTCAGCCTCTCCAAAAGCCGGGTCGAGGTCGAGAACCGACTTCGCCGCGTCCGAACGATGGTCTGCTTACCACCCCACCCGGCGCTAGCTCCCGGCTGGGAGCGCTACCGGCGTTCCCGACCATTTGCAGACTCTCGCCGCCCTAGCTGTGACGCTCAACTTTTCCCGAAAAGGTTGGTATTTCAGGGAACCGTACGCCTTCCCGGAACCGTTCGTTCAACGGCTCCTCAGTAGCGGGTCGATCCGGCCCTCCGGTCGACACGGTTCAGTTGCACACCATCACCCCACACGAACAGC
>CAZZVB010000349.1:104-2138 GCA_964657445.1 uncultured Burkholderiaceae bacterium | reverse complement strand
GATCCAGGTTCGGTCAGGGAGGATGGAATGGTCACGAACGAAACAAGAACATACTAAGGTAGGCGTCCGCAAGAAGATTCTGTGTGTCCGGAATTTTCAAACAGCGGCTGGATGTGTGTGAGTCTTTACAGCTTTCCCGCCCCTCACGCCGTTCTGCCGGTGACTTCGCAGGTGCAGCAGACCAGGTTCCGTAAACGCGCCGGTATGGCGCATTCCGTGATGGAGTTGGACTTTATGGTGACCAAGAACTACGCGCCCGATGGTTTTTCCAGCGGCAGCCCCAGTGTGGCCGGGCGCACGTCAGCCTTCCGGGACGACGTCGCTCGGCTAACTGACCTCGTCGAGAGCCGGAACGGTGCCTGGAATGCCATCAACCCGGAATCGGTCGCCCGTATGCGGCTGCAAAACCGTTTCCACACCGGGCTCGATATCGCGCGCTACACGGCCGGCGTCATGCGCGCCGACATGGCGGCCTACGACGCCGACCCGGCGCTGTACACCCAGTCGCTCGGCGCCTGGCACGGCTTCATCGCGCAGCAGCAGATGATCGCCGTCAAGAAGCATTTCGGCACCACCAAGCGCCGCTACATCTACCTGTCCGGCTGGATGGTCGCGGCCCTCCGGTCCGAGTTCGGCCCCCTGCCCGACCAGTCGATGCACGAGAAGACCTCCGTGCCCGCCCTGATCTCTGAGATTTACACCTTCCTGCGCCAGGCCGACGCACGCGAGATCAGCAACCTGCTGCGCGCGTCCGACGCGGCCCGCGCCGCCGGGGACCATACCAAGGCCGACGAACTGCAGGCGCAAGCCGAGAACCATGAGACGCACGTCGTGCCGATCATCGCCGACATCGACGCCGGGTTCGGCAACGCGGAAGCTACATATCTGCTTGCCAAGAAGATGATCGAGGCCGGCGCCTGTGCGCTGCAGATCGAGAACCAGGTGTCCGACGAGAAGCAGTGCGGCCACCAGGACGGCAAAGTCACCGTCCCGCACGAGGACTTCGTGCAGAAGATCCGCGCCCTGCGCCACGCATTCCTGGAACTGGGCGTCGAAGACGGGATCATCGTCTGCCGCACGGACTCGCTTGGCGCCGGCCTGACCAAGCAGATCGCCGTCAGCCACGCACCCGGCGATCTCGGCGACCAGTACAACTCCTTCCTGGACTGCGAGGAAGTCACGGCTGAAACCGCACGCGATGGCGACGTGATCATCCGGCGCGAAGGCAAGATGCTGCGGCCCAAGCGCCTGCCGAGCAACCTGTTCCAGTTCCGCCCGGGCACGGGCGCCGATCGCTGCGTGCTGGACGGCATCACCTCCCTGCAAAACGGCGCTGACCTGCTCTGGATCGAGACGGAGAAGCCGCACGTGGAGCAGATCGCGTCCATGATGGACCGCATCCGCCAGGTGATCCCGAACGCCAAGCTCGCCTACAACAACTCGCCGTCCTTCAACTGGACGCTGAGCTTCCGTCAGCAGGTCTATGACGCCTGGAAAGCGGACGGCAAGGACGTGGCAGCGTATGACCGCGCGAAGCTGATGAGCGTGGACTATGACGCGACCGAACTAGCCACGGAGGCAGATAGGCGCATCCAAAGCTTCCAGGCGGACGCCGCCCGCAGGTCCGGCATCTTCCACCACCTCATCACGTTGCCGACCTATCACACGGCGGCATTGTCGGCGGACGACTTGGCCCGCACCTATTTCGGATCGGACGGCATGCTGGGTTACATCCGGGACGTGCAGCGCCGGGAAATCCGCCAGGGCGTCGCCTGCGTGCGCCACCAGAATATGGCCGGCTCGGACATCGGCGACGATCACAAGGAGTACTTCGCCGGTGAGGCCGCCCTCAAGGCCGGCGGCGCTCACAACACGATGAACCAGTTCGCCTAGCCCAAGCGCCGTCATCGCGAGCCGCTGACGCGGCGATCCAGAGCCACGCGAATAGTCTTACCGCGCGGCCCTGGATTGCTTCGCGACGGTCCGCAATGATGGCATCCTACTGACCGGTCAACGAGTGGCGGGGGGGGGGGG
>CAZZVB010000349.1:0-94 GCA_964657445.1 uncultured Burkholderiaceae bacterium | reverse complement strand
CCCCGCCACTTTGCTATCGGCATTAGGGTTGGCCTAAAAACGGGATTTACAATCCAGACATTTGCTGCGTTGCCGGCTTTACCGCTTTCGGTTC
>CAZZVB010000348.1:0-2152 GCA_964657445.1 uncultured Burkholderiaceae bacterium | reverse complement strand
TGCCGAACCGCTTCGAGCATGATTGGTTTCGTGGAAATAACTATAAGTTCCGGCCGGAAACAGGTTACGCAGCTTCCTCCACCACCTCGGGCAGTCCGCACAGGTTATCGGCCAGGACGTGCAGCTCGGTCCGCAGCGAGGCGAGCGCTTCCGGCGACAATTGTGAGTGGCAAACCACGGTGGCCTGGGCGCGCAGCAGATCGTCGCGAAGCCCAAGGCCCTTGGCGGTGAGCTGATTGTCGATGACCCTCTCATCCTCGATCCGCCGGGTGCGCTCGATCAGACCAGCCGCCGCAAGCCGCTTCAGCATCGGCGTCAGGGTTCCGGCGTCGAGCCGCAGCGCACGGGCCAGTTCGCCGGATGTCATGCTCGGACGCTCCAGCAATGCGACGAGGACAAGGTATTGCGGGTAGGTCAGCCCTAGCTCCGCAAGCGGACCGCGGTAGCTTCGCGTAATCGCGTTCGTCGCCGCATAAAGCGCAAAGCAGAGCTGATTCTCAAGGTGAAGGGAGTCTGGCGCGTGCATGAGGATTCCTTTCTCAGCCAAAGGTTAGCGCTACCACCGGCAAAACGCCACGATCATCGTATGTCAGGACTTGCAATCCGGGTTTTCAGACAGGAAGGCGTCGCTTGCAGGAATGGTTTGCACGCTCTGGTAGTAATCCCACGGCGCTTTGCTCTCCGCGGGCGTCTTCACGCGATAAAGCGTGACCTCATCCATCAGCCGGCCATCGCTTCGCAGGGTCGCCTTGTGGCCGAAGTAGTCCACCGGGGCCGCGCGCATGGCCCGGTTGACCGTCACCGCATCGACGCTTCCGCTTTGCTTGACGGCCTGAAGGTAGTGCAGCACCGCGGTATAGACGGCGGCGTGGTCCTTACCGGGCATCATGTGCGCTTCAGCCATGAAGCGCTTGGCAAAAGCCCGCGATTCGTCAGATTGGTCCCAATAGAACCCCGTCGTCAGGTTGAGCCCTCGTGCTGTCGCCAGACCCAGCGAGTGGATGTCGGAGATGTAGATCAGGAAGCCGCCGAGCTTCTGCTTGCCGTCCGCGCCCAGGCCGAACTCGTGCGCCTGCTTGATCAGGTTCACCAGGTCGCCGCCCACGGACGCGAAGGCGACGACATCCGCCCCGGATGACTGTGCCTGCAGCAGTTGCGAGGAATAGTCGGTCGCGCCGATCGCGTGTTTGGCGTCGCCCACGACGTGGCCGCCACCCTGCAAGACGACGGCAGTGGCGTCGCGCTGCAGCGCCGCCCCGAACGCCATATCGACCGTGATGAAGAACCACGCCTTGCCGCCTTCCTCCAGCAGCGCCTTCGCGGTGCCCGTGGTCAGCGCGTGCGTGTCGTCCGCCCAATGCGTGCTGACGGGGGAGCAGAACTTGGAGGTGAACTCACTGATCGCCGCCGCTGTGATCATCACGGTGCGGTTCTTGTCTTTGGCAAGCTGCTGGACGGCCAGCGCCACGGGTGTGACCGGCAGGTCCACCACCGCGTTGACCCCGTCGGTGTCGAACCAGCGCCGGGCGATGGTGGAGGCGACGTCCGGCTTGTTCTGGGTGTCGGCATCGACGATTTCGATCTTGTGGCCGTCCAGCGAGCCGCCGAAATCCGCCACCGCCATCTTCGCCGCCAGGACGGAGCCGCGTCCGCCAGTATCGGCATAGGGCCCGCTTTCATCGGTCAGCACGCCGATGCGGATGGTGCCGGGAAGCTGCGCGCCCGCCGGTCCGCCGCACAGAACCAGCAAACCGATGGCTAGAATGGCGCGCTTCATGGCTCGTTTCCCTCGTTTTCCCAGGCGTAACCGGTGACTTGACAGGGTGCAACCGGCTGGCGTGGCATACCGCCCGTGCCAGCATCCGCGATTATCCGCTTTTACGCCGGGGAGGGCGCGGACGACCGCGGCCGGTGGCTGCGCGATATCCAGGCCTGGGATGATGACCGGCTGGAGCGCGTGCACGACTACATCCAGTGGCTGTTCCCGCTGCCCGAGGCGAGCGGCTTCAATTCCGGCGCGCCCCTGCTCACTCCGGACGACGTCGCCGACTTCCGTGCCGACCCGGCGTTGCGCCGGGCGTTGCTCGCCTCGCTGCAACGGATGCGCCGCTTCTACCGCCTGCCTGGCGGCGGCGATCGGCCGTGGCTGACG
>CAZZVB010000347.1:0-2193 GCA_964657445.1 uncultured Burkholderiaceae bacterium | reverse complement strand
GGCCAGTCGAACCCGACACGGGCAGCGCGGGCTGTGAGCTTGGCGGCCCGGGTCAAGGCGGGCAGGGCGACGGGCACGCCGGCCAGCGTGCCGGCTTCCTGCTTCGCCAGGCGTTCGGCGGATTTCTGCGCTTCCCAGGCGCCCGGAACCGCATCCATGCCGGCGAACACATGCGGATGGCGGCGGATCATCTTGTCGGCGATGCCGCGGGCGATGTCGGCAAAGGCGAACCGGCCAGCCTCCTCCGCCATGCGGGCGTGATAGACCACCTGGAACAGCAGATCGCCGAGTTCGTCGGGCAGCGCCGCCCAGTCTCGCCGGGCGATGGCGTCGGCGACCTCATAGGCTTCCTCGATCGTGTAGGGCGCGATGGTGTCGAAATCCTGCACGCGGTCCCAGGGGCAGCCGTCGGGCGCACGTAGGCGGGCCATGACGTCGATCAGCCGGCGCAACTCGGCCTCGGGCGTCACGATCGGCTTGGCCATGTCCACGATGGTGAAGTTGGGACGCTTCGGGTGCTTGCGGCGCCCAGTCTCCTGGTAGCCGCGCTTCTTGTAGATCGCCTGGTTCACGGTCATCAGCAGGTTGGTATAGAGCCGCAGTTCCGGCACGCCCCAGGACGCCGCGATCCGCTCTGCTGCATCGAGCATCTTGCGGCCGACACCTTCACCTCGGCGGCCGGGCCGCACCGCAACGCTATAGATCATCGCGTGGTCCGGATGGCGTTCCAGCACCAGCACGCCGTCCTCGTCCAGCAGCCAGACCTGGCCGTCGGCGATACGCGGTCTGTAGTCTTCCTCGGCCGGAACCGGCAGGCCGCCCAGCACGGGTTCGTATTCGAGGTAGGCGCCGCGGCTGATCGCGGCGACCAGTGCTTCGTCGTCAGGCGTCGCCTGCCGGATCACGCGTTGGCGCCGCGGATCGCCTCGCAGACGGCACGCGTTACCTCAGCCGTTGTGGCTTTGCCGCCGAGATCGGGTGTCAGCAGCCCGGTGGCGCAGACTTGCTCCACGGCCGTCATCAGCCGCCTACCCGCTGCGGCTTCGCCCAGATGGTCCAGCATCATGGCGGCAGTCCAGAAGCTGGCGACGGGGTTGGCGATGCCTTTGCCGGTGATGTCGAAGGCGGAGCCGTGGATCGGCTCGAACATCGAGGGGAAGCGGCGCTGCGGATCGACGTTGCCGGTGGGCGCGATGCCGAGTGAACCCGCCAGCGCCGCCGCCAGGTCGCTCAGGATGTCGGCATGCAGGTTGGTGGCGACGACGGTGTCGATGGTGCGCGGCTTGTTCACCATGCGCATCGTCATGGCGTCCACCAGTTCCTTGTCCCAGGTCACGTCCGGGAAGTCCTTCGCGACCAGGGCCGCGATCTCGTCCCAGAACACCATGCCATGGCGCTGCGCGTTGGATTTGGTGACGACGGTGAGCAGCTTGCGCGGGCGCGCCTGGGCGGACTGGAAGGCGAACCGCATGATCCGCTCCACCCCGACACGGGTGAAGATCGCGGTTTCGGTGGCGACTTCCTCCGGCAGGCCGCGATGCGCCCGGCCGCCATGGCCGGCATACTCGCCCTCGCTATTCTCCCGGATGATGAGCCAGTCGAGGTCGCCGGGTCCGGCGTTGCGCAGGGGCGACGTGACACCGGGCAGGATGCGCGTCGGGCGCACGTTGGCGTATTGGTCGAAGCCTTGGCAGATCGGCAGGCGCAAGCCCCAGAGGGTGATGTGGTCGGGGATGTCCGGCGCGCCGACCGCGCCGAAGTAGATCGCATCCATCGGCCGGAGCTGATCGAGCCCGTCCTCCGGCATCAAAGCGCCGGTTTTGCGGAAGCGCTCGCTGCCCCAGTCAAAATGGTCGATCTTGAGCTCGAACGTGCCGTCCCGGGCTGCCAGCGCGTCGAGCGCTTCAAGCCCGGCGGCGATGACTTCGGGGCCGATGCCGTCGGCAGGGATGGCGGCGATACGGTAGGTGCGCATGGGCAAGGGCTTACAATCGGGCGCGGAACCCGGCAAGCGGAGCGCTAGGCTGCTTCAGGCGGCCGGCTGGTCTGCTCCAGCTTTGTGATCCGCTCGTCGTGTTCGGTCAGCATGATGCCGTGTCCGACGACCGCTCCGTGGTACTCGCGGACCTCCTGGCGGAGCCCGGAGACATCGTGATGCAGATCGGCGATTTCGCCGCCAAGATCCTTTCGCAG
>CAZZVB010000346.1:0-2245 GCA_964657445.1 uncultured Burkholderiaceae bacterium | reverse complement strand
GTGAAGATGAAACCGGGCACGCCGCCGATCGTGGTTGGCTCCATCGTCACGCCCAATTTGGCGCGTGCGCGGGCGATGCCGGGCAACGAAGCGTCTGCCAGTTTATGGACCAGCGCGCGCCACGCGTCGGCGTCGGGCGGGTTCGCATCCCATGCCGGCACACGGTAGGGCGCTGCGACCAGCGCCTGCGCAGCCGGGCTTACGTCCTGCGGCAGCGGGATCGTCCGCGCAGGGACGGCACGCGGCCCGGCGGCGGCGTTGTCGCGGTTTTGGCTTGCCTCGAGCGTCGCGAAATCGACAGCTCCCGCAGCGAGGGGTGCGGCCGCAACCGCAAACGCCAACAGCGTCATCTTGCACAAGCCGGCCATCTTCGTTTCCCCAGCTGGCGCGGTTTGTCCCGCCTTGCCCGCAAGCTTAGCCACGCCTTGCCCGATGCTGGCAACCCGTCGCCCGCGCCGGCAGCCTCAGGACGCCGGAGGGCGAGGCACCGGATGGAATCCGAACCCGGCATCGGCTCGGCCCTGGCCGGCTGCGCGGAACCGCTGGTCGGATCTGCGATGAAGGGCATGCGCCTTGGTTGTCCAATCCGCGGGCACGTCGATCCCCAATGCGTCGAGCGCTTCCCACTCTGCATCGGCGTAGCGGCGAATTGCCTCTTGGAAGGCCGGAGGCACCTCCAGGGTGCGCGAAGGATTGTGGATCATGCTGAGATGACTGCCGGAATAGTCGTGGTGGCGGATGCCCAGAAAGCGTTCGATGCGCCGCAGCTCCGATGCCGGGGCAGCCCGCATATCGTCAAATTTGCAGACCAGAAACTCGTTCAGGTCGAAGTTCGCCCTTAGCCGCGCAATCACCTTCGAGTAGCTGCCATGCGCTACGATGCCGTTGGATTCGAGAAACGGGGCGATCTGACGTGCAGACCAAGTGCTCAGGCT
This sequence comes from uncultured Burkholderiaceae bacterium, assembly GCA_964657445.1. Lineage (GTDB taxonomy): Bacteria > Pseudomonadota > Alphaproteobacteria > Acetobacterales > Acetobacteraceae > LMUY01. Next base: position 1,310 of record CAZZVB010000346.1, on the reverse strand, counting down.
ATCGAAACACCCGTCGATCTGCGCTTGAAAGCGTGCATGGCTCCACATCCGTTCAGCCGGATTGCGGATGGTGTAAAGGAGCCGGAGATTTCGGGCGAGGCTGCGCGCGTGATCCCAGGCCTCGGGCCCGAGAAGGGCGTTCATGTTGCTGAACTCAGCGCAGCACCGGTCATGGCGTAGCGGGCCGAACAGGTCGGCAAACCACCGATCGTCCACCGGATCGGCCAGATAACGCCCGAACCAGGACAGTGCCGCGTCCGTCTGGTCCTGCCGGCAACGCCGGAGTAAGCCGCCAATATGCAGTTCAGTCGTTGCAATACGCTGCTCTCGGCTCAAAAGTTGGAAACTTCCGAACCGATGCCAGAGGTAATGAACCTCTTTCACCGGGGCTGTCTGAATATTGGGATTAAACTTGAGCACTTCATACAGCCATGACGTTGCGGCCTTCATGGCCCCGATACTGAAGAAGAGTTTGTCAAATAGCATGCTGCACGGCACCTTCACGTCGATCGCAAGGCAAGTCGTAGATTTGATTCGGCCCAGTTCAGCGGACGATAGCCGGTGAATTCGCCCAATACCAACCGACGGCATGGACTAGACACTCTTTATTACAAAGCCCGTTTTGTTTTGTGTTGGGTATGTTTTGCATCGTGAGCGGCCAATTGGAGCATAAGCATCGTTAGTCTCGGCCGCGCTGGAAACTTGACGGACGGGTTGGGACAGTGAGCAATCCCATGTCCCCTGCCGTCAACAAGGTAACGCCCGATGACACGCGACGAGTTGGAGTTGCTGGACCGAACGGACCCGCTCGCCCCGTTCCGGGATGCCTTCATCTTGCCCGAAGGCGTGGTCTATCTCGACGGGAACTCCCTCGGCGCGATGCCGCGTGCAACGCCGGGCCGGGTGGCGGAGGTGATCGGGCGGGAGTGGGGCCAGGGCCTGATCCGGTCTTGGAACGACGCCGGTTGGATCGGCCTGCCCGAGCGGGTCGGCGACAAGATCGGTCAACTGCTGGGCGCACCGCCGGGTACGGTGATCGCGGCCGACTCCACCTCGGTCAATGTGTTCAAGCTGCTCTCCGCAGCACTCGCCTTGCGGCCCGGGCGCCGGGTGGTCCTATCGGAGACGGGCAATTTCCCGACCGACCTCTACATCGCCGAGGGCCTGATCGCGCTGCTCGGACGGGACCACGCCCTGCGGACGGTCCCTGCCGACGGCATCATGGCGGCATTGGGCCCGGACGTCGCCGTGGTCATGCTGACGCACGTGAACTACCGCACGGGACGGATGCATGACATGGCGGCCGTCAC
>CAZZVB010000345.1:0-2251 GCA_964657445.1 uncultured Burkholderiaceae bacterium | reverse complement strand
GCCTTGCCGTCCGCTGTGGACACCACGGCCACCACGCCGCTGCCAACCTGCTTGGCTATCGCCTCCACCAGTCCGCGCAACTCCTTGCCGGGAACCTCGCCCACATTGCGGGCGGCGAGCGGGATGCCGGCGATTTCCTCCAGTTCGGGGGCGCCGCTCCCGGTGGCTAGTTTCCGCTGCAAGTCGCTGACCTGCCGTTCCAGCCGCTTGCGGTCTTCAACCAAAGTCGCGACCCGGGCCGGAATGTCCGCCGGACCGGCTTTCAGCAGCCCGGCGATCTCCTCGACCCGGCGGTCATTCTCCGCGATCAGCGCCAGCGCCGCCTCACCGGTGACCGCCTCGATCCGGCGCACGCCGGCGGCGACCGCGCCCTCGCCGAGCAGGCGGAACAGGCCGATATCGCCGGTGCGGCGCACATGGGTCCCGCCGCAAAGCTCGATCGAGTAGGCCGGGCGGGTTTCATCGCCGCCGCCCATGCTCACCACGCGGACCTCATCACCATACTTTTCGCCGAACAGCGCCATCGCGCCCTCCGCAACCGCCGCTTCGGGCGTCATCAAGCGCGTAGCGACGGGCGTGTTCTCGCGAATGCGCGCATTGACCTCGGCCTCCACCGCCTGCAGGTCGGCCTTTGCGATCGGGGTCGGCTGGCTCACATCGAAGCGCAGTCGGTCGGGAGCGTTCAGGCTGCCCTTCTGTTGCACATGCGTGCCAAGCCGGCGGCGAAGTGCCTCGTGCAGCAGATGCGTCGCCGAGTGATGCGCACGGATGGCGCCGCGCCGGGTATGGTCGAGTTCGGCGACGACGGCATCGCCAACACCGATGCCGCCGGCCTCGACAACGCCGATGTGGGCGAACAAGCCGCCGACGCGCTTCTGGGTGTCGGTGACGAGGATGCGCAGGCCGTTTGCCCCGGTGATTGTCCCGCTGTCGCCGACCTGGCCGCCGCTTTCGGCATAGAATGGCGTCTGGTTCAGCACGACCGAAACCTTGTCGCCGGTTTCCGCCCGCTCGACCGGCATCCCGCCGATGACGAGCGCGGTGACTTGCGCCTCGGCCTTCTCGGTGGAGTAGCCTTGGAACTCGGTGGCGCCGACCTGCTCCTGCAACTCGAACCAGACGCGTTCGGCGGCCGCGTCGCCGGTGCCCGCCCAGGCGGCGCGGGCACGGGTGCGCTGTTCCGCCATCGCTGTATCGAAGCCGACCTGATCCACGGTGCGGCCCTGTTCGCGTAGCGCATCTGCGGTCAGGTCCAGCGGGAAGCCATAGGTGTCATACAGACGGAATGCGACGGCGCCGGGCAGCGCCTGAGCGTCGCCGAGCTTGGCGGTTTCCTCCGCCAGGAGGCCCAGGCCACGCTCCAGCATCGCCTTGAAGCGAGTCTCTTCGAGGCGGAGCGTTTCCGTGATCAGCGTTTCAGCGGCCGGCAGCTCCGGATAGGCGGCGCCCATCTGGCGGATCAGCACGGGCACCAAGCGCCACATGATCGGGTCTGTCGCGCCCATCATGTGCAGGTGGCGCATCGCCCGGCGCATGATCCGGCGCAGCACGTAGCCGCGGCCTTCGTTGGACGGCAGCACGCCTTCGGCGATCAGGAACGACGTGGAGCGCAAATGGTCGGCGACGACCCGGTGGCTGGCGCGGAACGGGCCATCCGGCTCCTGGCCCGTGACGTCAGCGCTGGCGAGGATCAGCGCGCGGAACGTGTCGGTGTCGTAGTTGTCGTGCACACCCTGCAGGATGGCGGCAAACCGCTCCATGCCCATGCCGGTGTCGATGGAAGGCCGGGGCAGCGGCGCACGCACGCCGGGTGGCCCTTCTTCGTACTGCATGAAGACGAGGTTCCAGATCTCGATGAACCGGTCGCCGTCCTCGTCCGGGCTGCCGGGCGGGCCGCCGGGGATGCTGGGACCGTGGTCGTAGAAGATTTCCGAGCACGGGCCGCATGGCCCAGTGTCGCCCATGCGCCAGAAGTTGTCGGAGGTCGGGATGCGGATGATGCGGTCGTCGCCCAGCCCGGCGATGCGCTTCCAAAGATCGGCCGCCTCGTCATCCTCGGAGAACACGGTGACGAGCAGTTTTTCCTTGGAAAGCGCGAAATCCCGCGTCAGCAGCGTCCAGGCGAGCTCGATCGCCAGCGGCTTGAAGTAGTCGCCGAACGAGAAATTCCCCAGCATTTCGAAGAAGGTATGGTGCCGGGCGGTGTAGCCGACATTGTCCAGGTCGTTGTGCTTGCCGCCGGCGCGGACGC
>CAZZVB010000344.1:0-2282 GCA_964657445.1 uncultured Burkholderiaceae bacterium | reverse complement strand
GGCACCTTGGAGCAGCCGACGCCCTGGTCGATCCAGCGCACCACGTAGCCGAGGATGCCCTGCGCGTTGTTGTCCAGCTCCGCCTGCACATCGTCGGGCGCCCAGTTCGGGCGGTCGGCGAGCGGAATGGTCAGCAGGTCGGTTAGCTTGGCGGCAGCGCGCCGGGTCAGTGCTTCCTGGCGTTCGGCCACGTTCACCTGGTGGTAGTGCAGCGCGTGCAGGGTCGCGGCGGTGGGTGAGGGGACCCAAGCGGTGTTGGCGCCGGCGGTGGGGTGGCCGATCTTCTGCACCAGCATGTCCGCCATCTTGTCCGGCGCTGCCCACATGCCCTTGCCGATCTGCGCCTTGCCGCGCAGCCCGGCGGCCAGGCCGAAATCGACGTTGCGGTCCTCATACGCCTTGATCCAGGGCGTGTTCTTGATCTCGTTCTTGCGGATGAACGCGCCCGCCTCCATCGATGTGTGGATCTCGTCGCCGGTGCGGTCGAGGAAGCCGGTGTTGATGAAGACCACCCGGTCCTTCGCCGCGGCGATGCAGGCGGACAGGTTGGCGCTGGTGCGCCGCTCCTCATCCATGATGCCCATCTTCAGCGTCGCGTGCGGCAGGCCGAGCAGTTTTTCGACCGCGGTGAACAGGTCGCAGGCGAACGCCACCTCGTCCGGGCCGTGCATCTTGGGCTTCACGATGTACACCGACCCGGCGCGGCTGTTGCGGCGCGCGTCCGGCTTCAGGTCGTGCATCGCAATCAGCGAAGTGACGGCGGCGTCCAGCATGCCCTCGGGGATTTCGGCGCCCGACGCATCCAGCACCGCGTCCGTCCACATGTGATGGCCGACATTGCGGATCAGCATGAGGCTGCGTCCGTTCAGTGTGAGTGTGCCGCCGCCGGGTGCGGTGAAGACCCGGTCGCCATTCAGCTTGCGTTCCAGCGTCTTACCGCCCTTTTCGAAGGTGGCGGACAAGGACCCGTCCATTAGGCCGAGCCAATTGCGATACACCAGCACCTTGTCCTCGGCATCGACCGCCGCGACGCTGTCCTCGCAGTCCATGATCGTGCTGATCGCTGACTCGATCACCATGTCGGCCACCCCCGCCGGGTCGCCGCTGCCGATGAAGTGGCTGCGGTCGATCAGCAGTTCGATATGCAGGCCGTTGCGCTTCAGCAGGATGGCCGTGGGGGCGGACGGCTCACCCAGGTAGCCGGCGAACTGCGCCGCGTCGGCGAGCCCGGTCTGGCCGCCACGGTGGTGGGCCACGAGCGCGCCGGCTTCCACCGTGTAGCCTGTGACCGGCACGTGGGAGCCGTGGGCGAGGGGCGCGGCCTCATCCAGAAAGGCTTTCGCTCGCGCGACGACTTTGTCGCCGCGCGCCTTGTTGAAACCCTTGCCGCGGGCGGCGCCATCGGCGTCGTCAATCGCGTCGGTGCCGTAGAACGCGTCGTAAAGGCTGCCCCAGCGCGCATTGGCGGCATTGAGGGCATAGCGGGCGTTGCTGACGGGGACGACGAGTTGCGGACCGGCGATGCTGGCGATCTCCGCATCGACGCCGCTGGTCTGCACGCTGAACGCCGCCGGGTCAGGCAGCAGGTAGCCGATGCCGCGCAGGAAGTCCTCATACTCGGCCTGATCGAACGCCGGGCCTTTGTGCTCGTCATGCCAGGCGTCGATCTTGGCCTGCAGCTCGTCACGGTATGCCAGCAACGCCTTGTTGCGTGGCGTGAGGTCGTTCAGCAGTGCGGCGAACCCGGACCAGAACGCGTCCGGCGATACGCCCGTGCCGGGAAGGGCCTCCTTCACGATGAAGTCGTGCAGCGGTGCTGCGACTTGAAGGCCGTGCTCTTGAATCCGGATCATGCTGTACTCCTGCGGGCAGCGCACGTTCTTCCCCCAAGTGAGGCGGATGTCGAGAGGGGGTGCGGCAAAACGTTGCGGTGCAGTATGATGTGGCGGGCGAAAGAACCCGCTTCACCATAAAGGGAGGGCAGCTTGTCCGGTTTTGCGGGTTTGAACGACCTGGCCGAAAAGATCGTCAGCTTCGACGAGCTGGGCCCGGCCCTCTACGGCTATGATCCCGGGATCCACGGCAGCCCGGCGACCTGAACGCCGTCGCCAAGTCGTGCGTGGCCAAGGGCGCTAGCCTGAAGGGCACCTATGACGAGACCATGAGCGTGATGTGGCCGGCATACGGGCAATGGGTCATCTTCGAGCACTGCATGCCGTTCGACGTCTCCCGCGCCATGAAGAGGCAAGCGGGCTGGATCACCCGCAAATCTGGACCGCGGA
>CAZZVB010000343.1:0-2293 GCA_964657445.1 uncultured Burkholderiaceae bacterium | reverse complement strand
CGAAGCCGCCGCCTCCCGCGCCGCCACCGCCCACACCGGCGCCGCCAAGCCAGAGCAGCCAGCCGAGCCCGGCCAAGAACGCGGCGCCGGATAGCCGTAGCCTGCTGAATACGCTGGAAAAGCTGCGGTCGCTGCACCCGCAGGATCAGGCGCCCACCGCCCGCTACACGCCGCCGCGCACCGGCGCCCCCGTCGTCGGCGGCAGCGTGCACGGAACGGACAACACCTCGCTCTCCTCCGTCGAGCGCGGCGCGATCGGGGAGAAGGTGCGCGACTGCTGGACGCGCGACGCCGGCGCGCTGCATGCCGAGACGTTCCAGGTGCATCTGGTCGTGACGACGGATGCGCAGGGGGTGGCGCGCCAGGCGTCAATCGCACCCGGCGACCCGGCGGCTGCATTCGGCAGCCCGCTTCATGCGTTCGCAGAACGTGCGGTGCGCGCGGTGCTCGCTGCCCAGTGTTCCGCCTTGCCGCTACCCAACACGATGCTGGGCCAGATCCACACCTTCGACTTCATCTTCAAGCCATGATGCGAGTGGCCCCACCCTCTTTTCTGCTCCCCCTCTCTGTGGGAGAGGGCGGGGTGACGGGCCCACATCTCGATCGTTCGGGGCTGCTGGCCCCTCACCCAACCCTCTCCCGTCGGGAGCAGGCACTTTGGAGCGTTGTTCTATGTCGCTGATCAGCCCCATCATGACCCGCCGCGGCGCGTTGGCCGGCACTGCGACCTTGCTGGCCGCGCCCGCTTGGGCGCAGCAGTCGCCAGGCGCGCCCGCCGCCGCGATCACCGTGGACCGCGCGCGCACCGACCCCATCCCGATCGCCATTCCCGGCCTGACCGGCGATTTGGGCGCGCAGGTCACCGGGGTCATCGTCAACGACCTGCAGCGTTGCGGGCTGTTCAAGCCGGTTGGCGGGAGTGCCGCCGCGGGTGACTCGCCGGATTTCAACGGCTGGAAGGCAACCGGCGCGCAGGCGCTGGTGACAGGCAGCGCCACCGCGGGCCGTGTGGAGTTCCGCCTATGGGACGTTCCGGTCGGCCAGCAAATCCAAGGCACTGCCTATACCACGGCCGCGGGCAATTGGCGGCGGGTCGCGCATATCATTGCCGACGTGATCTATGAGCGGCTGCTCGGCGAGAAGGGCTATTTCGACACGCGCGTCGTTTACGTCGCGGGAACCGGCCCGCGCGACCGCCGCACCAAGCGGCTGGCCATCATGGACCAGGACAGCGAGAACAACCGCTATCTGACCGATGGCTCCTGGCTGGTGCTGACGCCGCGCTTCCATCCGTCGCGCGACGAGATCGTTTTCATGTCGTACGCCAACAACCGGCCGCGTGTGTATTCGTTCGACCTCGGCAGCGGGTCGCAGCGGGTGCTCGGCGAGTTCGATGGCATCACCTTCGCGCCGCGTTTCGCCCCCGACGGCAGCCACGTGATCATGTCCGTCACGCGCGGCGCCGGGTCCGACATTGTGACCGTGGGGCTGGGCGGCGGCGGTGTTTCGCGTCTGACCAACTCCGGCGCCATCGACACCAGCCCGTGCTACAGCCCGGACGGGTCCCAGATCGTGTTCAACTCCGACCGCGGCGGCGATCAGCAGCTCTATATCATGGGCAGCGGCGGCGGCGGCGCGAAACGCATCTCCTACGGCAACGGCCGCTATGCGACGCCGGTGTGGTCGCCGCGGGGCGACCTGATCGCATTCACCCGGCTAGGGTCGTCCTTTGCGATCGGCGTTATGCATCCCGACGGGTCCGGCGAGCGGATCTTGTCCGAAAGCTTCGACGTCGAAGGACCAACCTTCTGCCCCAATGGCCGGGTGCTGATGTTCTTCCGCGAGACCGCCTCGCGCGACAGCCGGGGCAATGGCTATTCCTCGCGGCTGGTGTCGATCGACATCACCGGGTTCAACGAGCGGGCGGTCACCACGCCGACCGACGCGTCCGACCCGGCGTGGTCGCCGCTTTTGGCGTGATGGGGCGCATAAGGACGTGATTAAGTCGTAGGACTCGGTTGACGGCGACGGTTCCCACTCGTAATCGCAAACAATCGGAACGATTTGCGTATTTCGTCGTTACACGCACACGTTCGCTTGCACCTCAGCAACCCAGGATAACAAGTCCGATGAACACCAAGACTTTGACCGTCCTCGCCGCCCTGGCGCTGCTCTCCGCTTGCGCGAAGCAGGCCGACACCACCGGCGCATCCACCGGCACGGGCGCCGCCGTCAGCACGTCCGGCGCAGTGCCCGGCGCTAAACTTCCGCGGTGGAAACCAAGTGGCTCGAA
>CAZZVB010000342.1:0-2305 GCA_964657445.1 uncultured Burkholderiaceae bacterium | reverse complement strand
GGGCTGAGCGGACGCGACCGGCTCCTCCATCGCGGGCTGGTTGACCTGGGCCGAGGATGGCGCAGGCAACCGGCTCGCCAGATCCTCGAGCCGCACGAATTGCGATGGCTGCAACGGCTGCAGCTGCAGATGATGCGCCGCAAGATCGGCCAGCCGCTCCGGCTCGTTCAGCAGCGCCCACTCGGCGCGCAACATCCCGATCCGGTCGCGCGCCTGATCGGCAAGCTTCACCGTATGGGTGATGTCGCGATCCAGCATCTGCGCGCGGTGCTTCTCTTGATACAGATACATGCCGGCGCCGAGCGCTGCGATCAGTGACAGGCAGGTCATGGGGCGGATCATGCGGAGGGCTCCGTCACGTGGGGGGCCGATAGCCGTTCGAGGGCACGCAGCCGCGCGCTGCGTGCGCGCGGGTTGCGGGCGATTTCGGCGTCGCTGGGGCGCCGGGGGCGAGCAGAGAGGAGCGCGAACCCAGCGGCGGGGCGCCCCGCCAGGCCACGCGGGTCGTGGCGGGACGGCGCGGGCAAACGCCCCGCCATCTCTGTCATGAACCGCTTCACGATGCGGTCTTCGCCGGAATGGAACGACACCACGACCAGCCGGCCGCCCGGCGTCAGCAAACCGGCAGCCTGGGTCAGCGCCCGTTCGATCTGTCCCAATTCGTCGTTCACCCGGATGCGAAGCGCCTGGAACGACCGGGTCGCCGGGTCTATGCCGGATGCGTCCTTCGGCACCACCCGCCGGATGATCGCGGCAAGCTGCCCGGTGGTGGTGATCGCCGCTTCCGCCCGCGCCTGCACGATCGCCTTGGCGATGCGGCGGGACAGCCGCTCCTCCCCAAGCTCATACAGCGTGTCGGCAAGGTCCGCTTCGCTCAGCCCGGCGACGAGGTCGGCCGCGGTCGGGCCGTCGCGGTCCATGCGCATGTCGAGCGGACCGTCCGCCCGGAACGAGAAACCGCGCGCGGGATCGTCGATCTGGAATGAGGAGAGCCCGAGATCCATCACCACGCCGTCGAGCCGGTCCACGCCATGGGCGGACAGCAGCGCCAGCATCTCTGCGAAGGAGCCGTGCAGCAGGTGCAGGCGGCCGGGAAACCTGCCGGCCAGTTCGGCGCCGCGTGCGATCGCGTCCGGGTCCCGGTCGATCGCCCACAGGGTGCAATCGGCGGCCTCCAGGATCGCGCCCGCATAGCCGCCGCCGCCGAACGTCGCGTCCAGGTAGGCGGCGCCGGTGCGGGGCGCCAGCGCCTCCAGCACTTCGGGCAGCATGACGGGGATATGCATCATGCCGCACCCGCCGGCGGCAGGCCGGAATCGCGCAGGCGCACGCCGGTCGATGCTTCCTTCAAGCGGCGGCGCGCAGCGTCCGGCTCCCAGATCTGGAACGTCGTACCGGCGCCCAGGAACGACACCTGGTTGGTCAGGCCAGCATGCGAGACGAGGTCCGCCGGCAACACGATGCGGCCTTCCCTGTCAGCCTCCACTTTGTAGGCCTGGGCAAAGATCGCCATCGACAAGTCGTCATACTCGTCACTGAACTTGTTCAGTCTGGCGAATGACTGCGTAAGCGCGTCAAATTCTTTGTTGGGCCAGCCTTCGATGCAGGGATGCTTATGGGACGGCCGCAAAACGAGTGTGGTGGGGGCATCGTCATCCATGCCGTCACGCAACGCGCTGCGGAACGCGGATGGAACGGAAACCCGCCCCTTGGCGTCCAGCCGGTTCTGATGCGTGCCGAAAAACTGTGACATTACGGCCCGGCAAACCCCTCGCTCCGCGACTGGAATGGCTGGGAACGCCCTTGAGCCCGCCCTAACCGCTCCTGTTTATGGGAGTTTATGGGATATCATGGGAGAAAATGGGCGTCAAAGGGATTGGCTGGGAATACTTGCGTTAGGCCATCTGATCTTCGCATTGCTGCGGCAGTTACCAAGAAGACACAGACTCGTCTCGTAGGCTATTGTTAACGAATTGAATTCGCTATTTGTTCTCGGTCGTATTGTGTCAGGCGGCCTATAAGCCGGGTTCTGTCCCCGCCTCCGGCGTAAGCCTTCGGCGATCGACGGCCATTCCTCTGGGACGTGCGTTGCCGCACGCCTCGCGCGACCAACCCGGGCGACAGGGCGGGAAAGCCCCCGCGTCCGCTTCGTGAGAAGCGCCGCCGGCCGCCCCTATTCGGTCTTGCTCCCGGTGGGGTTTACCATGCCGCCCCTGTCGCCAGGGGCGCGGTGCGCTCTTACCGCCCCGTTTCACCCTTGCCCGCATAGCCGAGCGGGCGGTTTGTTTTCTGTGGCACTTTCCCT
>CAZZVB010000341.1:0-2325 GCA_964657445.1 uncultured Burkholderiaceae bacterium | reverse complement strand
TGGTGGAACAGCAGTTCTTCCTGCGGTTCGTGGTGGCCTTGACATGTTTGTATCAGCCGCGTCATCCACGGGCCGCTGTAGCCGTCGGCTAAGACCTTCAAGCCGTTATGCATCAACTGCACACGCGTTCCGTCAGGCTCAAGATGAACCGTTCCAGCGCCCGGCACTTTGACAATGCAGTCGGCATCGCGGCAGCGGGCAGTGATCATGATGCGTTGATCGCTGTCCAGCAAGCGCGGGGTGTCTTCTTCCAATGACGCCATAGCGACCTCCGGCCTACTGGATGACCGGTGCGGGCGGGGGCAGGGTGGCGCCGGCGCTGGCGGGCGGATGCACCTCTGCCACGTTCAGCGTCATCGACACGATGTTGTAGTAGCCGAGCACCCCGATCAGATCGGTGACGCCCTGTTCACCGAAGCGGGCCACGGCGTCGTGGTAAACCTGATCGCTCACCTGCCTCTGCCGCTGTAGTTGCGTGGCGAAGTCGTACACCAGGGTTTCGTCCGTGCTCATATTGAGAGGGCGGCGGCCTTCCTGGAGGTCCTTGGCGACGGCAGGCTCCAGCCCGGCCTTGATAGCGAGCGGATAGTGCGCGTACCACTCGAAACCGCTTTTCCACTCGGTTGCGGTAATCAGGATCGCGAATTCGTTCAGATTGTGCGGGATGGTGGTGTCGAACCGCAGGTATTCGCCGACGCGCTGCAGGCGGTTGCCCAGCTCCGGGCTGCGCAGCCAGGCATTGAACGGGCCTTCGATCGAGTGGCGCGGGCCGGCCATCAGCGCGTCGTACATCGTCTTCTGCGCCGGCGTCAGCGTCGCCGGGTCGAGATCCGGGTAGCGCGGCGACTGCGCCATTGCGGCGGCGGCGAGTGTCAGGAAGGCGCCGGAGAGGGCGGCGATACGCATGGGCTAGTCCTCCGGCCGCACTCTCGACGCTGCACATTGCTGCCCGGGGCGGCTCCGTGGTGAGCCTGCTAGCTTACGCGCGGCGTTGCAACCGCCGCCTAGCCCGGAAAGGGGGAGACGCCGAAGAGGTGCGAGTGGCCCCCGAGCACCAGCGCGTACACGGCTACACCCAGGGCGGGACGCCACCATCCCAGTTCCGGCATGGCCAAGGTGTTGCGCCCCGACAAGATCGCGGCGAACGGGATGATGGAGGTACGCGACGCAAAGCCGTCCCACCGGGCTGCGCCGAGCGAGCGGCGGCGCTTGGCATCGATGGACACCGTGCCGGCTGCCGCCACGATGGCAAGCGAGGCGAAGAACAGCATCGACGCGACATCGCCGTTGCCCACCAGATGCACCACGGCCCAGATCGTCACCCCGATCAGGAACGGGTGGCGCGTGATGCGCAGTATCCCGGAGGGCGGCTGATCCACCAGCGCTTCCTGCGCGACGGAGGTGGGGCTGGGTGTGGCGAGGCCCGCAACGGCCAGCAGAAAGGCCGGGAGCATCAGCACGAGCTGCACCGGTTTCCACCATTGTAGCTGGCCCCAGCTCGGCACATAGGGCGCGTCCGCATAGGCGGCTACCAACCATGCCATCGCCGCGACCGATGCGACGGAAAAGCCGATCATATACGGCTGAAGGCCGAAGCGGGCGACCAGAGCGTCACGCACGGAGGTGCCCGAAACACCCAGATGGATCCCGATAAAAGCCAAGCCGGCCAATGCGAGCGAGAGCATGATCGCCATGTATGACCCGGCGGCGCCGCGACAAGCCCATGTCGTTCCACATGCGGACTCGTCATTGACCCGCAATGACCATCCCAGCATAAGTTTATCCCATAAGGGGATCTGCGTTCTGGGATCCCTAGCGTCAAGTCGATAGGATCGAAGCTCATGTTCAAGCCCGCTTTGGTCGCAGCCGTCCTACTGGTCACCACGGCCATTCCTGGACCCATCCAGGCAGCCGGACAGACCGCTGGGATCGTGTATTTCACTGAATGGTCTGCCCTGCTGGACGATGCGGCGAAGGACGTCATCAAGAACGCGGCTGGCGCGGTGCAAAACGGCAACGCCACGGTGACGGGCTATGCGGACGTGACTGGCGGCACGGAGGCCAATGACCTACTCTCTGCAACGCGAGCGCAGGTCGTAATCGACCAACTGGTCGCCGACGGTGTCCCGGCCGGCCATCTGAAGCGCGCCGACAAGGGCGCCACCCCGGCCATCGGCAGTGGCAATGAGAGCCGCCGCGTCCTCATCCGGCTCGACGAGTAGGGCTGGCCGCTGCTGCGGCGCCCACCGCAGCAAACCCGGCAGGATATAAGCCGCAGAGATCGGTCGGCCGCCATCCGGGGCGCCGGGCAACAGGAACACCGTC
>CAZZVB010000340.1:0-2370 GCA_964657445.1 uncultured Burkholderiaceae bacterium | reverse complement strand
GAGGACTGCGGCGCCGAGTGGGAACAGGTGATCCTGGACCGCTTCGGGCCCCGTGTGGCGGGCATTGTCCGTGCCTGCACGGACGCCGACACGCTACCTAAACCGCCCTGGTGGCTCTGCTAGCGAACTTTGGCTCAGAGTGCTGACGGATTTTGGCCCAGCCTCCGTCCCTCAACCTACGGTCTCCCTGGTTCTGCCGGGGGGCTTGGAGTGGACTGGAACGCCAGAGTGGAATTGTTTGAGCAGCTCCGTCAGGAGCATGAGTTCGGCGTCGGCACGATCGCCGGTGTGGCTGCGAAGTTTGGTGTCCACCGTCGCATGGTGCGGCAGGCGATTGCTGGTGCGTTACCGCCGGTCCATCGCTATCCGGCCCGGGCTAAGCCCAAGCTGGGGGCGATCGCGGCGTTCATCGACCAGGTGCTGGACGCGGATCGGCGGGCGCCCCGCAAGCAGCGGCACACGGCGCGGCGCATTTACCGGCGGATCCTGACGGAGTTCCCGAACGCCGGTGTCGCTGAGTCGACGGTGCGCAACCACGTCCGGGAGCGCAAGCGTGCGATGGGTCTGATCCAGCGCGAGACGTTCGTGCCGCAGAGCTACGCCCTGGGGCACGAGGCGCAGGTGGATTGGTATGAGGCATGGGCTGATCTTGGCGGTGAGCGAACCCGGCTCCAGGTGTTCGCGATGCGCTCGATGGCCAGCGGAGCGGCCTTCCATCGGGCCTACCTGCATGCCACGCAGCAGGCGTTCCTGGAGGCGCACGAGCACGCGTTCGCTTATTTCGGCGGGGTGTTCCGGCTGCTGCGCTACGACAACCTGGCCAGCGCCGTGCGCAAGATCCTACGGGGCCACCGGCGCGAGGAGACGGTGCGGTTTGTGGCGTTCCGCTCCCATTGGCGCTTCACGGCGGAGTTCTGCACGCCGGGCGCAGGTCACGAGAAGGGCGGCGTCGAGGGCGAGGGCGGCTACTTCCGCCGCAACCACTTCGTCCCGGTGCCGAGCGTCGCCGATCTCGACGCGCTGAACAACTTGCTGCTGACAGGATGCCGCGAGGATGAGGCGCGTATCCTGGACGGCCGCACGGAGCCGGTCGGGGCTGCGATGGTGGCCGAGCGCGATCACCTGCTGGGACGCGCGGCCGAGGGTTTCGACCTTGCCGACGTGTCGTTCCCCCTGGTGGACAAGCAGGGCTGCGTGATGGTCAAGACCAACGCCTACTCGGTGCCGGTCAAGGCGGGCAGCCGGGTGGAGGCGCGCGTTTACCCGCTGCATGTCGAGGTCTGGCACTCTGGCCGCCGGGTAGCGCGTCACGAGCGCTGCCATCGGCGGCGCCAGCACGTGCTGGACCTTGAGCATTACCTTGACGTGCTGAGCCACAAGCCCGGTGCGTTTGCCGGGTCCAAGCCGTTGGCGCAGTGGCGCGAGGCTGGTCGTTGGCCGCCCTGCTACGATGAGCTCTGGGCGCGGCTGTGCACCCGGCATGGCAAGCAGGACGGCACGCGCGCCATGGTGGCGGTCGTGGCGCTGGGGCGAGAGTTTGGCCACGACGCGTTGCGCGCCGCGATTAGCACGGCGGTATTGCTCGGCGCTTGCGACGTGGCGGCGGTGCGTTACCTGCTGACCGAGGCCGGTCTACGCAAGGAGGCGCCGCCCGCCGTCGATGTCGGGATGCTGGCCCGGTATGATCGGCCGATGCCGACGATGGCCGAGTATGACGTGCTGCTCACGGGTCCCTGCGCAGGCAGGGCATAATGGCCGACCTTCAGGACCAGGCTATCCGGCAGCACTGCAAAGTGTTGCGCATGCCGACGATCGGCGGTCAGTTCGCGCGCCTGGCGGATGCGGCGGTCCGCGAGGGACAGTCGCATGTCGGCTATCTCGAGGCACTGCTGGCGGCCGAGATGGAGGAGCGCGAGAGCCGGGCGATCGCGCGTCTGCTGCATGACGCGCGGCTGCCGCGCATGAAGACGCTGGACGAGTTCGAATTCGACCGGTCCGGCGTCGCGGCCTCCCAACTGCGCACGCTGGCCGAGGGCGACTACGTGGCCAAGGCTGAGCCGATTCTGTTGGTCGGCGAGGCAGGTACCGGCAAATCCCATCTCGCAACGGGCTTGTGCGTCGCTGCCTGTCGCCAGCGGCGCCGGGTTCGGTTCACGACTGCCACCGGGCTGATCAACGAGTTGGCGGAAGCGGCGCATGCCAAGCAGCTCAGCCGCGCGCTCGGCCGCTGGGAGCGGCTTGACCTGATCTGTATCGACGAGTTGGGCTACGTGCCGCTCGCTGAGACCGCCTGCGAGCTGATGTTCCAGGTCATTGCCGACCGGGCGGAGAAGGCGGCGGTGATCGTGACCACCAACCTGCCGTTCTCCG
>CAZZVB010000339.1:0-2446 GCA_964657445.1 uncultured Burkholderiaceae bacterium | reverse complement strand
ACCCTCCCGCACAGCTCAGACGGCCTTGCCCAACCCCGGAAGATCGAGCCCGTGTTCACGCGCGCACTCGATCGCGCTCTCATACCCGGCGTCGGCGTGGCGCATCACTCCGGTGGCCGGATCGTTCCACAAGACCCGGGCCAGGCGTTGGGCGGCGGCCTCGGTCCCGTCGGCGACGATTACCATCCCGGCGTGCTGCGAGTAGCCGATGCCGACGCCGCCGCCATGGTGCAGGCTGACCCAGGTGGCGCCGGAGGCACAGTTCAGCAGCGCGTTGAGCATCGGCCAGTCGGACACCGCATCCGACCCGTCGCGCATCGACTCGGTTTCCCGGTTCGGGCTGGCGACCGACCCGCTATCCAGATGGTCGCGGCCGATCACGATCGGCGCGGAGACTTCGCCGCGTGCGACCATATCGTTGAAGGCCAAGCCTAAGCGGTGCCGGTCGCCCAGCCCCACCCAGCAGATGCGGGCGGGCAAGCCCTGGAAGGCGATCCGCTCGCGCGCCATGTCAAGCCATCGGTGCAGCGGGGCGTTGTCGGGCAGCAACTCCTTCACCTTGGCGTCCGTGCGATAGATGTCCTCCGGATCTCCGGACAGCGCGACCCAGCGGAACGGCCCCACGCCGCGGCAGAACAGCGGGCGGATGTAGGCGGGCACGAAGCCGGGGAAGGCGAAGGCGTCGTCCACGCCTTCCTCCCGCGCCATCTGCCGGATGTTGTTGCCGTAATCGACCGTGGGCACGCCCATGCGGTGGAAATCGAGCATCGCCCGCACATGCGCCGCCATCGATCGCTTAGCGGCGGAGGTGACGGCGGCCGGGTCACGCGCACGGCGGTCCTCCCACTCTGCGAGCGTCCAGCCGCCGGGCAAATAGCCGTTCAGCGGGTCGTGGGCGGAGGTTTGGTCGGTGACGATATCCGGCCGAACGCCGCGGCGCACCAGCTCCGGGAAGATGTCGGCCGCGTTGCCGAGCAGCCCGACCGAGATGGCCCGGTGTTCGGCGCAGGCGCTTTGGATGATCCTCAGTGCCTCGTCCAGGTTGGCGGCCTGCATGTCCAGGTAGCGCGTGCGCAGCCGCATCTCGATCCGGCTCGGCTGGCATTCGACCGCCAGCATGCAGGCCCCCGCCATCGTAGCCGCAAGCGGTTGCGCGCCGCCCATGCCGCCCAGCCCGGCGGTCAGGATCCAGCGCCCGTCCAGCTTGCCGCCGTAGTGCTGCCGCCCTGCCTCGACGAAGGTCTCGTACGTGCCCTGCACGATGCCTTGGCTGCCGATATAGATCCATGACCCGGCGGTCATCTGGCCGTACATCATCAGCCCGCGCCGGTCGAGTTCGTGGAAATGCTCCCAGGTCGCCCAGTGCGGCACGAGGTTCGAGTTGGCGATCAGCACGCGCGGCGCGCCGGCATGGGTGCGGAACACGCCGACCGGCTTGCCGGATTGCACCAGCAGGGTTTCGTCGTCCTCCAACCGGCGGAGGGCGGCGCAGATGCGATCGAAACTGTCCCAGTCGCGCGCGGCGCGGCCGATGCCGCCGTACACCACCAGTTCCTCCGGCCGCTCCGCCACGTCGGGGTCCAGATTGTTCATCAGCATGCGCAGCGGCGCTTCAGTCTGCCACGACTTGGCTGTCAGGATCGGCCCGCGATCGGCGCGGATTTGGCGGGCGTTGTCCAGCCGGGTCATGTCGATGCTCCCTCAATGCCAGGGCAGCGTCGCACGTCCGGAGCGCTTCGGAAGGACTTTGTCATTGGGGCGCCGGATTCCGTAGGATAGACGGCTCAGGAACCATGAGCCGTGACGGGCCGGGAAGCAGCAGGGATGTGCAGCCGCCCTAATGCTTTGTCCCAAACATCCAAAACACCGGCATTATAGCAAAAATTTGCAACCGGCGGGACGGCGTAGGGGTTCATAAAGCCTTCGGGTGGTCATTCGTTTGGGAGGAAGAACTGTGAGGACAATACCAGCGCTCGCCGTCGTCGTGGCTTTATCCGCCTGTCAGGCGCAGCAGCCCCCTGTCGCCATGAACGACGGTTACCTGCACACGACGCAGGACGGCACGATCGACTGCCAGGGTCAGCCGATCTCGCTCGATGGCAGCCACCGCGACATCACGCTGAACGGCAATTGCACCCGCATCCGCGTCACGGGAAGCCACGTCGATCTCACCGCCTACATCCCGCCCGGCGCCAGGATCGAATTGACGGGAAGCAGCACGGACGTGGTCTGGCGATTGACGCGCCGCGGCCCGGCCCCGCAGCTCATCAACACCGGAAGCAACAATAACTTCTACCGGAACTCGCGCCTCTCCAGCTACCAGGACCACGACTGGTATCAGGAGCAGAAGTAGCGGGAAGCGCCGTCAACGCGCCGGCGGGGCACCCGGCATCGCAGGCATGCCGGACATGCTGGGCATCCCCGACATAGTGGGCATCGTGGGCAT
>CAZZVB010000338.1:0-2604 GCA_964657445.1 uncultured Burkholderiaceae bacterium | reverse complement strand
GTGAGTGATGTAGGGATCGCCGTTGTCGCGCCGCTGGTCGCCATGGGCTTGCATCGCCATGACGTAGGCGGCATCGATCAGGCTCGTGTCGGCCTTGGGGTCGTAGCCGAGAACACGCTCGGTGAGCTCGAACTGCCGGATGATCCCGGCGCGCCCGGTAGAGTTGGGCCGAGCGGCCTCAACCCCGTCCGGAGCGTTCACGCGTTGGCTGAGGCTAAGCCCGTCCATGCACCTCGGCGTCTAGTTGCCGGTCAGCGGCGTCGGCCGCCGAGCTCGGCCTCGATTGCGGCTTCGAGGTCCTCGGGCGACATCTCTTCGACGGGCAGGCTCGCGGCCTCCTCTTCGGCGGACACGTCCTGCAGGCCGAAGATGTTCTGATCGGTCGGGATAAGGTCGAGCACTTCCTCGTCGGCAGGCTCCGGCTCGGGCGCGCGCGAGAGGGACTTGATCAGGTCCTGCTCCAGCTTCGGCAGCGCGATCGTCTCCTCGGCGATCTCCCGAAGTGCCACCACCGGGTTCTTATCGTTGTCGCGATCGACGGTGAGTTCCTCGCCCCGGCTCAAGTTGCGGGCACGCTGCGCTGCAAACAGCACCAGTTCAAATCGGTTGGGAACGCGCTGAACGCAGTCCTCGACGGTCACGCGTGCCATGCGGCTTACTCCGGGCAGAAATACGGACGAACACTCTAGTTAGGCGTCTTGCCGTCTTCTCGCAAGTGCGAAGAGACGAGCCTGCGAATGCCCTGCGGCGGCAGCGCCGCCAAAAGCTGCTCAGCTGACCGATGCAGGCCCGGGTGTATCCACCCGGGCGCCACGTCCAGCAGCGGCTGCAACACGAAGGCGCGCTGATGCATCCGCGGATGAGGGAGGACAGGGTCGGGTGCGTCACGCACAATGTCCTTCATCGCGATGATGTCGAGGTCGAGCGTACGGGCGGCATTTGGCGCGCTGCGGGTTCGGCCGTAATGGCGTTCGATGGCTTGCAACGCGGCCAGCAAGGCCTCCGGTTCAGCCTCACCCGTCAGCCTAGCGACCGCGTTGATGTAAGGAGGCTGACCCGAAGCTGGTATGGGGTCGGTCGCATACCAGTCTGACACACCGGTCAGACGAAGCCCCGCCACGCCGTCAATGCTGCGCACGCTGCGGCGGCATAGTTCCAGCGCAGGGGTGCCATCTTCGGCGGGAAGATTGCCGCCGATCGCGACGAGGGTAATAGACTGCGTTTTCATCTATCTGAACCGGCAAACTCGCCCTAAAGTTGTCCTTCCTGGCGCACCATACCCTCAAGCCGCTTTCCCCAAGGATCGCACACCGTGTTATTTTTGCCTAACGAGCGGACAGCCCTGTTCATAGATGGCGCGAACCTCTACTCGGCCTCGCGAAATCTCGGCTTCGATGTCGATTACCGGAACATGCTCGAGTATTTTCGTGCCAAGACCAACGTCATACGGGCCTATTACTACTCTGCGGTGCTCGAAACCGAGGAGTATTCGCCGCTGAAGCCATTGACGGACTGGCTTGCTTATAACGGCTACACCCTGGTCACCAAGCCGGCGCGGGAGTTCACCGATTCGTCTGGCCGCCGCCGCATCAAGGGCAACATGGACGTCGAACTGGCGATCGACATGCTTGAACTGGCCCCGAAACTCGACCACGCCGTGCTGTTCAGTGGTGACAGTGACTTCCGGCGCCTTGTTGAAGCTGTGCAACGCCAGGGTGTGCGTGTGTCCGTGGTGTCCACGGTCCGCAGCAGCCCCCCGATGATCGCGGACGAGCTTCGCCGGCAGGCCGACCAGTTCCTCGACCTCGCCGACATCGCAGCCGGCTTCACGCGGCGCCAGACCGAGCAGCGCACGCGCCCGGTGCGGAACACACCGGCCGAGCCGTTCATTGAGCAGACGGACGTTGCCTGAAGCCATAGCTTGAACGCCGCCCCTGCCTCGCCGGAGCCGGACTGCCAGCTTTGTCCTCGCCTTGCCGCCTATCGCGCGGCAAACCGGGCAGAGCATCCGGACTGGTTCAACGCGCCCGTTCCCAGTTTCGGCGGCCTGGACTCGCAGTTCCTGGTCATCGGCATGGCGCCGGGTGTGCGCGGCGCCAACCGCACTGGCCGTCCGTTCACCGGCGACCATGCCGGCATCCTGCTGTATCAGACGCTGCTCAAGTTCGGCTTCGCCGAGGGCCGCTATCTCGCCGATCCCGCCGATGGATTGGCGTTGAAAGACTGCCGCATCGTCAATGCGGTACGGTGCGTTCCTCCAGCAAACCTGCCCGTGCCGCTGGAGGTGAAGACCTTCAGCCAATTCCTTGCGGCCGAGCTTCGCAGCCTGCCGCGGCTGCGGGTGGCGCTGGTGCTAGGGCTGCTGGCGCATGCCGCGCTGCTACGGGTATTGGGCCTGCAGCAGAGCCGCTACAAATTCCTGCACGGCGCCTTCCACCAATTGCCGGGCGGCCTGCTGGTCGCCGACAGCTATCACGTCTCCCGCTACAACACGAACACCGGCCGGCTGACCGAACCCATGTTCGAGGCGGTGGTGCGCGAGGCGAAGGAGCGGATAACCGCGTCGTAGCCCGCATCTCGATGCCGGTGCTCAGGTCCCACCCG
>CAZZVB010000337.1:0-2679 GCA_964657445.1 uncultured Burkholderiaceae bacterium | reverse complement strand
GTCTGCACGCCGACCAGCCGCGCCAGCTCCAAAGGCGCTGCGAAGATCGCCTCGATCTCCATCGGGCGGCCAAGCGTCAGGTCCTGCACGATGCTGGCCGTGTGATTGAGCTTGAGCGAGTTTGCGATCTGCGCCTCGGGGTTTGCCGTCACCGGGCATCCCATGGCATCGGCAAGCTCGGTCAGTTCCGCCGCAATCCGGCGCAACGCGTCGCAGCATGCCGCTTCCTGGAACACCGCGCTGCCGGGCGATTGCGTCAGCACACCCATCGGCCCGCTGCCGAGATTGAGCATCAGCTTGGCCCAGATCGCGCGGCGAATGTCGGGCACGGCCTCGCTGCCCAGTCCGCCGGCCCGCAATGCAGCGGCGATGGCCTGGGCACGCGGGCTGACCGAGCCGCCGGGTTCCCCCACGTTGATCCGCCCGTTCGCATTGGCAACCTGGATCACGCCCGGTTCGACCACGGTGCAGGCCGAATTGACCACGGCGCCGATGGTCCGCTCCGGGCCAACCGCCTGCCACACCGCGCCGCCGGGATCGAGACGCTCCATCCGGCGTCCGTCGTGCGGGCCGCCCTCCTGATAAAAGTACCACCAGGGTATGCCGTTCATCGCGAACACGACAGCGGTCTCCGGACCGAGCAGCGGGGCAATGACAGCGGCCATGGCCGGCAAGGCCGGCGCCTTGAGGGTGACGAACACAGCGTCTTGCGGACCGAGCTGTGCCGGGTCTTCGCTGGCCGTCACGGATGCGTGGAACGTCTCCTCAGGCGCCCGCACTTCGATGCCGTTCGCCTGCATCGCCGCCAGATGCGCGCCGCGCGCGATCACCGACACGTCGGCGCCGCCCCTGGCGAGCCGGGCCGCAGCATGGCCGCCCACCGCGCCCGCGCCGAACACGCAGATTTTCATGACAGCAGATCCAGGGCGATGCGTGACAAAGCCTGGACACCCAGCACCAGGCAGCCCTCGTCGGGCTGGTAGTTCGAATTGTGCAGCTTGTCGTCCCGCCCCGGCTGCCCGGAGCCGATGCGGAACTGAAACCCCGGCACGGCTTCGGTCATGAAGGCGAAATCCTCTCCGCCCAGGCTCGGTTCGGCAGCATCCATCACGTCGCCCATCTGTGCCTTCACCGAGCTGACGGCACGGTCAAGCAGGCGGTCATCATTCACCAGCGGCGGACACCGGCGATCGTAGGCAAGATCGATATGCACCCGCATCCCGCTCGTGATCCCGGCGCACAACCGGCGGATCGCCGCCTCCGCCTGCTCACGAGTTTCAGCATGGAGGGTGCGAACGGTCCCCTTCAGCAAGACGCTATCCGGGATGATGTTGTGCGCCGTGCCGCCTTGGATCGCGCCCACGGTCACGACGGCCGGATGGATCGGGCGGATCTCCCGGCTGACCACGGTTTGCAGCTGCAGAACCAAAGCCGCTGCGGCCACGATTGGGTCGGCGGTATTGTGCGGGTAGGCCGCGTGGCCCGACTTGCCATTCACCTTGATTTCAAACGTATCCACGCTAGCGAGCGAAGCGCCGCGGACGTAGGCAAAACGGCCGAGCGGCATGTCCGGGTGGTTGTGGAAGCCTAGCGCCATGTCCACGCCGTCCAGCACGCCGTCCTCGATCATGGCCGGGGCGCCGCCCGCCACCTCCTCGGCTGGTTGGAACACCAGCCTGACAGTGCCGCGCAGCTGCGGCGCCAGCCGGCTCAGCACCTCCGCCACACCGATCAGCGTCGTGCTGTGCAGGTCGTGGCCGCAGGCGTGCATCAGGCCAGGCGTCTTGCTGGCGAATTCGAGCCCGGTCATCTCCTGGATCGGCAGCGCGTCCATATCCGCACGGATCACCAGCGTGGGCCCCGGCGCGCCGCCCTCGATCGTGCCTACCACCCCCGTCCGGCCGACGCCGGTGCGGTGTGGGATGCCGATGCGGTTAAGCTCAGCCGAAATCACCCCTGCGGTGCGGGTTTCCTGGAACGCCAACTCCGGGTGCGAGTGCAGATCGCGGCGAATTGCGATCAGCCGATCCTCGAGCGCGGCCGCGTAGGAAGCAATCGCAACCTGGGGATCGTTGGGCAAGTCCATGGGCGACATCCTCGTATGCTGCACTGCGAGCACGTGGTCATGCCGCTGTCGTGACCATGAACGCCAGACGGCGGATAGGGCAAGCAGCCGAGGCTGCGGAGATGGTGGACAAGGCCGCCCGCCGCCGCTAGGGGACGGAAATCATGACTCGGGTAAGCCTCCAATGGATGTTCCTACGCCTCCGTCCGAGTGGACCGCGACCCAGGTGATCGGAGGCAGCGAACATGCTGTCGTACCCGTTATCCTCTCGGGCGGCTCCGGCACCCGGCTGTGGCCGGTCTCGCGTGAAAGCTTCCCGAAGCAATTCTGGGGCCTCCTGGATCACGACCGGTCGATGATCGTCGATTCGGCGCTGCGCGGGCGCGGCGCCGGTTTCGCGCCGCCGGTGGTGATCTGCAATAACGAACACCGCTTTCTGGTGGCCGAACAACTGCGTGACGCCGGCATCGCCGACCCGCGCATCGTCCTGGAGCCGGTCGGCCGCAACTCGGCCCCGGCGGTCGCGGCGGCCGCCCTTCTGGTGGCGCAGACGGATCCGGAGGCGGTGATCTGGATGATGGCCGCCGATTCCGCGATCGAGGACGTGGCGGCGC
>CAZZVB010000336.1:0-2705 GCA_964657445.1 uncultured Burkholderiaceae bacterium | reverse complement strand
CGGTGCAGGAATAGCGGGTGCCTCTGCAGCCCGTGATGACCGGCCGGTGATGGGGAGGGACGATCCACGCCTTGTAGCCCATTCCGCGTGGTCGATCGCGTACGACAGCGCCCGCAGGCTCGCCCGGACCCGGGACTTGCGCGCGGTGGATTTCGCCGATTACTCAATCCGGCCTCCAAATAGGATCAGCGGATGAACGCGACGGATGCCGGGATCGAAGGCTTGTCGGAGCAGGAGATGGCCAGCCTGCGCGTTCGCGCCGTGCTATCCTGCATTGTCGGTAATTTCTTCGAACTGTTCGACTTCGCCATCTATGGCTTCTTTGCAACCGCGATCGGCCACACCTTCTTCCCATCCGACGATCCCGTCACCTCGGTGCTGAAGAGCTTCGCGACCTACGGCGTCGGGTTCATCATGCGGCCCGTTGGCGCCACCGTCATCGGCGCTTATGGCGACCGGCACGGCCGGCGTGCGGCCTTGGTCACGACCATCCTGCTGATGGCACTCGCGACCGGTGCCACCGGCCTTATCCCCAGCTTTGCACAGATCGGCTTCTGGGCACCGGCGCTGCTGGTGACTTGCCGCCTGCTGCAAGGCTTCTCGACGGGTGGCGAGTGGGGCGGCGCGACCTCTTTCCTCGTCGAGTATGCGCCGGCCAATCGCCGCGGCTTCTTCGGCAGTTGGCAGCAGTTCAGCGTCGGCGTGGGCCTGCTAGCCGGGTCAGCCGCCGCGTGGACCATCAGCAACACCCTGTCCCCCGACGCCGTGAACGATTGGGGATGGCGCATCCCGTTTGTTGCGGGGATGCTGATCGCACCCGTGGGTTACTACCTGCGCTCGAAGGTCAATGAGACGCCGGCCTTCATTCGCTCGGTGCGGACGGCCACCGTCGCCGTATCGCCCTTGCGCGCGACCTTCACTTCGCACCGGGGCGCCGTCGCGTCAGGGTTCGGACTGACGATCATCTGGACAGTCTCGAGCTACCTGTTCCTGACGTTCATGCCCACCTTCGCCGTGCAGCAGCTCCATCTGGCGCCGACGACAGCGCTGCTGTCCAACAGCATCGCCATCCTGGTCTATGCCGTGCTGACGCCGATGATGGGCGCGCTGTCCGACCGGGTCGGCCGCAAGCCGATGCTGCTGCTGGCGGCCGCTATCTTCCTATTGGCCGGATATCCCCTGCTGCTGATGATCACCCAGCAAGGCAGCTTCCAGGCGCTTGTGCTGGCCCAGACCATTGCCGCAGCGGCACTCGCCATCTTCTCCGGCCCGGCGCCTGCACTGCTTTGCGAGCTGTATCCCACCAACATCCGCTACACCTCGCTTTCGGTGGGCTACAACCTGGCCGTGATGCTGTTCGGCGGCTTCGCGCCATTTATCGCCACCCTGCTGATTCAGCAGACCGGCAATCCGATCGCGCCCACCTACTACCTTATGGCCGCAGCCCTGGTCAGCATCTTCGCCATCGTAGGTATCCGGGACAGGTATCGGGAGGCGCTGGCGTGACACCCGTCTTCCATCATCCCGACCAGGTGTTGCACGACCCGCCGCTCGTGTTCCGCTACGGCCAGTTCATCGGCCAGCCCGATCGCGCCGAGCGCTACCACATCTTACTGGACGCGGTGACTGCGGCGGGGCACCCGATCCACCTGGCTGCCGACGCCGGCCTCGATGCCATCCTGAAGGTGCACGACCCCGACTACATCGCCTTCCTGCAGACAGCCTGGGCGCAGTGGCAAGCCTTGCCGGGCGCCAGCCAGGATGCGATCCCGAGCGTGCACCCGACCCACCGGATGACCCGCAAGCCGGCCCACCTTCTAGGGCTGCTGGGCTGGTATTCTAACAGCACGTCCTGCCCTATCCAGCGCGACACTTGGCGTGCCGTGGAGGCCAGCGCCTGGACAGCGATCGGCGCGGCGGACCATGTCTGCGCCACCGGCCAGACGGCCTATGCGCTCTGCCGTCCGCCGGGGCATCACGCCTATCCTGACCTGATGACCGGCGTGTGCTACCTGAACAACGCCTCGATCGCGGCAGAACGGCTGGTGGCGCGCTATGGCAAGGTCGCGACGTTGGATATCGACGTCCACCACGGCAACGGCACCCAGCACATCTTTTGGGAACGCGGCGATGTGCTGGTCACATCGATCCATGGCGACCCAACTCAGACAGCGCCGTTCTACGCCGGCCACGCCGATGAAACCGGCAGCGGTGCAGGCAGGGGGCTGAACTTGAACCTCCCGCTGCCGATCGGGACCGCTGATGGGCCGTTCCTGGACGCAGTCGATCGGCTCTTGCTGCCATCAGGGCCTTCGGACCCGGCGCCATCCTCGTGTCGCTCGGATTCGACGGGGCCGAGCACGACCCCCACCGCACCTTCGCCATCACCGATGCCGGCTTCGCCGAGACGGCCCGGCGGATTGCGGCGCTGGGTCTGCCATCGCTGCTCGTGCAGGAGGGCGGCTACATCAATCCGGACCGCCGGAGCGCGCTGGGCATGACGCTGACCAAATTCCTGCAGGCATACGAGCGGGCAGGTTAGCCGCTCGCTGAAACAAGGAAGTGCTCGTGACGCCCAGCGCGCCGTCCGAGATGGCTGTCGCTGCCCAAACATCGCTTCGAGCAACATCAGTACGCCGCCCAACGCCTCGGCCCAGGCGTCCGGCACGAACCCAATCCCGCTGATCACTCTCCGGCCGTCGATG
>CAZZVB010000335.1:0-2796 GCA_964657445.1 uncultured Burkholderiaceae bacterium | reverse complement strand
TGATTGGACAACCAGTTTGGCCGCGAGGTTCAGTTCCACCAGCCCTCGTCGATCCAGTCTTGGCACAAGCCCTAGATGGTTACGACATCCGCGCGATTGTGGTAAGCGAACTCAGCGATCCTTTGGCAATCGACGAGGCTAACAACGGAGAGGTGTTAGGTCCAAGCAAGAATTGAGACCTTTATCGCTCCCCACTTTCAAATACAGTTCAAGGAACACAATACTATGCGCGTTTACTACGATCGCGATGCCGACGTGAACCTGATCAAGGGCAAGAAGGTCGCGATCATCGGCTTCGGCAGCCAGGGCCATGCCCATGCCCAGAACCTGCACGACAGCGGCGTCACCAACGTCATCGTCGGGCTGCGCGCCGGTTCGGTGGGCGTCGCCAAGGCCGAGGCCGTGGGCCTGAAAGTCATGGACCCGGCGGATGCCGCCCGTGAGGCGGACGTCGTGATGGTGCTGACGCCGGACGAGATCCAGGGCGATCTGTATCGCGAAAAGCTGGCGCCGAACATGAAGCCGGGCGCCGCACTCGCCTTCGCGCACGGGCTGAACGTTCACTTCAACCTGCTCGATCCGCGCGCCGACATCGACGTGTTCATGATCGCGCCAAAAGGCCCCGGCCACACCGTGCGCTCCGAATACCAGCGCGGCGGCGGCGTGCCCTGCCTGGTCGCCGTCGCGCAGGACCCGTCGGGCAACGCGCTCGAAATAGCCCTATCCTATGCCAGCGCCATCGGCGGTGGCCGCGCCGGCATCATCGAGACCACGTTCAAGGAAGAATGTGAAACCGACCTGTTCGGGGAGCAGGTCGTGCTCTGCGGCGGCCTGGTGGAACTCATCAAGGGCGGGTTCGAGACGCTGGTCGAAGCCGGCTACGCGCCCGAGATGGCGTATTTCGAGTGCCTGCACGAAGTGAAGCTGATCGTGGACCTGATCTACGAGGGCGGCATCGCCAACATGAACTATTCCATCTCCAACACCGCCGAATACGGCGAATACGTCACCGGCCCGCGCATCATCACCGACGAGACCAAGGCGGAGATGAAGCGCGTGCTGACCGACATCCAATCCGGCCGCTTCGCGCGGGACTGGATGCTCGAGAACAAGGTCAACCAGTCCAGCTTCAAGGCCACGCGCCGCCGCATGGCCGAACACCCGATCGAAAAGGTGGGCGAGACGCTGCGCGGCATGATGCCGTGGATCAAGCAGAACGCGCTGGTGGACAAGGCGCGCAACTGATGCGCCGGATCCTGCCTGCCATCCTGGCCTGCCTGGTCATGGCAGCACCTGCCTGGGCGGCGGGCACGGACCCGACCACGATCGGCGACGTCAGCACCACGTTCCGCATCCTCGGCGGCAACGACAAGATCGTGGTGGAGCGTTACGACGACCCAAGGGTCGCCAACGTGAGCTGCTACATGTCGCGCGCGCAAACCGGCGGGGTCGCCGGGTCCTTCGGCTTGGCGACGGACCCGAGCCGCTTCTCCATCGCCTGCCGCGCCACCGGCCCGGTATCGGTGCAGGGCAAGATCCCCGACAACGAGGTGGTGTTCGGCGCCAGCGCCAACTGGCTGTTCAAGGAGATCCGCGTCACCCGGATGTATGATCACGAGCGCAACGTGCTGGTGTATCTCGTCTGGTCCACCCAAGCGCTCAGCAAAGGCGGCAGCCCCTACAACAGCATCACGGCGGTCCCCATCGACACGCACTGACACTTGTCCTCTCCCTCTCCCTGCGGGAGAGGGCCGGGGTGAGGGGCCAGCACCACCGGACCCTAGAGCTGTGCGGCGTGTCCCTCACCCAACCCTCTTCGAAGGGGAGAGGGCTTTTATAGAGTGGGGATGGTTGGGTTGAAGCTCCGCTGGCTCGCCGTTGCGATCACACTCAGCTTCGCTGCGGCACTCATCTGGCAGCCACCCGCCGTCGAACGCTTCGAACACTGGCTCCGCCACCGCCTGACCGGCTACGTGCCGCCACCGATCGTAGCGGGGCAAAACGGCCGCCTCTTCCTCGGCAATCACGAAGGCAGCGCACCCGGCTCGCTCATCCGCGACGTCTGCGGAGACGGGGTCACCGGCACCGAGATCGCCCGGTCGGCCACGCTGGTCCAGGGCGTGCTCGACGCTGCCCGCAGCACCGGCCTGCCGTTCCGTGTCCTCATCATCCCGACAGCCCCGCGCATCTACCCGGAGGATCTGCCGCCGGGCATTGGCTGCACCCGCCCCGCCGCCGACCAAGTGGCGGCACTGCTCCACGACGCGGCGGTCGATTACCCCACCGCCCTGATGACGTCCCTCAAACCCCGCTTCGACGTCCTGCCGCGCCGTCACTTCCATTGGGCCGGGGAAGGACCGCTGCGCGTCGCGGAAGACGCCGCCGAGGGAATGGGCCTGCGCCGGACGCTCAGCTTGGCGCTGCGGCCGGACAATCGCTCCTCCGACCTGAACGGCTTCTATCCGGGGCTGGGCCTGGAAGATCGCATCGGCACGCCGAACCTGAAGGCGGCCGGGATCGCGCAATGCGCCGGCGCCCGCTGCGACCCGGCGCTGCCGGAAGCAATCGTCGCCTTCACGCGCCCGGGCCCTGGCCGCCTGCTCCTGATCGCCGACAGTTTCGGCGACGAAGTTGCAGGGGATTTCAGCGAATATGCCGGGCAGGTCTGGCTGGTGCGGATGAACCTGGCACTGGTCACGCCGCCCACGGTGATCGCTGCGGCGATCCAGCACTTCCAGCCGAACGCGCTGCTGGTCGCCTATCACGATGCCGGCGCACTCGCGTTGGATGGCGCTT
>CAZZVB010000334.1:0-2845 GCA_964657445.1 uncultured Burkholderiaceae bacterium | reverse complement strand
CGGAAACCAGCGATCTTCCGCCGTGCCCAGACCGCCATCATGTCCTTGCGGAAGTACCAGCCAAGGGCGCCGAACCAGCAGGACAGGCCGATGGTCGCCAGGATCCAATCCAGCAGGATCATGCAGCGAAGCGCTTCACGAAGGCGGACCAACGGTGCCGGCGCAATTCGCTTTGCGCGCGGCGGTCGTTGGTCATGTAATTCAGTTGGATCGCATGGCGCTGGCCGACGAACTGGCGATGGCCGTGCCACGTCGTCGGGCCGTTCGGAAAGACCAGCAGCGTGCCGTTCACCGGCGGCACCTCGACGGCGTAATCCTCAAGATCGGTCGCCGACCGCAACAGTCGCAGGCAGCCCTCCTGCTTGGACCAGGCGTCGGTCTGCGGGTTGAGATAAAGCAACACCGTCACACGCTTCGCGCTCGAATCGGTATGGATGCGCCCGTCCTTCTCCCGCGTGCGTCCACGCATGGTGAGCATGATGGGTGCGTCAGCCAGGTCGAGGCCGAACTTGGCGGCAATGGCGGCCTTCATCTCAGGCCCTTCCATCTGCGCCACCAGTGACGCTGCCGCCGCACCGAGCCGGAGGGACTGCGGCGGGAAGGAGCCGCCGCTCGCCATGGGCGGCAGGTCGGCCTGGATGCGGCCGAGAAAGGCCGGGGGGACAAAATGCGGCACCACCACATGCGGGAATGGGTCCACAGCGACCGGCGTGGCGACTAGCGCAGCCAGGTCCAGGCGGTCGTTCGAGATCGGCATTGCGTCCATGGCCAGCTATTACGACCCGGACCCGGCGCCATTCAAGCGCCGCGTCGGCCAGGGACTAGGTGTGCTGCTCACGCTGGGGCCGAACCACGGTCGTCGTGGAGAGGAATTGCGAACACTGCATCCGACCGGTGCAGCAATCCTGTGGGTTGGCGACCGTTGCGGCCACCCGATCGATTCCACTGCCAACGGCAATGCAGCGATGCTCCATGACGGGCGCATTGGCTCGCGCCGCAACCGAACCGCAAACAAGTATCGCACCGATCAGCAAGCCAAATCCGGTCTTCATCATATCGCAACGCCCCTCGCTGCACATCTCACACGAGGATATAAGTCTAAGTCATTAGAATGGTTGACACGCTCGCAGTTGATTGAAGTTGAGGCAACGCCGGGCTAAGGCGCCCGCCACAATGAACTCAGTCACAACCCCTTCCAGCGCCGGCCCGCTCGCTGCCTATCGCGCCCGCCTAGCCAGCGGCGCCTTGTCCACGGACCCGGCGCAAGCGGTCGCGGCGGAGCGGCTGCAGGATTTATGGACCAAGCTGCGCGGCTACGACCCTCCGCTGACGCCGGAGCGAAACGGCTTCTTCTCCCGCGTGCTGCGCCGCCGCGCCGTGGATGAGGCGCCGACCGGCCCGAGCGGGCTCTACCTCGTCGGCGAAGTCGGCCGGGGCAAGTCGATGCTGATGGATTTGTTCTTTGCCGAGGCGCTGGTCGAGCGGAAGCGGCGCATGCACTTTCACGCGTTCATGCAGGATGCGCATGCCAAGGTGTTTGCCTGGAAGCAGGCCAATCCCGGCGGCGCTGACCCGATCCCGCCCCTGGCCGAGGACATCGCGCGCAGTGCCGCGCTGCTGTGCTTCGACGAATTCCAGGTCAACGACATCGCCGACGCCATGATCCTAGGCCGGCTGTTCGCCGCGCTGTTCGAACGGTCCGTTGTCGTTGTTGCGACATCCAATACCACGCCGGACGATCTGTTCCGCGGCAGACCCGGCCGCGATGCCTTCCTGCCGTTCATCGGCCTCATCAAACAGCATCTGGACGTGCTGGTGCTGGATGGCGGCCGCGACTTCCGGCGCGACCGGCTGCGCGGGCTGCCGACCTGGCACGTCCCCGCCGACCGCCGTGCAGACGCCGCGCTGGACCGCGCTTTCGCCAACCTGGCCAACGACGCCACGCCAAAGGCGGAGCGGCTGACCGTGCACGGCCGGACGTTGCGAATCCCGCTCGCAGCCGGCGATGTGGCGCGCTTCGACTTCGCGGCACTCTGCGGCCAGCCGCTCGGGCCGGGGGACTATCTGGCGGTGGCGACGCACTACCAGGCGCTGGTGCTGGATGGCATACCGCGGCTCGGTCCGGACAACTACGACCAGGCACGCCGGTTCATCACCTTGGTGGACGCGCTCTACGAACACCGGGTGAAGCTGGTGGCCTCGGCCGATGCGGCGCCGGACCAACTCTACGAGCGCGGCGAGGGCGCCAAGGCGTTCGAGCGCACGGCCTCCCGCCTCGAGGAGATGCAAGGCGAGGCGTGGCTGGCATTGCAACATCTGACGTGACGCTGCGGCTTGCCCCTCCACATTGATTGGAGTAGGCAACCCTGCCTTCCGGACGCCCGGCCGCCCTGGCGGGCTTATCCCACGTGCCTCCTCCCGGAAGGACTCCCATGGCTCGCAATAAGATCGCCCTTATCGGCGCCGGCAATATCGGCGGCACCCTGGCCCACCTCGTCGGTCTCAAGGACCTCGGCGACGTGGCGTTGTTCGACGTGTTCGGCGGCGTGGCCGCCGGCAAGGCGTTGGACATCATGCAGTCGGCCCCGGTGGACGGCTTCGATAGCCACATGACCGGCAGCAGCGATTACAGCGCGATCGCCGGGTCGGACGTCGTGATCGTCACGGCCGGGTTCCCGCGCATGCCCGGCATGTCGCGCGACGACCTGGTCGCCAAGAATGCCGGCGTGATCGCGCAGGTGGCCGAGGGCATCAAGGCACACTGCCCGGACGCCTTCGTGATCGTCATCACCAACCCGCTCGACGCGATGGTTTGGGTGATGCAGCAGAAATCCGGCCTGCCGCC
>CAZZVB010000333.1:0-2882 GCA_964657445.1 uncultured Burkholderiaceae bacterium | reverse complement strand
CCGATCTACCCGGAGTTGCGGGCCGCGGCGGCCCACGTTCTGGGGCTGCTGCTGCGCTTGATGCACCCGGTGATGCCGTTCGTCACGGCCACGCTCTGGGCCGAGTTCGGCTTTGGCGAGGCGGCTGCCCTGATCCACGCCCCCTGGCCCGAACCGGCCGCCGTGCCCGGCGCCGCCGCGGCGCGCGCGGAACTGGATTGGCTGGTGCGTCTAGTGGGCGAGGTGCGGACCGTCCGCTCCGAAATGAACGTCCCGCCGAGCATCCTCGCCCCGCTGCTGCTGCGCGACGCTGCTCCCGACACCATGGACCGCGCGGACCGCTGGTCAGAAGTGATCGGCCGCATGGCGCGCGCCAGCGAGGTGTTGCCGCTGCAGGGCGAGCCGCCACGCAACAGTGCACAAATGGGGCTGGACGAGGCGACAATCGTGCTGCCGCTGGAAGGCCTAATCGACATTGCGGCCGAGTCCGCACGTCTGACGCGGGATCTTGGCAAGGCGCAGGCCGAGGCGAGGAAAGTCGAGGCCAAACTTGCCCAGGCTGACTTCGTCGCCCGCGCGAAACCGGAAGTCGTGGAGGAGAACCGCGAGCGGCTGGTCTCCTTCCAGGCAGAGATCGCCAGGCTGGAAGCCGCGCTGAGGCGGATCGGGTGAGGCTGCCACTGCCAATGCAGCCGATCAATTAGGGGAGAACGCCGTCATGCTGACAAAACGCTGGGATAAGTCCCGCTTGCCGTCCCGCCATGTGAGCGTCGGCCCAAGCCGTGCGCCGCATCGGTCCTACTATTACGCGATGGGGATGGAAGAGGACGCCATCAACCAGCCTTTCGTGGGCGTGGCGACCTGCTGGAACGAGGCGGCGCCCTGCAACATCGCCCTGTCACGCCAAGCCCAATCGGTGAAACTGGGCGTCAACGAAGCGGGCGGCACCCCGCGCGAGTTCACCACCATCACGGTGACCGACGGCATCGCCATGGGCCACCAGGGCATGAAGTCCTCGCTGGTCTCCCGCGAGTGCATCGCCGACTCGGTCGAACTCACGGTGCGCGGGCACTGCTACGACGCGCTGGTCGGCCTGGCTGGCTGCGACAAGTCGCTGCCCGGCATGATGATGGCCATGCTGCGGCTGAACGTGCCGAGCGTGTTCATGTATGGCGGCTCTATCCTGCCCGGCCGCTTCCAGGGCCGCGACGTCACCGTGGTGGACGTGTTTGAGGCCGTGGGCCAGCACGCGGCCGGCAAGATGACGGACGAGGAGCTGCATGAGCTGGAATGTGTGGCGTGCCCGTCCGCCGGCGCCTGCGGCGGCCAGTTCACCGCCAACACCATGGCGACCGTGTCCGAGGCGATCGGCCTGGCGCTGCCGGGTTCCGCCGGCGCCCCCGCGCCGTATGAGGACCGTGACCGTTGGGCCGTCGCCAGCGGGCGCGCCGTCATGGACCTCGTCGAGCGCAACATCCGGCCGCGCGATATCTGCACGCGGAAAGCGTTCGAGAATGCGGCCGTGGTCGTCGCTGCGACCGGCGGCAGCACCAACGCCGGGCTTCATTTGCCTGCCATGGCGCATGAGGCCGGCATCAGTTTCACCATGGACGATGTGGTCGAAATCTTCCGCCGCACGCCCTACATCGCCGACCTGAAGCCGGGCGGCAAATACGTCGCACTCGACGTGCACCGCATCGGCGGTATTCCGGTGATCATCAAGGCGCTGCTGGATGGCGGCCTGCTGCATGGCGACTGCCTGACCGTCACCGGCAAGACCCTGGCGGAGAACCACGCGGACGTCGTGTTCCCCACCGACCAGGACGTGGTTTACCCGGTGTCCCGCGCGATCACGCCGACAGGCGGCGTCGTCGGGCTGCGCGGCAACCTTGCTCCGGACGGCGCCATTGTGAAGGTGGCTGGGATGGCCAAGCAACGCTTCGAAGGCACGGCGCTCTGCTTCGACTGCGAAGAGGACGCGTTCGAGGCGGTACAGCAACGCGCCTACAAGGCCGGCGACGTCATCGTCATCCGCTACGAGGGGCCGCGCGGCGGACCCGGCATGCGGGAGATGCTGTCCACCACCAGCGCCATCTACGGGCAGGGCATGGGGGAAAGCGTCGCACTCATCACCGACGGCCGGTTCTCTGGCGGCACCCGGGGCTTCTGCATCGGCCATGTCGGGCCAGAAGCAGCACTCGGCGGCCCGATCGCGCTGCTCCGCAACGGGGACCGTATCGTGCTGGACGCAGTGGAGGGGACCATCCACGTCGATCTGACCGATGCGGAACTGGCGGAACGCCGGGCCGCCTGGACGCCGCGCGGCACGGACTACAACAGTGGCGCGATCTGGAAATTCGCTCAGCTGGTCGGCCCGGCCCATCTCGGCGCCGTGACCCACCCCGGGGGCGCCGCGGAAACCCACAGCTATCCCGACCAGTAACGAACCGCTGCCGGGCTCTGCCGTAAGGTGGTGAAAGCCAGGGATGGCAATGCCGAGCGCGTCTCGGCGCCATCGAGCGGCACCAGGGCGGACAAGCCTCCGCCCGGTGACGACACCTAAGTTGGCCTGTTCATGGTGGAGCTGCCGCCGGGCTTCACCCACTCGCCGAACGGCTCGGTCCCGCTCCAAGCCATCGGCCCGGCCGGCAAGGCGTCCTTCGGCTATGCGATGCTTCGTTTGACCTTAGCGTTGTTGAGTAACAATCCTCACTCTGCCCGCTAATCCAGTGGCAAAACGCGGATCGGCGTCCCGTTAATCCAGGCCTCGATATCCTCGAGCATCGCTGGAAAGTAGGACTCGTAGCTCTCCCGCGTCGCGTAGCCGAGATGCGGGGTGAGCAGCGTATTCGGCGCCTTCAGGATCGGGTCATCCGGCGGCAGTGGTTCGATGTCGAACACGT
>CAZZVB010000332.1:0-2898 GCA_964657445.1 uncultured Burkholderiaceae bacterium | reverse complement strand
CCGTGCATTCGTTCGACGAGCGTCAGATTGCTGCGCGTACAGCCTGGTCGGCCCCCGGCGCCACCAGCGTCGTGAACGACATCGCCGTCGTCTAGAGCTTTTTCCGATCGAAGTGGATCGGAGAAAAAGCTCTAGCTCTTTGTTTAGGCGAGCATCTTTATCCGATCAGATAGCAAGATGATCGGATGATGCTCTAGCCGCGACGAGCAACCCGCCGGCTGGTTCGTCCAGCCGGCGCCGTGCGCCGCAGTTGACCGTTCGGCGGTGCAGCATTTCGCTTGAGTGCCGGATTGCGGTTTTATATTTACTACATCGCAATGACCGCATAAACGGCTCCCCCATGAGTGACATCTCTCACGCCGCCGCGCATGTGATCGTTCATATGCCGGATAATCGGCTGCGCCGGCCGCTGGCGCTATGGAGCAGCGTTGCGAGGGACGTGTTCCGGTCACGCCACCTGATCCGGGAGATGCTGCGGCGGGATCTGGTCAGCCAGTATCGTCAATCCGTGCTGGGCATTCTGCTGAGCCTGCTGCCGGTGCTGGTGACGGCGGCCTGGGCGGTCCTGTTCCAGGAAGCACGCATCATCAACGTCGGCGACGTGCAGATGCCCTATCCGTTCTACGTCCTGGTCGGCCTGATGATCTGGTCCGGCTTTACCGAGGGCATGGATGCGCCGATGTCCGGCCTGCTGTCCGAACAGGGGCTGATCTCCAAAACCAACGTCCCGGCGGAGGCCGTCGTCTTGGCGCGGTTGGGCCAGGTGGCGATCAATTTCGGCCTGAAGGCAGCGGTGATCGCCGTGGCGGCGGTGATCTACGGCGTGGCGCCGAGCTGGACGGTGTTGCTGGCGCCGGTCTGTTTCGGCCTCGTTGTGATGCTAGGCGCCTCGATCGGCATGATCCTGGCGCCGATCGGGCTGCTGTACAACGATGTGGGCCGGATCGTTCCGATCGTGACGACATTCTGGTTCTTCTTGACCCCCGTGATCTTCACGCCGCCGGCGAATGGCCTGGCCGCGATCATCATGCGCGAGGTTAACCCGGTGACGCCGCTGCTGGTCACGGCGCGCGACCTGGCCTTCCGCGGCTTCGTTTCGATGCCGGGCGAGTTGTTTGGGGCCACGGTGTTCACGCTGATCCTGTTCGTGGCGGCAGCGACATTCCATAATGTGGCCTTGCCGATCGTGATCGACAGGACGAACGGATGACCGTCATGGCGCCCGAGCGCGAAGCCCTGCCATTGGCAGCCGCGCAGTCTTCCCTGCCGCTGATCGAGGCCGAGGCCGTCGGCAAGAAATACTGCCGCAACCTGAAGCGGGCGCTGTGGTATGGCGTGCGCGACGTGACGGACGCGATCACCTTGCGGCGCTCGTCCGCCAGCGGATTGCGGCCGGACGAGTTCTGGGCGGTGGACGGCGTCACCTTCACCATGAACCGCGGCGACAGCCTGGGATTGCTGGGCGAGAACGGCTCCGGCAAGTCCACCTTGATCAAACTCATCACCGGTCAGCGCAAGCTCACGACAGGGCGCATCGCAACGACGGGCCGCATCGTGGCGCTGACCGAGTTGGGCTTAGGGTTCAACGCCGTGCTGACCGGGCGGGAGAACGTTTACGTCAATGCCTCGGTGTTCGGCGTTTCCCGGGCCGAGGTCGATGACATCATCGACGACATCATCCAGTTCGCCGGCATCCCGGACTTCATCGACTCGGCGGTGCAGACCTACAGCACCGGCATGCGGGCGCGGCTCAGTTTCTCCATCGCCGCCCATCTGGAGCCGGACATCCTGATCGTGGACGAAGTGCTGGCGGTCGGCGACCTGGCATTCCGCCGCAAATGCGTCAGCCACGTGGCCGGCTATCTGAAGCGCGGCGGGTCGATGCTGCTGGTGGCGCACGATCCCTACCTGATCGGGTCGATCTGCAACCGCGCCATCGTGCTGGAGCGCGGGCGCAAGGTGTTCGATGGGTCGGCGACGGAGGGGGTGGCTTTCCATTTCGATCAGGGCGGCCCGAAGCAAGGCCAAGGCGCCCCGATCCTGGCACCTGCAGCAGAGCAACCGACAGACGATCCGATGCCAATGATCACGAACCTCCGAGAAAGCGACGCCGGGTTGCCGCCGCTGAGCGAAGATCAGCCGATCATTCTCGACGACATGCAAATCCTGCCTGTCGGGGCGGCGGAACTGACGACGGGCGGGCGGGCGCGCATTGTGCTGCATTACCGGTCCAACATTGCGATGAACGTTGCATGGGGTTTCGACATCTGCACGCCTGACTTGTTGATCACGATCACTGCGAATGCCGACGGCGTAAACGGGCCGCCTTGCCGCACGAACGTTGGCAATGGGCAATTCGTCTGCGATCTGCCGGTCCTCCAGCTGCGCCCTGGCAATTACGCCTTGCGCGGCGGGATCGCCG
This sequence comes from uncultured Burkholderiaceae bacterium, assembly GCA_964657445.1. Classification (GTDB taxonomy): domain Bacteria; phylum Pseudomonadota; class Alphaproteobacteria; order Acetobacterales; family Acetobacteraceae; genus LMUY01. The sequence continues at coordinate 476 of CAZZVB010000332.1, read as the reverse complement.
ACGCGGCAACATTCGCGTCGATCAGCAACAAAGGCCGGGACGGCACTGCCCCCACGCTCTTCACCGTGGCGAGCACGCCGGAGCAGTCCACCGTGCTCGATAACTACTACCGGCTGCTGAATACCTTGATCGACATCCCGGTCGAGTTCCCGGCCTAGCCGCCAGAACACGGACCAGAAAGCCAGAAGTGGGCGGCGGCGCATGATGCAGCTTCAAGGGAAGACCGCGCTCGTGACTGGCGCCGGATCCGGCATCGGACGGGCGATCAGCATTTCCCTCGCCAAACGAGGCTGCAACCTTGCCCTGTCCGGACTCAATCTCGATAGCCTCAGAGAGACGCAGATGCTTGCGGGAGAGGCAGTGACAACCAGCCTTCATGTCGCTGACGTCACCGACAAGCAGGCGGTCGCCGAGTTGCCGAAGGCCGTCATGCAGACACACCTAGGCGTGGATATCCTGGTCAACAATGCCGGAGT
>CAZZVB010000331.1:0-2958 GCA_964657445.1 uncultured Burkholderiaceae bacterium | reverse complement strand
GCATCGTCACCGGCGCGATCCGTGGGCGTGCCGCGCCGGCCGCCCCGGTGGAGCCACCCCGTTCGGAGCCGTCGCTCACCGGGCGCGCCGGCACCGGCTACCCGAACGGCCACGAGGCGACCGCGTCGGTCCGCCCGGCACAGACCGAGGAAATGGGTCTGGAGATCCCGGCGTTCCTGCGCCGCCAGTCCTCCTGATCGTTGGCCCCGCGTGAGCAGTCAGCTCATGCGGGGTCACCCGTTTGTTACGGACGCTCATGCCGCAGTGCGGTATGTCAGCCATAGAAATATCGTAAAAACAGGCACTTGCATCGAAATACTCGGCAACAATGATTGACTTGGCGCTACGCAGTCCACGCCATAGGTTGCCGATCGGCGCTGATACGCGCGCCTCGCCGTAACGACCGGGCTTTGGCCCTGCAAGGGTAATGCGTATGGACGGACTGCCGCACGATCTGACTGAGCCAGCCCGCACCCGGCAGCGCACGCTTGCTGCCTCCATCGGCTGCGTCGGCATCGGTCTGCATTCCGGCGTGCGGATTGAACTTGAACTGCAGCCAGCCCCGGCAGACACCGGCATCGTTTTCCGCCGCACCGATTTGGGCGCCGACGTGGAAGCCCGGTTCGACCGTGTCAGCGACACCAGGCTCTGCACCGTGCTGTGCGACCCGGCGGCGCCGCATGTGCGTGTCGGCACCGTCGAGCATGTGATGGCCGCGCTTTCGGCCTGCGGGATCGACAACGCCATCGTGGCGCTGGATGGCCCGGAAGTGCCGGTGTTCGATGGGTCGGCCGCGCCGTTCGTGTTCCTCATCGACTGCGCCGGAACGGTGGAACTCGATGCGCCGTCGCGGGTGATCGAGGTCCTGCACCCTGTCCGTGTGTCCGATGGCGCGTCCTTTGCGGAGCTTCGGCCGGCGAACGGATTTGAGCTGTCGGTGTCGATCGACTTCGCGGCCGAGGCGATCGGCAGCCAGGCGCTTTCGATGCAACTGAGCGAAACCAGCTTCCGCAAGGAATTGGCCAGCGCCCGCACCTTCGCCATGTCGGCCGATATCGCCGGTTTGCAGGCGGCCGGGCTTGCGCGCGGCGGCAGTCTGCAGAACGCCGTGGTCGTGGACGGCGCGCGGGTGCTCAACCCCGGCGGCCTGCGCATGACCGACGAATTCGTCCGGCACAAGATGCTCGACGCGGTGGGCGACCTCAGCATGGCTGGGGCGATGCTGAACGCCAGGTTCGTGGCACACCGCCCCGGTCACGCGCTCAACAACAAGCTTCTGCGCGCCCTGTTTGCGGACCGTTCGGCATGGACGTGGTCCGACACGCCGTCCGGCTGGGGTGAGGGCTGGGGCGACCGCAGGATCACGGCGGCGGCCACGCCCGCCTGACGTCCTCGCCACCGATATGACGCTTCGCTTCCCGATGTGCGGCGGCTATAAGCGGCGCAGTCCTGGAAGTAGTCCAATGCTGCTGATCAAACGAATTGTGCCCTGTCTCGCGCTGGCTGCCTTGCTCGGCGGTTGCGAAACGATCAAGAGCCTTGAGCCTTGGAACGGCACTTCCGACCAGCTTGAAAAGGCGGCGAAACAAGACCCGTCCAAGACCCCGGTCGAGACGCTGTACAACCAGGGCGTCGATGCGCTGAATTCGAAGCGTTACGTGACGGCGGTCGCGCAGTTCGACAATGTTGAGCAATACTACCCGTATTCGTCGTTCGCGACGAACGCGCAACTCATGCACGGATACACGAACTATCTGCAGAATGACTACACCGGCGCGATCGCATCGCTGGACCGGTTCATTCAGTTGCACCCCTCCAATCGCGACATTGCGTATGCCTACTATCTCCGCGCGCTCAGCTACTATGAGCAGATTGCCGACATCCAGCGCGACCAGAAGGGCACGCAGCAGGCGATGACGGCGTTGCAGGAGGTGGTCAACCGCTTCCCAGGGTCGGCCTACGCGCAGGATTCCCGGCTGAAGATCGATCTCTGCCGCGACCATCTCGCCGGCAAGGAGATGGAAATCGGTCGCTACTACGAGAAGCAGCGCCTCTACACCTCCGCGATCGGCCGGTTCCAGCGCGTGGTGGACGACTACCAGACGACCAACCACGTCCCGGAGGCGCTGCATCGCCTGACGGAAATATACCTGTTGCTGGGTTTGACGGACGAGGCGAAGCGCACCGCGGCCGTGCTCGGCCACAACTACCCTGGCAGCCCCTGGTATAGCGACAGCTACGCCCAGCTTGTGGATGACGGCCAAATCCCTGACGCGTCCGGCCGGGTCGCGAAGCCGGGCTTCTTCGCACGCAACATCGGCTCGATTTTCTGACGCGTAGCGGCCGCACACCGCCGCCGTGCTGACCCGGCTATCCATCCGCGACGTCGTCCTGATCGAGCGGCTGGATTTGCAATTCGGTTCGAACCTCACCGTGCTGACGGGTGAGACAGGCGCTGGAAAATCCATCTTGCTGGATAGCCTCGGCCTGGCGCTCGGTTCGCGGGCAGTCCAGGGCCTCGTGCGCGACGGGGCCGAGCAGGCGAGCGTCGCTGCGTCGTTTTCGGTAGCGCCAGGCCATGCCGCGCTCGGGCTGCTGAGCGAGCATGGTGTCGAGCTCGAGGATGAGATCGTGCTGCGCCGGGTTGTGGCGAAGGATGGACGGTCCCGCGCGACCGTCAACGACCAGCCGGTGAGCGTGGGGCTGCTGCGGCGCGCCGGGTCCCTGCTCGTCGAGGTGCAGGGCCAGCATGACCAGATGGGACTGGCTGACCCGGCGGGCCACGCCGCCTTGCTGGATGCCTATGCGGCCCACCCTGCGTTGACCCGGTCCGTGGCCCGCACGTGGTCCGCGTGGCGGTCGGCGGCCGGCGCGCTGGAGACGGCGCGGGCGCAAATCGTAGATGCGGCGCGGGAGGAGGAGTGGCTGCGCCACGCCGCCGCCGAACTGGGTGACCTG
>CAZZVB010000330.1:0-2982 GCA_964657445.1 uncultured Burkholderiaceae bacterium | reverse complement strand
CTGCCGATCGCATTGTTTACCGATCGGCCAGATCACCTCCTCTGCCAGCTCGACCGGTTCGATACAGTCACGAAAATCGACAGCGTCAGCGGCCTCGGGTCCGGCTGGGCGGAGGGCCAGCTCAACCGGCTGCGCTGCCTGCCGCTTACGCCCTACGCCCGCACGCTGCACCTCGACACCGACACGCGCTTGCTCACCCCGGACCTGCCCTGGCTCTTTTCCTTGCTGGAGGTCAACGATGCCGGCCTCGTGGAGGCTGTGCCAGACGCGAGCTTTTCGCGCGCCCAATATGGCCGGCCGATGTTCAACGCCGGCGTCATCCTCTATCGCAACACCAGCTTGATGCTCGAATGCCTGGCGGAGTGGCTGGCGCTATCGGACCGGAATTTCCGCTGGGCGAGCCAGACGCCGCTGCCGCCGATCGGCGTGCTGCAGCATATCGCCGACGAGCAGGTTCGCCGCCGCCTAATGTACATGGATCAAACCAGCCTTGCCGAGATTCTTAGCCCGGAGGTGAACACTTTCGGCCTGGCGCTCGTGACCTTAGCGTATCCCTGGAACGACCGCGGTTCCCGTGACCCGGCGAACAGACGCAGCCCCGTAAAGATCCTCCACACCCCCGCGCTGAAGGGCCTGACCCACCCGGACCTGATGGACCTCGCCTTCGGCTGGCGCCAGGCCGGGCGCACCGCGCAGGCGCAGCAGATCGAGGATTACCTCGCCACCAAATACCCCGTTTCTGGAGGCGTCCGCTGACGTATAGCCCGCATCTCCAGATGCGGGTTACGCGGCCGTCTCCACCGGCCGCTCCGTCTTGAACATCAGCGTGATGCGCATCTTCGGGCAGGACCGCGCCAGCCCGCGGGCGACATGGGGGATGGTGCCGGGAAACAGAACCAGGCGGTTCGGCTTCGGATACACCGAAGCCACGATGTCGGTTTTGCCGCGGTTGAAGAACACCGTCTCACCGCCCCAGTTCGGGTTCCACTCGTCATGCGGGTAGTACACGCTGGTGAAACTATGGGCCGCGATCGAATCGGTATGGATCGTGCCGTCGCAGCCAAACGGAAAAGCATTGGCATAGCACCGCACCAATTGATGACCGGTCAGCGCCCTGTCGTGCAGATGCTGCCACACGTCATGAAATAGCGGGCTGGTGCGCTTCAGTTCGTCGGCGCACTCGTATTGCTCGCCCTTGCCGTCCTGTCCCGCATGGTCCGGCACCAGACTGCCCGCCAGGTGGCGATGCCAGAACGCGAATTGATCCGTCTTGGCGTCCGACTTCCAGCCGTGCTTCCAATTGCCGTTGCGCAGCGTGTCGTAGATTTTCTTCTGCAGCGCTGGATCGAGCGCATCGTCGATCGTGGCCACAGCCGGATCGTGTGCCTTGACCAGTGTCGGCCGCACCAGCGTGTCGGCGTCCGGCATCGGTTACACGATGACTTTGGCAAGCGTGCTCAGTGTCGCGTTCAACGTCTTCTGCAGCCCGATCGGGGCGAACGGATTCTTGTCGATCGCAGCGATGGTCGGATCGCTCGACACGGTCTGCTGATACTTTGCCAGGATCGCCTTCGCCTCGGTCACGATCTTGGCGTGGGCGGCCCCGTCCTTCGCGCCCTGCAACTCATCCAGCTTGGCCGACAGGGAATGGTCAAGCGTGCCGAGCACACCGTCGATCTTGGCCTTGAACGCTTTCTGCAGATCAACGGCCTGCGGGTGTTCCTTGAACGCGTCGGTGAACTTGCTGGTGAGCTGATCGAGGTCTCCGCTCATCTTCGCATGGGTCGCTTTCCAGGCCATGCCGGCCTTGAGATGGGCCTTGCCAGCTGGCGTGTCCGCTGGCGCGACCGCAGCGGCATCGGCCGGCGGGGGATCACCGGCGGCCGCGGGGGCCGCCCCACTGGCAGGCGGGGACGCACCGCCGGGTGCAGCCGCGCCTGACAGCGCCTGCTGCAAACTCGCGATACTCGCGGCGGCTTGTTGCAGATTGCCCTGCTTGAGGCTGGCTTGGGCTGCCGTGGCCAGCGGCGCAAGCGTGGTCTTGAGCGCCGGGTTCCCCGCGATCGCCGTCATCATCTGTTTGGCTAAGCTCGTCAGCTGGACGGTCAGTGCGCCGGCATCTGGCCCGCTGTCGGCCGGGGCGGCAGGGGACGGCGCAGCGGCTGGGACATCGGAAGGCGGTGGCGCCGCTGGGGCGGCAGCCGCCGCCGAAACCGGATCCGGCGCAGCGGTATCAGCAGGCGGCGGCGGCGCGTCCCCCATTGCTTGCGAGGCGTCTTGGTCTGAGTCGCCATCAGCGTCTGCCGGGCCTGCCGCTGGGGCGGCGTTGCCTTCGACATCGATGCTGACCTTACTGACGCCGCTGCCCTTCAGCGCAACGATGAGCTTGTTATCGAGCCCGCCGGGCGCCTTGTTCATCGTGAACTTGGCCAACGCCGCATCTGCCGAATCGATCTCGACAGTTCCAAAATAGACCGGCTTGATCTTCGCGGCCAGCAGCAGCTTGCTGAGCGCTTCCGGCTTCATCATCTTGTCCAGCTTGACGACGGCCTTCCCGTCCGCACCCAGCCCAAAGGCTGCGTTGACCGGCTTGGAATGCGCCACCTTGAACAGTGTCTTCAGTTCCGTCAGGTCGCTGCCTGGGCTTTCCGGTTCTTTGGCCAACGTCATCACTCCCAATCCGCCGTCTAGCCGGCACTAAGACTGAAACCGTAATGGTCTCTCGCACGGACCGCCACAAAATTACGATCCGCTGCGACCTCGATTGCGGCCCTTACGCGGCCTGTCCGTCGCTTCCGCCGTCGCCACCTGACTCCGCAGCGCCGTCAGATCCGGCGACCGCACCCCCGTCGCTCCCAGACCCGCCATCACCTCCGGCCGCTCCGGCATCACCACCATCGCTGGAACCACCATCCGCGGAGCCTGCGTCCGCGGATCCGCCGTCACCGCCGTTGGATCCGTCGCCGCCGTCACCGCCGTTGG
>CAZZVB010000329.1:0-3008 GCA_964657445.1 uncultured Burkholderiaceae bacterium | reverse complement strand
AGGGTCTGGTCCGGATGGATGGTCAGCGGGTTCACCACCATGCCCGACTCGAACTTCTTGACCTGGCGCACCGCCGCGGCCTGTTCCGCCGGGTCGAGGTTCTTGTGGATCACCCCGATGCCGCCGAGCTGCGCCATCGCGATGGCCATCGGCCCTTCGGTGACGGTGTCCATCGCGGAGGAAATCAGCGGGATGTTGAGGCTGATCGTGCGGGTAAAGCGGGTGCGGGTATCGGCCGCCGCGGGCAGCACCTGCGAATAGGCCGGGACGACCAGCACATCGTCGAAGGTCAGCGCCTCGATGATCGGCGCGGACAGCCGGCTGGACGGGTCCGCGTAGGACGAATTGTCGGGTGCCATGGCGATAAACCTCCGGCGGGCCGGTTCCCGCGCCTTGGCGATCCGACATAGGGCCGGCAGGGCAGCGGCGCAAGCTACGGTGGTGTTACGATCCCCGGGCTAAGCCGAAACCCTTTGGCCACGACATACAACTCACTGGAGTCCTTGCGGCTGGCCGGTGGCTTGGCGTGGCGCACGCTGGCGAAGGCGCGCTTCAGCGTGTCGAGCAACTGCTTCTCCGACCCGCCTTGCAGCACCTTGGCGACGAAACCGCCGCCGGGCGCCAGCACCTGCATGGCGAAGTCCAGCGCCGAGTCGGCCAAGGCCACGATGCGGATGTGGTCGGTCGCGGTGTGCCCGGTGGTGTTCGGCGCCATATCCGACAGCACCAGATCGGCCGGGCCGCCGAGCGCTGCCCGCAAGCGTTCGGGCATGTCCGGCTCGTTGAAGTCGCCCTGGATGAACTGGGCGCCTTGCACCGGATCGATCGGCAGCAGATCGACGCCCACGATCGGCCCGCAGCCGCGCTTGATGGCGACCTGGCTCCAGCCGCCGGGTGCGGCGCCGAGGTCGAGCACGCGGGCGCCGCGGTGGATCAGCCCGTAGCGGTCATCCAGTTCCATCAGCTTGAACGCTGCGCGGGACCGCCAGCCCTGGGCCTGGGCGGCCCGCACGTACGGGTCGTTCAGTTGACGCTTCAGCCAGACTTGCTGCGCAGTGGTGCGCCCCTTGGCCGTCTTGAGCGAGACGTCCAGCCCGCGCGGTCCACCAGGACCCTTGGTCAATCGTGTTGTCCTTGTTCAGGCGCGGGCGTCGCGGATCAGGCGCAGCAGCATGCCTTCCCGCAGCCCGCGATCGGCCACGGTCACCTCGGGCGCCGGCCACATGGTATGGATCGCGGTGTATATCGCACAACCCGGCAGCACGAAATCCGCCCGCTCCGGTCCGACGCATGGGTGCGCCATCAGGCGGGGCCGCCCCATGGCCAGCAGCGCCGCGACGGCGCCCTGCGCGGCGGCCCGCGACAGCACCTGCCCGTCCACTTGCATGCGCCGGTAGCGCTCCAAAGCCAGCACCTCCCCGGCCAGCGTCGTGACGGTGCCGCTGGTGCCGAGCAACTGGATGCCACCCTGGCGCATCTCCTGCCGGATGCGATGCACCCGCTCGAACGGTTCGAACTGGCGGGCGACGTCTTCGACCATCGCGGCAAACCCGCCCGGGGTGAACGCCGCCGGGCCATGCCGCTCCGCCAGGCTGACGACGCCGACCGGGATCGACAAGGTGCCGATCAGGCTCGGCGGCGCGTCGGGGTTGAGGCGCACCCAGACCAGCTCGGTCGAGCCGCCGCCGATGTCGAACAGCAGCGCCCGGCGCCCGTCGCCGTCCAGCAGCGGGGCGCAGCTTTCCAGGGCAAGCTTGGCTTCCTCCCGCGTGGAGATGATCTCGAGCCGCAGACCGGTCTGCTGCACGACGCGCTCCACGAACTCCCCGGTATTGGCGGCCTGGCGGCAAGCCTCCGTCGCGATGGCCCGCACGCCGCGGACCCGGCGCTGCGACAGCCGGTCCACACAGGCCTGCAACGCCTCGACCGCCCGGTCCATCGCGGCCGGGCTGAGCCGGCCGGAGTCATGCAGCCCCTCCCCCAGCCGGACGACCCGGCTGAAGCTGTCCAGCACGCGGAAGCCGTGCGACGCCGGCGCGCCAACCAGCAGGCGGCAATTGTTGGTGCCCAGGTCGAGCGCAGCGAAAGCGGGCGCGCTGGACCGCAGGTTTTGGTGGGACCCCGCATACGACATGGGCGAAGTGTCACCCCGCGGGCGGCGAATGGGAAGAGATTTGCGCCACGCCGCGAGCAGGCAGCGACCGATTGCCACACCCGGTCGGCGGTGCTACGAGCGGCGCCTCCGCCGGTGGGGGATCGTCTAACGGTAGGACAGCAGACTCTGACTCTGCTTATCGTGGTTCGAATCCACGTCCCCCAGCCAGTGCACACCAGAGCCTTGATCCTGTCGGCGCTTCGTCCACGTCACCGCGCCTTGGTGGGGATGTCGCACCCGGTTCATTGCTAGGAGACGCGGGGGACTCGTTTGAAGGATTTCAGTACGGCATCGAAAGTGTGCTCATCCTTGACGGCATCACGCGAGTTTGTTTCCAAGCTGACCGTGAAGACGATGGCATCGTCTTGGCCCTGCCCGGCCCACTGGACGATGACAACGCGGCGGCGGTTCCCTGGGCCGGTCACCGTGACCTGTTCGGCAGGCTGGCCGCCCATGGCGGTCTGATGCTTCGTGGCATCCTTGCTCGGCCAGCTGCTCACGGCATCATCCGCAACCGCGGTCGTCGAGCCGAGCAGCGCGGAATCGAAGCTGGCATCGACTTCGATAGACCTCTGCGGACCCAGGAAGATGCGGATGCCGTGGTTAGGAGCGGGCGGCGAATTCATCCAACCGGTCTGACCGGTTGGAATGATGATGGCGTAGCCATAGTTCTCGTTTGCATAGTTCGGCCCAGCAACACGGGTCATCCCCGTTGTGCTGTGGTCGTCGTAGCGTGCAAGGGGGTTGTCGTCAGCGCGTGCGACGCCAATACAGAAACAAGCGGCAAGCAAAGCGGCTGTGAACTGCTTCATCAGACACCGCAACCGGCTTTGTATTTCACCACGGCGGCGTA
>CAZZVB010000328.1:0-3142 GCA_964657445.1 uncultured Burkholderiaceae bacterium | reverse complement strand
CGTGCCGCCGACGCGCACCACGCCTGCCCTTCCGGTTCAACCGCCGGCCGGCCCGGCGCCCGCGGCGGAAGCCCCGGCCGCCGCGACGCCCCCAACCGCGACGGCGCCGGCCCCGGCTGCGGAAACTCCAACAGCGCCCGCGCCAGCACCGGAGCCATCCAAGCCCTGATTGACGGCTTCACGCCGACCGATTCGGCGGTGTATGGAGGCGGTCCATGACGCGGTTCGTATTTATCACCGGCGGCGTGGTTTCCTCCCTGGGCAAGGGCGTCGCCTCCGCGGCGCTCGGCGCACTGTTGCAGGCCCGCGGTTATTCCGTCCGCCTGCGCAAGCTCGACCCCTATCTCAACGTCGATCCGGGCACGATGAGCCCCTATCAGCATGGCGAGGTGTTCGTCACCGATGACGGCGCGGAGACCGATCTCGACCTCGGCCATTACGAGCGGTTCACCGGCGTGCACGCCACCCGCAGCGACAACGCCACCACGGGGCGGATCTATTCGGAGGTGATCGCCAAGGAGCGCCGGGGCGACTACCTCGGCGCCACCGTCCAGGTGATCCCGCACATCACCGACGCCATCAAGGAAGTCATCGTCCGCGACTTGCAGGACGAGAACGGCGAGGAACTGGATTTCGCCCTGATCGAGATCGGCGGCACCGTCGGTGACATTGAAAGCCTGCCCTTCTTGGAGGCGATCCGTCAGCTCGGCAACGAACTCGGGCCGCAGCAGACCATGTTCGTGCACCTGACCCTGGTGCCCTACATCCGGTCCGCCGGGGAGTTGAAGACCAAACCGACGCAGCATTCGGTCAAGGAACTGCAAAACGTCGGCATCCAGCCGCAGATGCTGCTGTGCCGCTGCGACCGGCCGATCCCGGACGGCGAACGGCGCAAGATCGCCTCGTTCTGCAACGTGCGGGTCGAGGCGGTGGTGGCGGCGCTCGACGTGGATACGATCTACGAGGTGCCGATCAGCTATCACCGCGAGGGCATGGACGGCGAAGTGCTGCGCCATTTCGGCCTGCCACAGCACGATGCGAGCCCCGACCTCGCCCGCTGGCAGCGCATCGTTGACATCGTCCGTGCGCCCGAGGGCGAGGTGCGGATCGCGGTGGTCGGCAAGTACACCAACCTGCTCGACAGCTATAAGTCCTTGAACGAGGCGCTGACGCATGGCGGCATCGCCAATGGCGTGCGCGTGCACCTCGACTGGGTCGATAGCCAGGTGTTCGAGCAGCCGCACGCGGTGGCGCGGCTAGAAGGCGTGCACGGCATCCTGGTGCCCGGGGGGTTCGGTGAGCGGGGGACAGAGGGCAAGATCGAGGCCGTCCGCTTCGCGCGGGAGCATCGCGTCCCGTTCTTCGGCATTTGCTTCGGCATGCAGATGGCGGTGATCGAGGCCGCGCGGCATTTGGCCGGCTTGCCCGGCGCGTCCTCCACGGAGTTCGGCCCCTGCGATGAGCCGGTCGTGGGCCTACTGACGGAATGGGCGCGCGGCAACGAGATCGAGACGCGCGAGGCAGGCGGCGACCTCGGCGGCACGATGCGGCTCGGCGCCTACCCGGCGATCCTGGGTGAAGGTTCGCTGGTGCGCCGGGTCTATGGCGGCGCGGCGGAGATCACTGAGCGGCACCGTCACCGGTTCGAGGTGAATATCCATTACCGCGAGCAGTTGGAGAGCGCCGGGCTGCGATTCAGCGGGCTGTCGCCGGACGGCATCCTGCCCGAGACGGTGGAGCTGCCGGGCCACCCGTGGTTCGTCGGCGTGCAGTACCACCCGGAGCTGAAGAGCAAGCCGCTGGACCCACACCCGCTGTTCAGCGGATTCATTGCGGCGGCGGTGAAGCAGGCGCGGTTGGTTTAGGAGAGTCGCGTGGCACTCGTAAGAAGTATTGCACCTTCAAAGCTGCAGCCAGGCCACAACTCTATGACTGACTTGCATTGGTCGGGTTCGAAGCGAGATGGCATTCAGGTGCTGAACCTGTTTTCCAACGGGTCAGATGACCGGACACACCCGAAAATCTCGCAGCTCTATGGCCTGAAGCCTGAGATCGCCAGAGAACGCGCGCATCTCATCCTGCAACACTTTTCCGAACCAAAACCATGAATGGCGCTCACCTTCGGGTTCCTATCGGTGATTTGCACGTTGGCAATACCCTCCCATTCACCCTGATCGCCGGCCCTTGCCAGATCGAATCCGAAGCGCACGCGTTCGAGATGGCGGATGCGCTGACCGCCATGGCGGGAGCGGCCGGGGTGCCGCTGATCTACAAAAGCAGCTTCGACAAGGCGAACCGCACCAGCGCCTCGGCCGCTCGCGGGGTCGGGCTGCAGCAGGGCCTTGCCATCCTGGCCGCGGTGCGGGAGCGGTTCGGGTGCCCGGTGCTGACCGACGTGCATGACGCCGGCCAATGTGCCCCGGCGGCCGCGGCGGTGGATGTGCTGCAGATCCCCGCCTTCCTGTGCCGCCAGACCGATCTGCTGATCGCGGCCGGCGAGACCGGGGCGGCGATCAACGTCAAGAAGGGCCAATTCCTCGCCCCCTGGGACATGACCAACGTCGCCGCCAAGATCGCCGCGACCGGAAACGAGCGTGTCCTGCTGACCGAACGCGGCGCCTCGTTCGGCTACAACACGCTGGTCTCGGACATGCGGTCATTGCCGATCATGGCGCGCACCGGCTACCCGGTGGTGTTCGACGCCACCCACTCCGTCCAGCAACCCGGCGGTCTTGGCGCCAGCAGCGGCGGCCAGCGGGAGTTCGCACCGGTGCTGGCGCGTGCTGCCTTGGCAGTCGGCGTAGCCGCGGTGTTCATCGAGTGCCACCCCGACCCGGACAACGCGCCCAGCGACGGGCCGAACATGATCCCTCTGCGCGAGATGCCGGCGCTGATCGCCCGGCTCAAGGCGTTTGACGAGTTGGCAAAGACCCTCTCCCCTCGTTAGAGGGCGGGTTGCGGCACCGGCAACTCGGCCTTGGCGGTGCGTCATTGTCATGCCAGGCCTTGAGCCTGGTATCCACGGCGTCCTGCCACGTCGGCATTGTGACGGTGAACTCGCAGCGGCCATTTCCACGTCAGCCGAGCCTGTGAAACGGCTTCGCCGTGGATGCCAGGCTCAAGGCCTAACATGACGGGCTAC
>CAZZVB010000327.1:0-3148 GCA_964657445.1 uncultured Burkholderiaceae bacterium | reverse complement strand
GCGAAGGCCTGCCCGGTGGCCGCCACGTCGGCCCAGAACGGCGGCGCACGCAGCAGCACGCCCAACCGGGCCAGCGCCACCAGCGGGGCGACCAACCCGGCCCCGCCAGCAACCATGCTCAGCCCTTGCCAGCCCAGTGCCACGCACAGCAGCAGCAGGATCGTCCCGCCATGGCGCACCCGGTCAGCCCTGCCGGGCTTGCAGCCGGCGGTTCGCCGCATCGAGGGCCGCGTTCACCAGCCCGACCACGACCACGATCAGCAGCATCAGCCCATACATCGTACGGTTGTCGAAATTATTATACGCGTACGCCACCTGATAGCCGAGGCCGGCGCCGGACAGGATGAACTCCGACGCGATCACGCCCACGAACGAATACGCCACCGCCAGCTTCACGCCGGTGAACAGATGCGGCAGCGCCGCCGGCAATACCACCCGCCACGCCGTCGCCGCACGGCCCATCCGCAGCACCCGCGCCGTGCGCAGCAGCACACGGGGCACCCGGTCCAGTGCAGTGAGCGTCGCCTCGATCATCGCGACGATGGCGAGCAGGACCGAAATCGCGACGATCGCCCGGCTGCCGACGCCGAACAGGATGATGAACACCGGGTAGAGCATGAAGGTCGGCACGGCGTAGTAGCTGGTCAGCAGCGGCTGCAGCGCCCGCCGGAACGCCGGCAATCCGTGCGTCGCGACGCCCGCCACGAAACCCAGCCCCACCGCCAGCAGCGCCGCCGCGAGCACGTCCGAAAGACTGAGCAGGATGTCGGCGTCGAACCGTCCGCTGGTCAGGATGGCCAACAGGCTCGCCACCATCACCGAGGGTGCGACCACCGTTGTGGCCGATACCATCCCGCTGCGGCAAAGACCTTCCAGCGCCAGGACCGCTCCCGCGACGATCGCAAGCCGGATGGCCCCGGCGCGGCTCAAGACCCCGATTGCAGGTCAGGCGGAAGGAAGGACCTATCGATCAGCTTGCTGAAATCGACCGGCCCGCTCACCTCGCCCACCAGCCGCAATCCGTCCAGCGCGCGGTCCAGCTCACCCTGGTTGAACTCGCCTTCGCTCCACATGCGCGGGCCGATCATGTTGTTCACCGCGCGCGTCGCGATGTCCGGCGGCAGGTCGTAGGCCTTGGCGACGATCGTGGCGGTGGCCGCCGGGTCCGCATAGATGGCGCGCACGGCGGCACGGCGCCCGGCGATGATGGCGCGCAACGTATCGCCGTGGTCGCGGGCGAACGGGCGCGTGGTGATCCCGACGGAGGTCGTCATCGGCGGCAGGATGTCGCGCGCGGCCGCCACGGTGCGGAGCTGGCCGGCGCGGGTGATCGATAGCGGCTCCACCAGCGCCGCGGCGGCCACCGCGCCCTGCTGCAGCATGGTCAGGCCGTTCACGTAGCCGCCGGACGCCACGCGCTGCACGCGGCTGGCGTCGATGCCCTTGGCCTTCAGCTCCATCAGCAGCAGCATTTCCGACACGCCGCGCGGCGAGGTGATGGCGACCTTGCGGCCGGGCAGGTCCTCCAGCGTCTTCACGGGGGAGTCGGGCAGTGTCACCAAAGTGGATTCAGCGACGCTGCGGGTGCCGACGTTGACGAACACGACGTCCAGCCCCTGCGCCGCGGCCGCCAGCGCGGCGCCGATCGCCACCTCGCCATAGGGCGTGTCGCTGGCGAGGATGTTGCGCACCGTGGTGCCGCCGCCGGCCGAGCCGACGAACCCGGTGATGTCGATGCCCGCCTTCTTGAACAGGCCTTCCTGCTGCGCGACCGTATAGGGCACGCCGTAGAAGCTGGTGCCGTATTGCGTGACGGAGATGTCGGCGGCCGTGGCCGGCCGCACGGCCAGCAGCAGCGCTGCCAGCACCAGCCAGCTAGCGCGCTTCATCGAGGCCGATGTCCATCGCCAGGGCCGATTGGGTGATCCGGCTGGTGGATACGAAGTCCACCCCGGTCTCGGCAATGGCGCGGATGGTCTCGAACTTCACGCCGCCCGAAGCCTCGAGCGGGATGCGGCCGGCCACGATCCCGACCGCCTCCCGCAACTGCGCGAGCGACATGTTGTCGAGCAGGATGGCGTCGGCCCTGGCCGCCACCGCCTCGCGCACCTGGTCCAGCGTGTCGCATTCGACCTCGATCTTGGTCAGCATCGGCACGCGCGTGCGGGCGCGTTCCAGCGCCAGCGCGACGCTGCCGCACACCGCGATGTGGTTGTCCTTGATCAGCACGCCGTTATCCAGGCCCAGCCGGTGGTTCAGCCCGCCGCCGCAGCTCACCGCATGCTTCTCCAGCATCCGCAGACCCGGCGTCGTCTTGCGGGTGTCGAGCAGCCGGGCCTGGGTGCCGGCGATCTCCGCCACGTAGCGCGCCGTTTCGGTGGCGATGCCGCAGAGGCGTTGCAGGATGTTCAGCGCGGTGCGCTCGGCGGTCAGGATGCTCTGCGCCAGGCCTTCGACGCGGGCGAGGATGGTACCCTCGGTGACCGTTTGTCCGTCGCGCACCCGCACGTCGAACGCCAGGCGCGGGTCGTACCGCTGGAAGATGTCGGCGGCGATGTCGATGCCGGCGATGACCATGGGCTGGCGCGCGTTCATCACGAAGGCGCCGTGATCGCCGGGTTCGATCATCAACTGCGAAGTCAGATCGCAATAACCGATATCCTCGGCCAGCCAGGTGTCGATCAGGCGTCCGATGGCGAAGCGGTCATACATCTATGGATCGAGCCCCCAAGCAGCCGCTATAGGGGTGACGCGGCAATGGCGGACGTCAAGCCTTGCGGTGTGTTTTTGCCGCTAGCCCGCGTGAGACATGTGGGAGAGCACCCAAGCCGCGAACGCGAAAATGCCCGAGGCAACGGCCACGCCTGCTCCGAAGGCGGCCGACAGAGCCTTCCAGGGTTCCCATCGCTGCTGCTCATACTTCAGACCGGTGTCGGCCTACTCGTTCGCGATGTCCGCGCGCATGAGGTCCACCTTCGTCCTGTGTTCGAGCGCTTCCTGCTCTGGTGTCAGACTCATGCTAGCACGACTCCCTCCGTCCACGTCTAAATGCGAGCTGGTGACCGCAAGAACGCATCGGTCATACCACTGCACCCTGAATTCGGCATGCCTTTTGCGTTGTCTTTTGAATGACCCCGGGTGAGCGACT
>CAZZVB010000326.1:0-3175 GCA_964657445.1 uncultured Burkholderiaceae bacterium | reverse complement strand
GAACTTCTCGCCCCCAGCCGGCTTCGCGCCCGCAGGCCCCCCGGTGCGACGCTAGCGCAGTTGACACCTTCCTCGCCCGTTCCCTTGCGGGAGCGGGAAACACCGCTACAGCGCGTCAGCCGTCCGCGAGGATCGCCAGTTCGGTTCGCACTTCGCTGGCCTCCGCCACGGGGTGGGACCATGCGATCCGCATCACCGCTTCCTCCCGCACCAGATCGCAGCCGTCCACATCCACCGCGCTGACCCGCCAGCCCTCGCTGCCGGCGATGCGGTCAAGCGTGGCCTGCCCGCTGGTATTCAGCTCCTCGATCAGGGCCGGCTCCGCGGAAGCCATTGCCTGCACCGCCGCCGGGTCAGGTGTCAGGTCGGCCTCGACAAGGCGGTGGGCGCTGGCGAAACCGCCGATGAACTGGCCGCCATTCGGGCGCACGCGCACCAGCCGGAAATCACCCAGATCGGCGTAGAACGCCGCGTAGGGGTGCCGCGCCACCCAACGCGCCTTCAGCGCCGGGTCGGGTTCCGCCTCCGCCACGCCGGTGACGCTGAGGCGCGGTGCGGTTTGCGGGTTCGGGCCGGTTGGCGCCCCCATCACCATCAGGGAGCAGCGGCCATTCTCGCGCAGATGCCGTGTGTGCGGCGACAGGCCAGACAGCAGCATCAGCAGGGATAAATCCGGCGCCGGCGCCGGGGTGATGAGGGAGGCGTAGGGCTGGCCGCTTTCCTCCGTCGCAAGGCTCGCGGCCCGCGCCTCACGCAGAAGCCGGCGGGCTTGCCACACGATGGCGGCGCGGTCCGGCCGCGGTGGCATGCCCGGGGCCTCAGTCGGCTCGGCCATAATATGTTCCCTATGCAGTCCCGATTGCGCCACAATCTGGCGCCAGACTGCTGCGTGTCCATAAGAAGGCGGACCATGAAGCACACGATCGCCCTGGTCGATGACGACCGCAACATCCTCACCTCCGTCAGCATGACGCTGGAGGCGGAGGGTTTCCAGGTCCGCACCTTCACCGATGGCGAAAGCGCTTTGCAGGGCTTGACTGCCCGTCCCGCCGACCTCGCCGTGCTCGACATCAAGATGCCCCGCATGGATGGGATGGAGCTGCTGCAGCGCCTGCGTCAGCGCTCCAGCATGCCGATCATCTTCCTCACGTCCAAGGACGAGGAGGTGGACCAGCTCATGGGCCTGCGGCTGGGGGCGGACGACTACATCACCAAGCCATTCTCCCAGCGCCTGTTGATCGAGCGCATCCGCGCCCTGCTCCGCCGTAACGAGAGCAGCCGCGCCGAGGGCTCCGGCGCCGCACCAGGCGGTTTGATGATGCGCGGCGACCTCACGCTGGACGAGACCAAGCATCAGTGCACCTGGAAGGGCCACGACATCCAACTCACGGTGACCGAGTTCCTGCTGGTGAAGGCGCTGGCGGCGCGCCCCGGCATGGTGAAGTCGCGCGACCAACTGATCGACGCGGCCTATGGCGAGAACATCTACGTGGACGACCGTACGATCGACAGCCACATCAAGCGGGTGCGCAAGAAGTTCCGGGCGGGCGAAGACAGCTTCGACCATATCGAGACGCTCTACGGCATCGGCTACCGCTACAAGGAGGGGTGAGGTGCCCGATATCGGTCCGCGCGGACTTGCGACACCCGGCCTGGCACAGTCCACCAGGCGCGAACCAAAGCCCCGGCGCCGGTGGGTGCCGCCGCTGCTGCGGCGCATCCTGCTGGTCAACGCGCTGCCTTTGGCGCTGCTGGTAGCGGCGCTGTTGTATCTCGATCAGTACCAGAACGGCCTGCTCGAGAACGAAGTCACGGCGCTGCGCGAACAGGCTCGCATCTACGCCGGCGCGCTGGGCGAAAGCGCGGTGCGGGAGACCGACCCGGACAACCCCGTGCTGGTGCCGGACATCGCGCGCCCGCTGCTGCGCCGCCTGACCGACCCGACGCCGAACAGCCAGGCCAAGATCTACAGCGCCGACGGCCAGGTGATCGCCGACAGCCGCGTGCGGGAAGGTGCCGGCGGCGCCATCAACACGCAGCCGCTGCCGCCGGTCGCCGAACGCGGCAAGCTGGAGGGCACGGTGCAGGCGTTCTACGACGCCATCCTGTCCTTCCTGCCGCACGGGCAGGAGACCGCCACGGTGGACATCGGCCCATCCGCCGCCGGCCCGGACTGGCAGCCGGACGTGAAAGCCGAGCTGAAGCTGAACTCCAACGACCAGGGGCGCGAGACGCCGCCCTACATCCGGCGCACTGCCGATAACCGCCTGCTGGTCACGGTTGCCGAACCGATCATGCGCAACCGGCACACCGTGGGGATCGTGCAACTGACGCGCGACGCGCGGGAGGTCGATGACAGCCTGGTCGCCATCCGCATGTCGATCCTCGGCCTGTTCACCATTGCCCTCGTGCTGACGGTGGCGCTGTCCTGGTACCTGTCGCAAACCATAGCCAGGCCGCTGCTGCGGCTCAGCCAGTCTGCCCGCAACATGCGCGAAGGCCACGGCCGCACCGGTGACGTGCCGGTCGCGATCCTGCAACGCAATGACGAGATCGGCGAGCTTGCGCATGCATTGCGCGACAGCTCCGAAGCGTTGTGGGCGCGCATGGACTCGACCGAGCAGTTCGCCGCCGACGTGGCGCATGAGATCAAGAACCCGCTCAGCAGCATTCGCAGCGCGATCGAGACGCTACGCCGCGTGGAGGACCAGGCCGCCCAGCGCCGCTTGCTCGCCATCATTGCGGAGGACGTGGTCCGGCTCGACCGGCTGATCAGCGACATCAGCGACGCGAGCCGCGTGGATGCCGAGCTGAGCCGCGCCGCCGTCGAGCCGGTGAACGTGGTCGCGATCATGCAATTGCTGGCCGAGATCGATGAGGCGACCCGGCCCGAGGGCGGCGTGCGGCTCGAGGTCGAGGCGCCGGACGGCCCGCTGCTGGTGCGCGCGGTGGAGGACCGTTTGGTGCAGGTGCTGCGCAACCTGATCGGCAACGCCCGCAGCTTCAGCCCGGCGGGCGGCCGTGTCGTGCTGCGCGCCCACGAAGCCGGGGAGATGGTCGAAGTCTGCGTGGACGACGAAGGGCCCGGGATGCCGGAAGCCAAGCTGCAGCACGTGTTCGACCGCTTCTATAGTGAGCGGCCGCAGGGTGAACGATTTGGCCAGCACTCGGGGCT
>CAZZVB010000325.1:0-3187 GCA_964657445.1 uncultured Burkholderiaceae bacterium | reverse complement strand
GACGGCGCACGCGGTGATGCGCTCGGCGGCAGGCGGCCCTGGCTGCTGGATGCGCCTCAATGCAGCCGTTCGAGAATGGAGACGTAGTTGGCCACCGCCGCGCCGCCCATGTTGAACACCCCGGCTAACTCGGCATTCGGGATTTGCAGGTCGCCGGCCTCGTTCATCAATTGCATGCAGGACATCACGTGCATCGACACGCCCGTCGCGCCGATCGGGTGGCCCTTGGCCTTCAGCCCGCCCGACGGGTTGACCGGCAGCTTGCCATCCCGGCGCGTCGTGCCGTCGCGCACGACCTTCCAGCCCTCGCCGGGTGCGGCAAGGCCCATCGCCTCGTATTCCAGCATCTCGGCGATGGTGAAGCAGTCATGCGTCTCCACCAGATCGAGGTCGTGAATGGCGACGCCTGCCATGTCCAGCGCGCGCGCCCAGGCCTGGCGCGGCCCCTCGAACGCCAGCACGTCGCGGCGCGACATCGGGAACAGGTCGTTGCGCTGCGCCCGCGCGCGGAAGCCGATCGCGCGCTGCATGGTGCGAGCTGTCTCTTCGTCGGCCAGCACCAGCGCCGCCGCTCCGTCTGACACCATGGAGCAGTCCGTGCGGCGCAGCGGCCCGCTCGCGAGCAGCGGGTTTTTGTCCGACACGGTGTTGCAGAAGGCGAAACCGAGGTCGCGCCGGACATGCGCGTAGGGATTGCCTACGCCGTTCGCGTGGTTCTTGGCGGCAATCATCGCCAGTTCCTCGCTATGGTCGCCGTAGCGCTGGAAGTATTGCGCGGCGATCTTGCAGAACAAACCGGCGAACCCGGCCTCTACCTGGTCCTCCTCCTTGCGGTACGATCCGGACAGCAGGATGTCACCCACTTCGGCGGTGGACTTGGCCGTCATCTTCTCCGCGCCCAGCACCAGCGCGATCTTTCCCCGCCCGCTCTCGATGAAATCCATCGCCGTGTACAGCGCGGCCGAGCCGGAGGCGCAGGCGTTCTCGGTATGGATGGCGGGCACGTGTTCCATGCCGGGGACGGCGACGCCGATCAATCCGCCCTCGAACCCCTGCTTGGAAAACCCGTTGTTCAGCACGCCGACCGCGGCGAGTTCGACGTCGCCCGGCGCCACTCCGGCATGCTCCAGCGCAGCGCTTCCCACCAGGGCCAGCAGCCCTTCGATGTCAGGCACGTCCAGCTTGCCGAACGGCGTATGCGCCCAGCCGACGATCGCAGCTTTGGTCATGTTCCAGTCTCCCTA
The DNA here is from genome assembly GCA_964657445.1 of uncultured Burkholderiaceae bacterium. Classification (GTDB taxonomy): domain Bacteria; phylum Pseudomonadota; class Alphaproteobacteria; order Acetobacterales; family Acetobacteraceae; genus LMUY01. Next base: position 1,943 of record CAZZVB010000325.1, on the reverse strand, counting down.
TTGTAGCGGCAGTTCGCCGCGGGCGGTTAGTTCGGCCCTAATGTCCTTCTTGGTGATCTTGCCGTAAGCAGATTTCGGCAGTGCGTCCCAGAAGAACACGCGCTTGGGCAGTTTGTAGCGGGACACGCGATCCTGCAGCCAGCCGATCAGGGCCGCCTCCGTCAGACCGGACCCGGCGCGCAGCACGCACACCGCGACCCCCACCTCGCCCCACGTCGGGTCAGGCGCGCCGAGGATCGCCACCTCGGCCACGTCCGGGTGCGTCAGCACCTTCTCCTCGATTTCACGCGGATACACGTTGGAGCCGCCCGAGATGTACATGTCGGATTGCCGGCCGGTGATGTAGAGAAATCCCTCGGCATCGAGGTGCCCGAGATCCCCGGTGCGGAACCAGCCTCCGCGAAACGATTTCGCGTTGGCGTCGGGGTTGTTGTAGTAGCCGGCGAACACCGCGACCCCGCAGACGCAAATCTCACCGGTTTCGAACGGCGCCAGCTCCCGCCCGTCATTGTCCTGGATCGACACCTGAACGCCCGTTCGCTCATAGCCGCAGGTGCCGACGCGCGCGGCCGGACCGTCCTCGGCGTCGTGCAGATCGGGCGGCAGGACGGTGATGTTGCCGGTGACTTCGCCCAGCCCGAAATACTGCACCAGCACGGGGCCGAGCTTGGCCAGGGCGCGCTTCTGGTCCTCCCGATACATCGGCGCGCCGGCATAGATGACGTAGCGCAGGGACGAATGGTCATGCTCATCGACGGCCGGATGCTCGGTGAGCAGCTTTACGATGGTGGGCACGGTGAACATGTTGGTCACGCGCCAGGTTTCGATGAGGGACCAGGCTTCCTCGATGTCGAACCGGTCGCTCGATAGCAGGATGGTTTTCACCCCGCGCGCCACTTGCGCGAGCTGATGCACTCCGGCGCCGTGCGACAGCGGCGCCACGACCAGGGAGGCGTCGCGGTGCGTCGTTCCGGGCATCAGGTCGCATAGATGGTTGGTGACCACGAAGGCCATCTGGCCATGCGTCAGCACAGCCGCCTTTGGCCGCCCGGTGGTGCCGGAGGTGAAAAAAAACCAGCACGGGTCGTCATGCTCCACGTCCGCGGTGGGTGCCGACTGGCCGTCATGCTCCGCAACGATGCTGTCGTAGCTTTCGCCGAACGGCGCATCCCCGATGGCAATGATGAACCGCATGGCGGGCAGCGCCTCCCGCAGCGCCGCCGCATGGTCCGGGAAATCCCGCTGGCAGATTACGCCCGACGCGCCGCTGGCCTGGCCGAGATAGGCGACCTCCGCCGGGGTTTGGCGGAAATTGGCCGGCACATAGACCGCCCCGATGCGGAAGCAGGCGAACATCGCCTCAAACATCTGGTTGCAGTTCTTGGACTGAACGAGGATGCGATCGCCTTTGGCCACCCCGCGCGCCAGAAGCGCGGCAGCCATCGCGTCGATGCGGCGGTCCATCTCCGCCCAGGTCCAGGTCTGTCCGCGCCAGACGAAGCCTACCTCATTGCCCAGCCGCCGCCCGTTCTGCCGGACGAAATGCGCCAGGTTCATCACCCGGCGAGAAATGGGCGCTACGCCGCCCGCAGGGGGCGTGACAGGCGACTGTGCGCCGGACATGGCGGCGTCCTCCGGGTGGTTGCCCAAGCCTTTCGGCTACCTTCCCCCGGACGCGCCGCCCTGTCCAGCGAGGGCTGTCCTACCGGATGATGACGGGCCCGAAGCGAACGCCATGGTGGTGATGGTGGTGATGATGATGGTGGTGGTGGTAGTAGCGCCGGTAGTAGTGGTGATGATGATGGTGGTGATGATAGTAGTATTGGACGGTCATCACGTCCGGCACAGCAGCCTGGGTTGCTGCCTGCTCGTCCAGCACCCGCTGCACGGCCACGGCATTGGGGATCGGCTTCAGCAGATCCGCATAGCTTTGTGCCGCCATG
>CAZZVB010000324.1:0-3248 GCA_964657445.1 uncultured Burkholderiaceae bacterium | reverse complement strand
GATCTCAGAGAGGCGCGGATCAACCCACGTTTGCTGGGTGCCGTGGCGAATGCCAGCATTTCCGCCACCAGCGGCTCATCGCCGAACTTCGCCTGCACAGCGTCGATGCGCTGCGCGAACACGCCCTCACCGCCGAACAGCAGGCGGAATGCAGCGCGAACCGTGTGCAGGCGGGCTTTGTCCACGCCACGCCGCCGCAGGCCGATCACGTTCAAGCCCGCAAGCCGGGCGCGATTGCCGATCACGCTGCCGAACGGCACCACATCCGCCTCGACCCCGGACACACCGCCCACCATCGCGGCGCGGCCGATACGCACGAACTGGTGCAGCGCGGCCGCCCCGCCGATCACCGCACCCGGCCCGATCTCGACATGGCCACCCATGACCACGTTGTTGGCGATGATCACTCCGTCACCTACGGAGCAGTCGTGCGCGACGTGCACCACCGCCATCAGCAGGCAGTCCGAGCCGACGCGCGTGACGCCGGTGCCGGTGACGGTGCCGCGGTGGATGGTGCAGTGCTCGCGGATCTGGGTCCGCTCGCCGATCTCGCACCGCGTCGGCTCGCCTTTGTATTTCAAGTCCTGCGGCGCGAGCCCGACGGTGCAGAACGGGTAGAGCACCGCCCCTGCCCCGATGCTGGTATGCCCGTCCACCACGACGTGGCTGACCAGCCGCACGCCGGCGCCGATCGACACATCTGGACCGACGCTGCACCACGGGCCGATGCTCGCATCGGGGGCGACGGTCGCCCCACGCTCGACAATGGCGGTCGGATGGATGCTCAACTGGCGCCCATCCGCAAGGCTAAGTGCAACACCACGCGACTCCCCTGACGTTCGGCCCTTCGCTGGCGACCATGCGTTAGCATGGTCCCGTCAGCCAATACTTGCATTTGTTACGGGGGCCGTTGTTACGTGGGACTACTCGCCGGGCGACTGCTGCGACGATGAAGCGCCTGCCGCATGCGCCGGGCGCTGGTCCGTTGGCTGACGATCCATGATCATCGCCGCGAAGGTCGCTTCGGCCACGATGACACCATCGACCGTCCCGGTGCCGTGAAACTTCCAGACGTTGCCGCGCCGCCGTTCCTTGACGACGAGCACGCGAAGCTGGTCCCCCGGCACGACGGGCCGCCGGAACTTGGCGCTCTCGATCGTCATGAAATACACCAGCTTGCCCGCCGCATCCGGGCCAAGCGTCTTCACCACCAGAACGGCCGCCGTCTGCGCCATGCTCTCGATGATCAGCACGCCAGGCATCACCGGATGTTCCGGAAAATGCCCCTGGAAGAAGTGCTCGTTGGCGGACAGGTTCTTGATGCCGACAGCCGACGTATCGAGGACGATGTCCACCATCCGATCGATCATCAGCATCGGGAAGCGGTGCGGAATCGCATGCAAGATTTCGGCGATATTCATCGAACTGCTCGCCACGGCCGCGTGGTTGGTATCCACGGTCAGGACTCGCTGCCGCGACGGGTTGCAAGTCTGCGCAGCGTCGCGACCTGCCGGAAGAATTCGCGGACCGGGATGGCCGGTGCGCCAAGCACGTCCGCCCCCGCCGACACGTCACGCATCACCCCGGATTGTGCCCCGACACGAGCTTTGGTCCCGATGCTGAGATGCCCGGTCAGGCCAGCCTGCGCCGCTATCACGACGAAATCCTCTAGTATGGTGGACCCAGAAATCCCTGCCTGCGAAACCACAATGCAGCAGCGACCGAGGCGCACGTTGTGCCCGATCTGCACCAGGTTGTCGAGGCGCGACCCGGCGCCGATGATGGTGTCCTGCGCCGATCCGCGGTCGATGGTGCTGTTCGCACCCACCTCGACATCGTCCCCCAGCAGCACGCGACCTAATTGCGGCACCGTGACGAAGCCGCTCGGCGCCGGCGTGAAGCCGAAGCCTTCCTGGCCGATCCGCGCACCGGGATAGACATAGACGCGTGCGCCGAGGATCGCGTGACTCACGCTGGCGAGAGGACCGATCCGGCAATAGGGACCCATTTGCACCCCGGCGCCGATCACCGCGCCGGCGCCGATCCGGCAGTGCGGGCCGATTTCGGCGCCCGCGCAAATCACCGCGAGGGGACCGACCTCCGCCGTCGGATCGACGGTGGCGCCGGGTTCAACCACGGCGGCGGAATGAATGCCCGGCGAGGCGGGCGGTGCCGGGTGGAACATGGCCGCGACGTTGGCCCAGCCGAGATACGGGTCCTTGGTGGTGATCGCCGCGGTCCCTTCGGGCACGGAACCGGCCAGGTCCGGATGCACGATCACCGCACCGGCCTTGGTTTGCGCCAGCAGGGGCAGGTATTTCCGGTTATCCAGGAAGCTCACCTGATCCGGCCCAGCGGTCTGGATCGGCGCCACGCCGTGCAGCATCAGGTTCGTATCAGCGACCTGTCCGCCGGCGGCCTCGGCGACCACCGCAAGCGTATGCGGACCTGTGCGGGCGAAGAATCGCGGATCGCCCGCGCCAGCCGGACTCACCCCAACTGCCTATTTCTTCGCGGCTGGAGGTGTGACAGGCCCCGAAGCGGGCGTTGCCGGCGGAGTGCCTGCCGCAGCCGGCGCCGCGGTTTGCGCTTGGGCCAGCGGTGACACGCCGTCCGGCGGGATGGTGATCGACGGCATCACCTTGTTCATTTGCTGCGTCACCTGGTCCGTGATGTCGAACTCATTGACGTTCAGGGCCACCTGCGCCCGGTGCAGAACCAGGTTCATGCCGCGGCTTTCCGCCACCTGGCGGATGACCCCGATCAGCGTCCGCTCGATCTGGCTGAGCGAATACTGCGCCGTCTCCTGGATGATGCGGTTGCGGTCACGGAAGCTCTTTTGCGAGTTGGTGATGCGCTCCTGCAGTTCACGCTCCTTGGTGCGGACCTGGTCGGGAGAGAGCGAGGCGCGCTGGCTGGCAAGCTGCTGCTGCAGATCGCGCCAAGCCGCCTGTTCCTTCTGCGCATCCTCGTTCAGCTTCTCGCGCCGCTCGGCAATGGTCTTCTCGACCTGCTGGGCGGCGGTCGCGGCGCGCATGATCTCCGGCACGCCGAGCACGCCGATTGCGGCCGCAGGCGGGGCAGCGCCCTTCGGCAGCGCGGGCAGGTCCGGGACCGGGATATTCGGCATCTGCGCCATGGCGGATTGGTCGCCCGCTTCGCCGGCATCCGGCGCCTGCACGCCGGCCATGCCGCTGGGAAGTTCGACCGGCGGCGGCGGCGGCAGCGCTTGGCCGACCGGGGCCGAC
>CAZZVB010000323.1:0-3250 GCA_964657445.1 uncultured Burkholderiaceae bacterium | reverse complement strand
GGAGAGCCTTCCAGCAGCGCGGCGAGCACCTTCAACGGGCCGCCATGCGAAACGATGAGGTGGTCGCCCGGCGGCAGGCCGGCATGAAACGACCGCACACGGGCCACTAGCGCGACACCGCTTTCGCCACCCGGGGCGGCGAAGGCCCAGGGGTCGGCACCCCAGCGATCGAGCGCCTCGCGAGGCACGTCGTCCCACAACAGGCCTTCCCACGTGCCGAAATCCAGCTCGGCCAGCCGGTCGTCCAGCTTAGGCTGGCCCAAAGCCTCCGCGACCGCGCGGCAGCGTTGGGAGGGGCTGGACCAGATGGTGCCTGCGAACGGGCGGAGTTCGGCGGCGAGACGTTCCGCGGCGGCGGGATCGGCCAGGGGCAGGTCGGTGCGGCCGTAGCAGCGGCCACCGGCCTCGACCGGCGGGTGCCGGACCAGCAGGATCACTCGGCGATGAGGCTCACATGGGCGGCAACGACGTGCCAGCCGTGGGGCAGCCTTACCCATGTTTGCATCTGTCGGCCGACCTTGCCGGGTGCGCTGTCGCGGTAGAACAGCGTGGATGCGGTGGCGAAATCGTCGCCGAAGGTGGTGATCACGGTGCGCGCCAGGCGGCGCTGCAAGCCTTGGGAGGGACGGCCGGCGCGGAAGGCCGCGATCTCTGCCGCGCCATAGAGGTTTTCGCCGCCGCCATAGCGGATCACCTGAGGGCTGTCCCAGAACAGTGCGTCCAGTGTGGCGACGTCGTTGCTGGTGAGTGCCGCCTCGTAGCGCGCGAAGGCGGCTTCGACCTCGGCCACGATGGCCGGCTTGTTGATGTCCATCAGTCCCATCCTTTCGGTTGCCGCGCCTCGCAGGCGCCGCTTTGTTCCAAGACGCGGGCGACGCGCAAGGCCAGGTCCTCCCGCCAGGGTGCCGCGATCACCTGCACGCCGACTGGCATGGCGCCGGTGAACACCGGCACGGCGGCGACGGGCAGGCCGATGAAGCTGATCGGCTGGGTGAAGATGCCAAGATTTGCTCGTACCGGCAGGGTCACGCCATCCAACTCGAAGCTTTGCTGACCCAGCAGCGGGGCGCTGCACGGGGTGGCGGGCGCGAGGATGATGTCCATCGTCTCGAACAGCGTCAGCACGTCGGCACGGAACTGGCGGCGCAGTTTTTGGGCCTGCGTGACCAGAGTTGCCGGCACCAGGGCGCCGGCCAGCAAGCGGTCACGCACCGCCGGGTCGAAGTCTCCGGGGCCGGTGCGCAGCCGGTCCAGGTGCAAGGCTGCGCCTTCGGTGGCGGTGATCACGTAGGCGGCGGCGCGGGCGCGGGCGGCGTCCGGCAGCTCGACCTCCTGGGTCGCGCCCAGCGCGGCCGCGACGTGGTGCAGCGCTGCGAGCGCTTCGGGAAATGCGCCGCGCTGGAAGTAGCCGCCGGCTACGGCGATGCGCAGGCCTGCAGCGCCTTCGTCCAAACCCGGCGTGACCGGCTCCATGGGCCGGCCGGCACAGGCCGGGTCGCAGGCGTCTGGCCCCTGCATCGCGTCATAGGCCAATGCTAAGTCCGTGACGCAGCGGGCAAACGGCCCGAGGTGGTCGAGCGATGTGACGAACGGGAAGCTGCCGTGCCGGGTGAGGCGGCCGAAGGTAGGTTTCAGCCCCCAGATGCCGCATAGCGACGACGGCACGCGGATCGAACCGTTGGTGTCGGAGCCGAGCGCCAGCGGCACCAGCCCGCCCGCCACCGCGGAGCCCGAGCCGCCGGATGAGCCGCCCGACATGCGCGTGGAGTCGTGCGGGTTGCGGGATGGGCCGTCATGGCTGTTCTCGCCGGTAAAGTCGTAGGCGTACTCGCCCATGTTCAGCGCGCCGACCAGGATGGCGCCCGCCGCCTCCAGCCGCGTGATCAGCGGCGAGTCCGCGGTCGCAGGCGGCAGGGTGCGGTTGATCAGCGATCCGGCGCGGGTGGGCAGCCCGGCGACGTCGAACAGGTTCTTCACGGCAAACGGCACGCCCGCGAGCGGGCCCTGCGGCTTGGCGGCGGCGCGGGCGAGGGCGCGTTCGGCCACCACGTCGGTGAACGCGCCGAGCGTGCCGTCGTGCCGGGCGATCCGGGCCAAGGCGGCTCGCACTATGTCTGTGGCACTGGTGCGGCCGGCTTGGACGTCCGCGGCGATGGCGGCGGCGGTTGGCCAGCTCATGCGCGATACACCGGGGCAGGGTCGAGCAGGTCGGGCAAGGGCGGGTCGATCAGTGTCTTGGCCGCACCCAGGATGGTGCGGAGGTTGAACGCGATGCCGTCCTGCCAGGCCGGGTCGATCGGCAGGTCCAGCAGCGCGGCCCCTGCCTTGATGAACGCCGGGATGGGGTCGGCAGGCCGCCCGCCACCCTCGGCGAGGTAGGCGCGCCAGCCGCCCAGATGGGTGATGTCGGGCGCGTCCGCCACGCCCTCCGGCTCGGCGAGGAATCCGAGGCAGGGGCCGGACTCCAGCAGCACGGTGCCGAAGCCGAGCGGGCGGGGCACCTGCGCCAGCAGCGCACCGATGGCGGCGGTCGGCAGGGCCCAGACCTCACCCGCGATTGCGGCTCCGTTCGCCGCTGCCAGCATGCCGGGGCGGTTGCCGAGCGCGAACATCCGGTAGCCGGGCTGCGTGCGCGCTTCGGCGACGAACCGGCCGCCCAGCGCGGTGACCTGGCTGTTGAGCGGCAGCCCGGCCATGTGGCCACCGATGCAGAACAGGGCGGTCTCGTCGGGCGCCACTGGGCTGGGCGGCATCGCCGGCGGCACGGGCTGCGAGGTCGCACCGGCTGTGTGCGACGTGGCGCGGTGCAGCCGGTCGGCCAAAGCCGCCAGCCGGCCTTCGGACCAGGCCGGTCCGACCAGGGTGACGCCTGCCGGCAGCCCGTCCGTGCCGATGCCGGCCGGGATTGCCCAGGCGGCCAGGTCGCAGAGATTGACGAAATTGGTCCAGGTGCCAAGGCGGCTGTTCGGGCCGATCGGGTCCGTCTCGAGGTCCGCCAGCGTTGGCGTGCCGGGCGCGGTTGGCAGTAGCAGCACGTCGTATTGGCGGAACAGCAGTTCGGCGAACCGGCGCGCGGCGGCAAGCTGGTGGAAGGCGTCGAACGCATCCACGGTCCGCCGCCCCAGTCCGCCGGCCAGGATCGCCGCCGTGGTGGGGTGCAGCAGCTCCGGCCGGTCCAGCACGCCGCGCAGCGCCGCCGTCCGCTCCGCCACCCACGGGCCATCGTAGAGCAGCCGGGCGATGTCGAGCA
>CAZZVB010000322.1:0-3289 GCA_964657445.1 uncultured Burkholderiaceae bacterium | reverse complement strand
CCGAGCGCGTGCTGCAGCAGGCCCACGTCGAAACGGGCGAAGTGCATCAGCTTGACCACGTCCGGGTCCGAAATGAGGCGCTTGAGGTTGGGGCAGTCGTAGCCGGTCCCGCCCAGCGAACGCGGAATGATCTGCACCAGGTGCGCGGTGCCGTCGCCGGCGGAGAGCTGCACCAGGCACAGCCGGTCGCGGTGCCAGTTCAGCCCCATCGCTTCGGTATCGATGGCAACGACAGGGCCGAAGGACACGCCCTCCGGCAGGTCGCCCTTATGCAGGTGGATGGTCGCGTTGGCTTGGAACTGCGTGGTCACGGCGAACCGCCTTCGGCGCTAGCGCCGGGTCCTGGCGCGGTTGGCCAACGCGACGCGCCGTGGTGCCCAGGAAAAGACTCGAACTTTCACGTCCTTTCGGACACAGGTACCTGAAACCTGCGCGTCTACCAATTCCGCCACCTGGGCATGCACTCGGCGTGCGGTGGAGCGGCGATGTAACGGGCAGGTCCCGATGCGTCAATGGTCAAACAGCCGCAGCCGCGGGTTGAGGCGAACGCATCCGGCGCATATGAGAGCGGCGGACTGGGAAGGGATATTCATGGCGACGCGCAGCGTGGCGACGGTGTTCGGCGGATCGGGCTTCCTCGGTCGTTACGTCGTGCAGCGGCTAGCGGCGGCCGGCTACACGGTTCGGCCCGCGGTGCGCGATCCCGAGGGCGCGATGTTCCTGCGGCCCATGGGCCGCGTCGGGCAGATCGTTCCAATGTTTGCGTCGCTTGCGCATGAGGCGACCGTGGCCCGCGCGGTGGAGGGTGCGGAGGTCGTGGTCAACCTCATCGGCATCCTGGCGGAGCGGAAGGCGGGCGACTTCACCCGCATCCAGGCCGAAGGCGCCGGGCGGATCGCCAAGCTATCGGCCGCGGCCGGGGCGCAGCGCATGGTCCAGGTATCGGCGATCGGCGCCGATGCGAACAGCCCGAGCGTCTATGCGCGCACCAAGGCGGAGGGCGAGGCGGCAGTGCGCGCCGCCCTGCCGGCGGCCACCATCCTGCGGCCCTCGCTGGTGTTCGGCGCGGAGGACCAATTCTTCAATCGCTTCGCCGCCATGGCGCAGGTCCTGCCCTTCATGCCGGTGATCGCGGGCGACACCAAAATGCAGCCGGTCTATGTCGGCGACGTTGCCGATGCCGTGATGGCCGGGCTGACCCGCCCGGAGACTGCGGGCAAGCTGTACGAACTCGGTGGCCCCGCGATCTGGACGTTCCGCGAAATCCTTGCCTACATCCTGAAGGAAACCCACCGGAGACGTCCGCTGGTGAACATCCCGATGGGCATCGCCCGTTTCCAGGCCAGCGTGGCCGAGCGGCTGCCGACCAAGCCATTTACCCGCGACCAATTGCTGCTGCTCTCACGCGACAACGTCGTGGCAGCCGGCGCGATGGGCCTCGCCGATCTGGGCATCGTGCCGACCCCAGTCGAACTGATCGTTCCGGACTACCTCGATCGCTACCGACCAGGCGGCGGAAAGCTGGAACGTCTTTCAGCCTGAATGGTCCCACTCCGGCCCTGATATGAGCACACGACGCCGAAAATGGCAGGTATGACACGAGATCATATCAGAAAGTCATCGAATCTGGACAGCTATGCTGTCCTATCATTGGATTATCGCTAGCGTTCCAACCTTCTTGCCCGTATATGCCGGCAAAGAACCGGGGGTGATCATGGCCGACCGCATGCTGCAATTCGTCCGCCTGCCGCAGCAGACGCCGCCGAAGCGCGACGTGCCGGAACGCCGGGCCGATTTCGACGAGATTTATCGCAAGTTCGACCCTGCCGCGGCAAGCGCCCAGGCCAGCCGCTGCAGCCAGTGCGGCATCCCGTTCTGCTCGATCCACTGCCCGCTGTCTAACAACATCCCGGACTGGCTGAAATTGACGGCCGAAGGCCGCCTGCAGGAGGCCTACGAGGTCAGCTCCGCAACGAACAACTTTCCGGAGATTTGCGGCCGCATCTGCCCGCAGGACCGCCTCTGCGAAGGCAATTGCGTGATCGAAAAAGGGTTCGAGAGCGTCACGATCGGCGCCGTCGAACGCCACATCACCGACACCGCCTTCATGGAGGGCTGGGTCAAGCCGCTGAAGCCGCGGCGGGAGCGGCCGCAATCCGTCGGCATCATTGGCGCCGGACCCGGCGGTCTGGCCGCGGCGGACATGCTGCGGGCCAAGGGCTACCAGGTCCATGTATATGACCGGTATGACCGCGTCGGCGGCCTGATGATCTACGGCATCCCCGGCTTCAAGCTGGAAAAGGAGATCGTGCTGCGCCGCTGGAAGCTTCTGGAGGAAGGCGGCATCCACTTCCATCTCGGCCAGGGCGTGGGTGAGAACCTGGCCTGGGACGACCTCCGCGCCCGGCACGACAGCATCCTGATCTCGACCGGCGTCTATAAGGCGCGCGACATCGGCGGCCCTGGCGCCGGGTTGGGCGCGATCGTGCCGGCGCTGGACTTCCTCACCACGTCCAACCGCCAGGGCCTCGGCGACAGCGTGCCGGCGTTCGAGGATGGTTCGCTGAATGCCGCTGGCAAGAACGTGGTCGTCATCGGCGGCGGCGACACTGCCATGGATTGCGTGCGTACTGCGGTGCGGCAGGGGGCGGCGTCGGTCAAGTGCCTCTATCGCCGCGACAAGGCGAACATGCCGGGCTCGATGCGCGAGGTGAAGAACGCCACCGAGGAAGGTGTCGAGTTCGTCTGGCTGTCGGCGCCCGAGGCTTTCCTGGGCGATGATATGGTCACCGGGGTGCGGGTGCAGCGCATGCGCCTCGGCATGCCCGACGCCTCCGGCCGCCAGTCGGTCGAGCCATCCGGCGACCGCTTCACCGTGGAAGCGGACCTGGTGATCAAAGCATTGGGCTTCGATCCGGAGGACCTGCCGCGTCTGTGGGGCGTGGAAGGGCTGGAGGTCAGCCGCTGGGGCACGCTGGTGGTGAACCACCGCACGCAGATGACCAACCTGCCCGGCGTGTTCGCCGCCGGCGACATCGTCCGCGGCGCCAGCCTGGTGGTCTGGGCGATCAAGGACGGCCGTGACGCTGCGGCGCACATGCATGACTGGATGCAGCAGGGCGCGATGGCGGCTGCTGCGGAGTAGGCACAGCCGCACAACAGATAGCGTAGCGCTCTCCCTATGGGAGAGGATTGGGTGAGGGACCCGCGGGCGCGATCGGAGCGGGCGCCCCTCACCCCGGCCCTCTCCCCAAAGGAGAGGGAGCAGCAAGCAAGACGCGATAGGAGC
>CAZZVB010000321.1:0-3299 GCA_964657445.1 uncultured Burkholderiaceae bacterium | reverse complement strand
CCGGCGATGCGGCCGGCATCCTTGGTGGCCTGACGCTGGGCGTCGTTGAAGTAGGCCGGAACGGTGATCACCGCCTGGTCCACCTTCTCGCCGAGGTAGCTCTCAGCGGTTTCCTTCATCTTGCCCAGGATGAACGCGCTGATCTGGCCGGGCGCGTATTTCTCGCCGCGTGCCTCGACCCAGGCGTCGCCGTTGTCGCCCTTGACGATGGAGTAGGGCACCAGGCCCTTGTCCTTGGACACGAGCGGGTCGTCGAAGCGGCGGCCGATCAGGCGCTTGACCGCGAAGAGGGTGTTGGTCGGGTTGGTGACGGCCTGGCGCTTGGCGCTCTGGCCGACAAGGCGCTCCCCGCTATCGGAGAAGGCGACCATCGAAGGTGTGGTGCGGGCGCCCTCGCTGTTCTCGATCACGCGGACGTCTTTGCCCTCCATGATCGCGACGCAAGAATTGGTCGTGCCCAGGTCGATGCCGATGACCTTGCTCATTCAAAACTCCATTTCAGCGGTCCGATGCAGCCCGAAGCACTGCGTGGGACCCTTGGGACTATACGAGACGCGGATGTATTGAGGGCGATGGCCCTAGGCAAGTGGGCAGGCCGGTTTTTCCGTCGGGCTCAGACCTGCGCGCTCAATCGGTGAGGCACAATATCCTGGTGCAGTACTCCGATCACGTGAATGCCAGAGGCGACTGTCATGGGTCCGGCGCAGGGGGTGCAACGCCCCGAGCTGGTTGCGCCGTGTGCGTCAAGCCAAGCAGCGCCGCGTTCTGCCGGCCCACAACCATTCCTTCAGGTGTATTTCGTTGGCGGACTTGGAGAATGCAGACACAATCTCCGACAATGATCCTTCAAATACGTCAGTATAGCTTTTCGTTGTCACGAGGACTGAAGTTAAGATACAGAAAATCACACGGTGAAAACAAAGGTACGACGAGGCATCTAGTATAAAAAGACGCTCTTACAGGCGTTCTCAACCAACAAGCCGAGCGCGGAAGGCTAGCGGCGTCAGCGCGGTGGTGAGGTCTTCGACTTCGCGGGCATGAGGCTCATGGCCGGACGGGTCAGTCTACAGCACGACGTTGACGTAGCGCGGTCCGAAAGTGGCTAAGAGACTCACGTCAGGTGCACGCCCGAATGCCACGCTACTTCGGCCCATCGGTGCACTTCTCTCGAAGTGGTGGCGGGATGCGAGAACGCTCCAATGCCGTCTCGACTGCGGAGCACTCGGGTAGAGGCTCGTCAGCGCGTAAGATCAACAGCCTCGTACCAGGCACGAAGGAAAACTGCGCCGTCGCCATCTTGCTAAAACAAGGAAGTCCGCCTCCAAAGAGTAGGACCGCCACGATGATGGCCACTCGGCGGCCTGCCCTCACACCGCGTAATCCGGCATAGCAACCGGCCCGAGAAATCCGGGTCGCCGTTCAAGCGCAGCCCTCACTGCCGCGTCACATTCAATGAAGCCAGCCGTGCCGCCGTTTCACGCGGCCGAGCTTGAGGAGCTGCTGTCCGGCTCCGCCGCCGCCTTGGCCACCACCACCATCGCCGGGCGCAGCAGCCGGCCATTGAGCGTCCAGCCCGCCGTCCAGGCCTGGATCACCGTGCCCGGCGCGTGCTCGGCACTCGGCTGCTCGGCCATCGCCTGATGCAGATTGGGGTCGAACGGCTTGCCGGTGGCGTCCACCTTGGCGATGCCGTTGCGCTCCAGCAGGGACAGGAACGAGCGCTCCACGCCCTCGAACCCGTCGCGCAGCTTGCTGACGATGGCCGGCTCGCCCTCGGATGCGGCGGGAAGCTGGTCCAGGCCGCGGCGCAGGTTGTCCGCAGCCTCAACCACGTCGCGGGCGAACTTCTGCACCGCGAACTGGCGGGCATCGTCGGCATCTCGCTTGGCGCGAGTGCGGACATTGGCGATCTCCGCCTCCGACCGCAGCCACTTGTCGCGGAACTCGTCGCGTTCGCCCTCCAGCTCGGCGATGCGGCTGGCGGCAGCGTCCATCACCTGCTCGGCGGTGGCGCCATCGTTGAACTCTGAAGCGGGAGCAGGCTCGACCATATCCGGCGGATCCTGCTGTGGGTGGGAGTCAGTGCTATTCATGCCCGCTGAATTAGGACGGCGGCGGAACCGGAACAAGGCTCAAGAACGCCGGGCAGCGTGCGGAAAATACCCGTCCATTTCAGCCCAGCAGCCGCCCAATGACCCGGGCGGTGTAATCCACCACGGGAATGATGCGGCCGTAGTTGATCCGCGTCGGCCCGATCACGCCGATGGCGCCGACGATCTTGTCGGCCTCGTTGCGGGCCGGGGCCACGATCATCGACACCCCTGCGGCGCCGAACAGGCCGCTCTCCGCGCCGATGAAGATGCGAACCCCGTCCGACTGCTCCGCCAATTCCAGCAGGCGCAGCATGGTGTCCTGCATCTCCAGCCGGTCGAACAGGATCTGGATGGCCGAGATGCGCTCGATCTGCGTAACGTCGGCCAGCAACCGGCCTTGGCCGCGGATGATCAAGCTGCCGCCGAACCCGCCGGGCCCTGCCCAGGTCGCCAGCCCGGCTTCCACCACCTGGGCCGAGAGTTCGTCCAACTGGCTGCGGTCGGCGGACATGTCAGCCGCCACGATGGTGCGCAGTTCGGCCAGCGAGCGGCCCGAAAGCCGCGCGTTCAAATAGTTGCTGGCATGGGTGAGCGACGATGGCGGCAGGCCCGGCGGCGTTTCCATCACCCGGTTTTCGACCTGGCCGTCGGCCCCCACCAGGATGACCATCGCCCGGCCCGGCCCGAGCGGCACGAACTCGATATGCCGCACCGCGCCCTCGTTCTTCGGCGCCAACACCAGCCCGGCGGCCGCCGAAAGGCCCGACAGCATCGACGACGCATCGGCCAGCGTGTCCTGCAGCGACCGCCCTCGCGCTTCCAGCGCCCGGCTGATCTGCTCCCGCTCATCCTCGCCCAAATCGCCGAACTGCAGCAGCCCGTCCACGAACAGCCGCAGGCCGCGATCGGTCGGCAGGCGGCCGGCCGAGGTATGCGGCGCGAACAGCAGCCCGGCCTCGGTCAGGTCGGCCATCACGTTGCGGATCGTCGCCGGGGAGAGCGGGATCGGCAGCCGGCGGGACAAGGTGCGGCTGCCCACCGGCTCCCCGGTCTGCACGAACTGCTCGACGATCTCCCGCAGCACAGCGGCACTGCGCGGATCGAGCCCTGGCGGCAGTTGGGTGCGGTTGGGGGGGAAGCTCACCTCGGTCATATGGGAAGGAAAGCTAGAAACGCGCGCGTGCCGGGTCAAACGGGATCGCGCCG
>CAZZVB010000320.1:0-3314 GCA_964657445.1 uncultured Burkholderiaceae bacterium | reverse complement strand
TGTTCACTGTGTCGTTGCCGCCCATTGAAGACGGTCTTGCCGATTTGGCTGGCCAACTGGATGCCGCCAGCATATCGCCAGACCCAGGATGCGATGCCATCGTGCAGGCGGCGGCACTGGTATGCGGCGTGCCGATCTCATTCATTTCGCTGCTCGGCGAGGATCGGCAGCGCTTCAGGGCGCGGGTCGGGCTGGACGGCGCCGCCCAAGCGGCCTGCGATGAGGCATTCTGCGCTCACACGCTTCGCGCCGGGGATTTGCTGGAGGTTCGCGACGCCCAGGAGGATCCGCGCTTCTGTGCCGCTGCTCCCGTCAAGGAAGGACCCGGCATCCGTTTTTACGCGGGCCTGCCATTAACATTATCCAACGGCGCCCAAGCCGGGACGTTCTGCGTGATGGACAGCGCGGCCCGCAGCCTTGACGACAAGCAGCGCGCTCTGCTGCGCGGCTTGGCGGCCGCAGCTTGCCACGCGCTGGACAATTGGACCGGGGCGCGCCTGCTCGAGTCCGAACGCGATGAGCGTGAGCGCGAACTGCGCATCGTCAATCACCAGCTGGAGCGGACTGCGCGCCACCTCGCCAAAGCGCGCGACGACGCCGACCGGGCAAGTCGCGCCAAGTCCCGCTTCCTCGCCGGCATGAGCCACGAACTGCGCACGCCGCTGAACGGGATTCTCGGCTACGCCCAGTTGCTGCGGATGGAGGGTGGACTGAACGCGTCCCAGGACAGACGGCTGGGATCGATGCTCGACGCCGGCACCCACCTGATGGAGATGATCAATTCGGTGCTCGAACTGTCGGAAATCGAGAGCGGCCACGTCGAGCTGCACCCGGTGGACGTGGATTTGTCGAAGCTCGCCCTTGCCAGCTTGGACCTCGTGCGGCCCCGGGCCGATGCCAAAGGGCTGCGCCTGATCTGCAACGCCGATCTCACCGCGCCGCGCGCGCTCGTCACCGATCAGATGCGGCTGCGGCAGATCATCCTCAATCTTCTGGGGAACGCCGTGAAATTCACGGAAACAGGCCAGGTGGAGCTGCGCCTGCGCGCCATTCCAAGTCGCGCCGCATTCCGATTTGAGATCGCCGACACCGGCCCGGGGGTCAAGCCGGATCAACGCGAATGGCTGTTCAAAGACTTTGAGCGGCTGGAGGCCGACCTGAGCGGCAAAGTGGAAGGCGCCGGTCTGGGTTTGGCGTTGTCGTCTCGCCTTGCGGCACTGCTGGGCGGCCGGATCGGCTACGACGACAACGATGGCGGCGGCAGCATTTTCTGGCTGGAGTTGCCATTGCAGGCGGCGGTGGTTCTGCCGAACAGCGCAGCGCCGCTCGGCGACTTGCCGGTGCCCAGCGGCATGAGAAGCGAGCTGAGCGGGGGCAAGCCTGGAGCGTGTGCGCGGCTGCGCGTGCTCGTGGTGGACGACGTCGCCATGAACCGCGACATCGCGTGCACATTCCTGCGGGCCGCCGGGCATGACGCCATCAGCGTCGGCGGCGGGGCGGAGGCGGTGGAGGCAGTGCTGTCCGGCGGCATCGACGTCGTGCTGATGGACGTCAGGATGCCGGACGTTGACGGGCTGGAGGCGACGCGCCGCATCCGCCAACTCCCGCTGCCGGCGTGCCAGGTGCCGATTATCGGGCTGACCGCGCAGGCCTTCACCGAGCAAGTGCTGGCCTGCACGCAAGCCGGCATGGATAGCCACGTCTCCAAGCCCTACACCCCGGACGCCTTGCGCGATGCCGTGATAAAGGCGGCGGCGCTCCCGCGGGACCGGATCACGGCGCTGCGGCCCGAACCGCAGGCGCCGGCCGCCCCGGAGCTGCCCGTGCGCGATCCGGAGGCCGTGGAGCGCATGGCGAAATACCTGGCGCCGCCCGTCATCGACGCCTACCTGCGGACCGTCGTGTCCCGATGCGAAAGCGTTTCGGAGGCGTTGCGCACGCCGGGCGCACTCGTCTGTTCGCCTGCATCCCTGGCCGAGGCAGCCCACGTTCTGGCAGGCAGTGCGGGTATGCTCGGCTTTACCCGGCTGGCCGATGACGGGGTGCGCTTGGAGCAGGCGCTGCAAACGACATCGCCCGACGTGCCGGTACTGGCTGTCCGTTTGGCAAAGGCGATCGACGCGACGCTCGGTGAGATCCTGAAGCTGCCGCACCCCGAGGCTGCGTGCGAAGGTTGCTCGTTCAGGACGTGACGGTGTGGCAGCCGCACGTGGCGGCTGTCACGTCTCGCCTCATTCTCGAACACGGAATGAGCGCGATTGGGGATTGATGGTGGCGGGCATGGTTGCCATCGCCCGCCCCGTGGTCATGTTCCTGAGATGTTGCACCTGCTCGCCGTGTTTGCCCTGTCGCTGCTGCTGGGTGGCATGCTGTTTTTTGCCGGGGTGATCGCGCCGCTGGTGTTCACCAAGCTGCCACCCAAAGACGCTGGCGGGTTCATCCGCGCGGTCTTCCCGGTGTACTACCTGTATGTCGCCATCAGCGCAGCCGTGGCAGCGGCGGCGTTGTTGCCGCGGTGGGAGGCCGCCGTGATGGCAGTCGTCGCGCTGCTGACCGTGTGGCTGCGACAGGGACTGATGCCGCGGATCAACCGGCTGAGCGATGCGGCGCAGGCAGGGGACGGGGTGGCGAAATACCGGTTCGACCGGGCGCACCGGCTGTCGGTGATCGTGAACTTTGCCCAGGTGATTGCGGCGGCCGGCGTGCTCGCAGCGGCCGCTTCGTAGTCAGAAGGCGATCTGGTCGCCCCGGTAGTCGAACAGCAATCCCGTCTGCCCGGGCGTCAGCCGGTCCAGCACAGCGATCAGCTTGGCGGCGGACTGCGTGGGCGTTTGCACGTCCAGCCCGGCCTTCGCGAACGGACCCGACAGGCCGGTGTCCACGGTGCCCGGATGGAGCGCGACGCACACCGCCTGCTTGCGGGACCGGGCCAGCTCGACAGCGGCGGTACGCACCAACTGGTTGAGCGCCGCCTTGGACGCGCGATAGCTGTACCAGCCGCCCAGCTTGTTGTCCGAGATGCTGCCGACCTTCGCGGACAGGGTGGCGAAAACGGCCCGGCGATCGGTGGCGAGCAGCGGCAGGAAGTGCTTCATCAGCAGCGCCGGGCCGATCGCATTCACGGCGAAGCTGTAGGCGAGGTGCGCCGGGTCGATCTGGCGCAGGCTTTTTTCCGGCTGGAACCGCTCGTCATGCAGGAACCCGGTGGCGTCGATCACCAGGTCTAGGCCCGGGCCGATCCGCTCGGCGGCGGCCGCTATGCTGGCCTCGTCGAGCAGGTCAAGGCCCGGCGCGGTGGAGCGCCCCACCCGCAC
>CAZZVB010000319.1:0-3341 GCA_964657445.1 uncultured Burkholderiaceae bacterium | reverse complement strand
CCGCAGCGACAGTTCCTTCGGAACCAGCCGGCGCGCCTCGGAATGGATCACCTTGCGCAGATCGCCGATGCCCTGACAGGCCGGGATCGCCGCCGCCGCGGCCGCTGCCAGATCCTCGAGGTATTGGACCGCGCCCATCACGCCCAACTGCAGCGCCGCATTCGGCCGCCCGAGCAAACTGTCCTGCCCGACGGGCTTGCCGGCATCCGACTCGCTGGCCATCGCGTCGAGCAGATCGTCGGCGACCTGATACGCCTCGCCCAGCTTCTCCCCGACGGTGCGCCACGCTTCGCCGTCACACCCGGCGGCGGCGGCGCCAGCCATGGTCGCGGCGGAGAACAGCTCTCCGGTCTTGGCCCGTTGATAGGTGTGCAGATCGGCCGTTGGCTCGCATTCCCAGGCCTGGCCAGCCACGATGCCGAACGGCGCGCCCACGGATTGCGCCACGATACCGATCAGCGGCGCCAGCCGGGCCGGCGAACGTGCGCCGGCAAGGCCGAGCGCCTGGAACGCCATCACGATCAGCGCGTCGCCGGTCAGCAGTGCCAACGGCTCGCCATACGCACGATGCACCGAGGGGCGCCCGCGCCGTGTGTCCGCATTGTCGAAACACGGCATGTCGTCATGCACCAGCGACGCACAGTGCAGCAGCTCGATGGAGATAGCAGCGGCATCGGCCAGCTCCGGCGCGTCATCGCCGCAGGCCTGGGCTACCGCCAGACAGAGCCGCGGCCGAACGCGCGCGCCCTTCGGGAACACCGCGTGCTCCATGGCGGCCGCAAGCCGAGGCGGACCACCGGGATTGTCGGCACGCGAGACGGCTGCAATCAATGCCCGTTCTATCCGCGTGATCGCATCCATGGCCGGTCCCTCTGGTTTACGTGTAAATCTTACTTGTCACGTCAAACTGTCAGGCTAAATTGACACTCATGTCAACGCCATTCTTGTTCCAGTGAACTCCGGCACCACGATCATCATCGGCGGCGGTATCGGCGGGCTTGCCGCTGCGGTGGATCTCGCCAGCAAGGGCGTGCAAGTCACCGTGCTGGAACGGGCGGCCACGATCGGCGGCAAGATGCGTGAGATCGCGATCGGCGATGCCCGGATCGACGCCGGCCCGACCGTGTTCACCATGCGCCGCGTGTTCGAGGAGTTGTTCGCCGACGCGGGCGCCGACCTCGCCAGCCACGTCACCCTGCATCCCACCACCACGCTGGCGCGCCACGCCTGGGGCCCGGACGAGCGCCTGGACCTGTTCGCCGATATCGGCCAATCGGCCGACGCGATCGGCGTCTTCGCAGGCGCCGCCGAGGCCCGCGGCTACCGCAGCTTTTGCGACCGGGCACGCCGGGTCTATGAGACGCTCGACCATTCGTTCATGCGCGCGCCGCGGCCCAGCAGCCCGCTCGCCCTGCTTGGCAAGGCGCCGACGGCCGAGCTGATGCGCATTTCGCCCTTCGCCACGCTGTGGTCCGCATTGGGCGAGCATTTCCGTGACCCGCGGCTGCGGCAGTTATTTGGGCGCTACAGCACATATTGCGGCGCATCCCCCTATCTTGCGCCGGCGACGCTGATGCTGATCGCACATGCCGAACATGACGGCGTCTGGCTGGTGGAGGGCGGCATGCACCGCCTCGCCGCTGCCTTGGCCAGGCTGGCGCAGTCGCTCGGCGCCACGATCCGCACCGGCGCGCATGTCACCGCCATCGAAACGTCTGGCGGGCGCGCAACCGGCGTGCGGCTGGCCTCCGGCGAGCGGATCGAAGCCGGGTCCATCGTGGCCAACAGCGACACGGCCGCGCTCACCCAGGGGCTGTTCGGGCGAGACCTGCAGCGTTGCGTGGCCGAACCGGCGGGAGTGCGCTCCCTGTCGGCCATCACCTGGGCGATGGTAGCGCCGACAGACGGTTTTCCGCTGATCCGGCATAACGTTTTCTTCTCGGCCGACTACGCTGCTGAATTCAACGCGATCTTTCGCGAGGGCGCACTTCCGTTCGTTCCGACCGTGTATGTATGCGCGCAGGACCGTTCGAATACGGACGCTGCAGCGCCGTCCGGACCGGAACGTTTGCTCTGCCTGATCAACGCCCCGCCAGTGGGCGATCGCCGCCAATTCGACTCGACGGAGACGACCCCATGCGCAATGCGGACATTCCAGCACTTGGAACGCTGCGGACTACGGATCCTGCAGCAGCCGGAAACCACGGTCATGACGACGCCGGCGGGCTTTCACAGCCTGTTTCCGGCGACGGGCGGCGCGCTATACGGTCCGGCGATGCACAGCACGATGGCGCCGTTCCGCCGCCCGGGCTCGCGAACGCGAATCCCGAACCTGTACATGGCGGGCGGGAGCACCCATCCGGGCGCGGGCGTGCCGATGGCAGCGCTTTCGGGCCGCTTGGCCGCAGCAGCGTTGCTGGCGGACCTGAGTTCGACCAGCCGGTCCCGCCGCGTGGCTACGCCTGGTGGTATGTCGATGCGCTGAGCGATGATGGCCAGTATGGCATCACCCTGATCGCGTTCCTGGGCAGCGTCTTTTCTCCTTATTACGCCTGGGCGCGCCGCAGCGGGGGCGGTGATCCGATTCGTCACTGCGCCATGCACGTCTCGCTGCACGGCCCCCGCAGCAATCGCTGGGCCTTCACCGAACGCGGCGCCGCGTCCGTGGAGCGGGAGGCAACCTGGCTGCGCATCGGCCCCAGTTCGCTCACCTGGCAAGGCGACGCGTTGCAATTCGACCTGGAGGAATACACCGCGTGGAATCCCGCCCGCATCCGCGGCACGGTGACCGTCCATCCGGAGGCGCTTACCGGCAAGAGCTATCTGCTGGACGCAGCGGGCCGTCATCGCTGGTCACCATTGGCGCCACGGTCGCGGGTAGAGGTGGCGTTGCGCGAACCCGGCGTGTCCTGGTCAGGCAACGGCTATTTCGACACCAACGCTGGGTCCGCCCCGCTGGAACAGGATTTCACGACCTGGCACTGGTCCTGCTCCCGCCTGAAACAGGGAGCCACCATCCTGTATGATGTGAACCGGATGGACGACACGAGTCACTGCCTGTCGCTGCATGTGGAAAAGAGCGGACGGGTCAACGAAACGCCGCCGCCGCCGCTGAAGACGTTGCCGCGCACTCGTTGGGGCATCGGCCGCGCCACGCGCAGCCACGGTGAGGCGGCCGTCGCGAAAACGCTGCTGGATTCGCCGTTCTACTCGCGGTCGGTGTTGGCGACGGAAATGATGGGCGAACCGACGACAGCGATGCACGAGAGCCTGTCGATGTACCGGTTCGGCAAGCCGTGGGTGCAGGCGATGCTGCCCTTCCGGATACCGCGGCGAGGTTA
>CAZZVB010000318.1:0-3350 GCA_964657445.1 uncultured Burkholderiaceae bacterium | reverse complement strand
TCCGATGGCCCGAACAACAGGTAATCCGCGGCACGGCCCGACAGCGGGAGCGCTGCGAGCCCGGCGCACAGAGCGGCGGTCGTGAGACGCTTCATGCAAACACCTCCGTAACAAGATGTTGGAACCAGCACGGAGTATAGTGTCGGTCTTCAAGGGATTCCACCGGTAGATGGCTGTGGGGAGCTTTGACATGCCCGTGCCGAGGGATGGGTCGCCGGGGAGGGATGCAGTTTCACCCAAACACGGACGGCCACGCTGCGCGCAGCGCGACGTCGGCGTCCTCCATCGTGGCGGTATGGCCGAGTGCTTCCAGGCTTGTCACGCCATGTTCGCGGATGCCGCAGGGGATGATGCCGTCGTAGTGGCCCAGATTGGGCGCGACGTTGAGGGCGATGCCGTGCCAGCTGACCCAGCGGGTGAGCCGCACGCCGATGGCGGCGATCTTGCTCTCGCCGCCGGGTGCGTCGGCGACCCAGATGCCGACGCGGCCGGGCCGCCGCTCGCCCCTCACATTGAGGCTGTCCAGGGTGCGGATGACCCATTCCTCCAGGCCCCAGACGAAGGCGCGGACGTCGCGGGCGGCGATCAGTCCGTGCTGGCGCGTCAGGTCGAGCATGACATAGGCAGTGCGTTGTCCCGGGCCGTGGTAGGTCCATTGGCCGCCGCGCCCGGCTGCGAAGGTGGGAAAGCCGGCGGGATTGGTCAGGTCGCACGGCTGCGCGCTGGTCCCGGCGGTATAGAGCGGCGGGTGTTCGACAAGCCAGACCGTCTCGGGCGCCTCGGCCGACCGGATCGCCGCGACCTGCGCCTGCATGGCGCCGAGGGCTTGCTGATACTCCGTCAAGCCGTCCGACACGCGCCAGGATACCGCAGCGTCGGTTGATACTCTTGCGTCCATCCGCTATACGCCGCTGCCCACGGTGCGGTCGTGGCGAAATGGTAGACGCGCAAGCTTGAGGTGCTTGTGGGGGAAACCCTGTGGAAGTTCGAGTCTTCTCGACCGCATATTTCCTGGCCTCAGATGAGTTGGGGCTTTGGATGAGTTAGGCTGGGTTGCATCGCCAGACACTCCGCCGGTAACTGACGGCTACAAGTAAGTGAGATGGCGATGGACGAAGATTTCCGTAAGGCTGCGCTGGACTATCACCGTCTGCCGCGCCCCGGGAAGCTCGAGATCGCCCCCACCAAGCGCATGGCGACGCAGCGGGATTTGGCCCTTGCCTACTCGCCCGGCGTGGCCGCCGCCTGCGAGGCGATCAAAGCCGACCCGCTCACGGCGTATGACTACACGGCCCGCGGCAACCTGGTCGGCGTGATCTCCAACGGGACGGCCGTGCTGGGCCTCGGCAATATCGGCGCCCTGGCGGGCAAGCCGGTCATGGAGGGCAAGGCGGTCCTCTTCAAGAAGTTCGCCGGCATCGACTGCTTCGATATCGAGGTGGATGCGAGCGATCCGGACCGCTTTGTCGAAGTGGTTGCAGCACTCGAGCCGACCTTCGGGGCGATCAACCTGGAAGACATCAAGGCGCCCGAGTGCTTCGCCATCGAGCAGCGGCTGCGCGAGCGCATGGCGATCCCGGTGTTCCATGACGACCAGCACGGCACGGCGATCATCGTCGCCGCGGCGGTGCGTAACGGCTTGCAATTGCAGGGCAAGGAACTCGAGGACGTCCGCCTGGTCACGTCCGGCGCGGGGGCCGCGGCGCTCGCCTGCGTCGATCTGCTGTGCACGATGGGGCTGAAGCCGGAAAACGTCACCCTGACGGACATCAAGGGCGTGATCTACGCCGGGCGCGACCGCGACATGCTGCCCAACATGGCCCGCTACGCCAACGAGACCAACGCCCGCACCTTGCCGGAAGCACTGCCGGGCGCGGACATTTTCCTGGGGCTTTCGGCGCCGCGGGTGATGAAGGCGGAATGGCTGCCGCTGCTGGCCGACAAGCCGCTGATCCTGGCGCTGGCCAATCCGGAGCCGGAAATTCTGCCGGAAGCCGTCCGCGCAGTCAGGCCGGACGCGATCGTTGCCACCGGACGGAGCGACTACCCGAACCAGGTCAACAACGTCCTGTGCTTCCCGTTCATCTTCCGTGGGGCCCTGGATGTAGGCGCCACGACGATCAACGAGGAAATGAAGGTCGCCTGCGTGGAAGCGATCGCCGTGCTGGCGCGGGTGGAGGCGAGCGAGGTCGTGGCCGCCGCCTATGGCGGTGCGGCGCCCGTGTTCGGCCCGGACTACATCATCCCCAAGCCGTTCGACCCGCGGCTGATCCTGCAGATCGCGCCGGCCGTGGCGCAGGCGGCCATCCGGACCGGTGTCGCGACCCGGCCGATCGAGGACTTCGCTGCCTACCGCCGCGAGCTGGAGGTGTTTGTATACCGCTCCGGCCAGCTCATGCGGCCGGTGTTCGAGGCGGCCCGGAAGGCGCCGCGGCGGATCGTGTACGCCGATGGCGAGGATGAGCGCGTGCTGCGCGCGGTCCAGACCCTGGTGGACGAGGGCATCGCGCAGCCCACTCTGATCGGGCGCCGCGGCGTGATCGCGTCCCGGGTCGCGGAGATGGGGTTGCGGCTCGACCTGGAACACACTGTTCGCGTGCTCGACCCGGCGGTCGATCGCGAGGTGTTCGATCCGCTGATCTCGCAATATCAGTTGCTGGTCGGCCGGCGCGGCGTTCCGGCGGATGCGGCAGCACGGCGGATGCGAAATCGTGCAACCGTGGTCGCGTCCATGCTGCTGCACTCCGGCGAGGCGGATGCGGCGATCGTGGGCGGGGCCGGCGACTGGCAGCGCCACCTTGCCTATGCCCTGCCGATCATCCCGAAGCGCTCCACAGTGTCCCGGGTTTATGCGCTGTCGGCGCTGATCCTGAACAACGGCGCGCTGTTCTTCTGCGACACCCACGTGACAATCGATCCGACGGCCGAGGAAGTGGCGGAGATGACGCTGCTGGCTGCCGAAGTGGTGAAGAGCTTCGGCATCACGCCAAAAGCCGCGCTTTTGTCTCATTCTTCGTTTGGCGGCAGCAATTCGGCGCCGGCCCGCAAGATGCGCCGCGCGCTGGGGTTGATCCGCGACCAGGCGCCGGAACTCGAGGTCGATGGCGAAATGCACGGCGATGCGGCGCTGAGCGAGGCGATCCGCGACCGTGCGGTGCCGGACAGCCGGCTTTCGGGGACGGCCAATCTGCTGGTGATGCCGGGTCTGGACGCCGCCAACATCGCCTTCAACTTGCTCAAGGCGAGCAGCGACGGATTGCCGGTCGGTCCGATCCTCTTGGGAATGAGCCGGCCGATCCACGTTCTGGTGCCGAGCGTCACCGCGCGAGGCATCGTCAACCTTAGTGCGA
>CAZZVB010000317.1:0-3353 GCA_964657445.1 uncultured Burkholderiaceae bacterium | reverse complement strand
GCGAATTCGGCTGCAAGGGTATCGACCGGCATGTCCAGCATCGCCTGCAGGCCGTGCACGCGGCAGGCTTGGACGAATTTGCGCAGGTACTCGCCGGCGCTGCCGCCGCCTAGCGACGGATGCACCTTGTCGAATGTCGCGGGCGCGAACCTGTCGCCGCTCGCGCCGGGTGCCCAGGGTGGCGGCACAAGCACGGCGGTGAAGCCCAGCTCCGCCGCCTTTGCCAGGGCGGCATCCAGGGCGGCCGCATCCTGAAATGACAGCGGATCGATATAGCGAATCCGCGGATGCGCCACAGCAGCATTGGGAGCGGCCGCCAAAGTGGCGGTGCGGTCGATTGCATTCATTCGGCTCGGCCCTCGCTCAGCGTTCGAACGGCGGGGATGAGACGCGTCGGACGGTACGGGGTTCCCCCCGTTAATCCGTAGCGGCCATCGCAGACTTCACCGGCAGACGTTTTGGCCGCCTAATCGAGCCGAACGCCGCCGGTGACCGCCTGATAGGTCGCGATGGCCAGGGTCATCGGCTCGAACGGCTTGGTGATGACGAAGGCTGGCTCGACCGCGTCGCCCGTCAGGAGGCGCTCCGGATAGGCGGTGACGAAGATCACCGGCGCATAATGGCTTCGCATGATACGCGAAACCGCCGATGTGCCGTCGCCGCCCGCACCGAGGTTGATGTCGGCAAGGATCAGGCCGGGGCGGCTGCGTTCCGCCATCGCGACGGCTTCGGCTTCCGTCGATGCCACGCCGATGACGCGGTGGCCGCAGCTGGCGACCAGTTCCTCGATATCCATCGCGATGATGGGTTCGTCTTCGATGATCAGCACGTCGGTGGCGGCTGCAGTTCGTAGATGATCACGCGCGGAGGACAGCATCTCGTCCGCCTTGCCTTCGGGGAGATCCACGATCCTGGCGGCTTCTGCCAGCGGTATCTCCTCTAGCGAGGTCAGCAACAGCAATTGGCGCTGTTTGGCCGACAGACCGGCCTCGACTCCCTCAGGCGCAGCAGCTTCACCGGCGCGCCGGGTGATCTCCTGATAGAGGGCGAATTTCGGATCAGGGTCGCCACCCTCGGCGTCGAGGACCGAGCGGAGCGAATTCGCGACGAGCGCATCTCCCGCAGTTTGGCTGCGGCACAGGGCACGCGCGAAGCGCCGCGCATAGGGAAGAGCGCGAAGCAGGTCTTCGCGTCGGAAAGCGGTCATAACGAAACCTCTACTTGCCCGTGGCGGATGCGCGCGGGATACCCGCGTCGCCCGGACTGGTTCTGGGATTGGGTGCGGAGGGACATTGCAGCGTGGACGGCGCGGCCAGTGTGGACGGAACTAAGCGGACCGCGAGGCCGATGGCAAATCAGCACCCGCATGGTGCGGACGATCCGTTGGCCAGCCTGCGCAAAGAACTGCTCGGGTTCCTGCCCGACCTTCGCGCCTTTGCCCGCTTCCTGGTCCGCGACCGGGTCGCGGCGGACGATCTGGTTCAGGACACCCTCGTGCGGGCGCTGGCGGCTTTGCCTCAATTCCAGCCCGGCACGAACCTGAAGGCGTGGCTGTTCACGATTCTCCGCAACCTGTTCTTTGAGCAGGCCCGGCGGCGCCGGCGGGAAAGTGCCGCGCTCAGCGCGCACCTGCCGCAGCAGGAAGCGACCCGGCCCGAGCAGAGTGACGCTGCGGAAGTCCGGGACCTGCAGCAGATCATGTGGAAGCTGCCGCCCCTGTTGCGCGAGGCGCTGGTGCTGGTCGGCGCGCAGGAACTCACTCATGAGGAGGCGGCGCTGATTTGCGGGGTGCCGGTCGGCACCATGAAAGCCAGGGTGTCGCGCGCACGGACGCAGTTGACGGTGATCATGCAACCGGCGGAGCTGGCGCGGTAACGCGGAGCACGCGCGCCAGGGCAGGGCTGTGATGGTGGCTTCAGAATGCATCCCGGCGTCACCGTAGCGGCCGATTATGGTGCGGCAACGGCAACCCGGCCGCCGTTTCCGGCCCTCGCGTTGTCGTGATGGATGATATGCAACCCTTTTTAAAGCACCGTCATTGGTCGGATAGAAACGGAGATCTTCCCGATGACGCCGACCACTATTTTCCACGATCAGGTCATAGCCATCCTCCCCAAACTTCGCGTCCAGGCATTGGCGCTGACCCGTAACCGGGCCGCAGCCGAGGATCTCGTCCAGGATGCTGTCTGCAACGCGCTTTCCGCCCAGACAACCTTCATCCCCGGCACCAACTTCGCTGCGTGGATGCATCGAATCCTTCGCAACCGCTTCATTTCCAATCTGCGCAAGCGCCGCGACACGACGGACATCGACGATGTGCCGCAGTCGGTCTTCGCGACAGACGCGCCGCATGAAGACCGTCTGGCGCTGAAGGAACTGGGTGCCGCCATGAACCGCTTGCCGGCGGACCAGCGCGAGGCGCTGGTGATGGTCGTGGTGCACGGCATGAGCTACGAAGCGCTGTCCGAGGCGACAGGATGTGCGGTTGGCACGGCGAAAAGCCGCGTGTTCCGCGCCCGCCGCCAACTCGAGGCGTGGCTGCTTGGTGAGACCAAGGAGAATCCCCGTCCGGCCGTGCGCCAGGCCCGTGAGATACTGCTTGATCGTGTGCGCGATGTTACGGAAGATGCCGCAACGGTGTAAGCGAACACCAACAAATCATAACCTGTTCGAAGAAACCGGCCCGTTCGTGGCCGGTTTCTATGTCCGGAGCGTAGGTACGTGAATCATCCGGATATGAAACAACCGAAGTCGAAGAAATCTTCCGACGAAAAAACGAAGCGTCCGGGAGCGAAAAACGTGGGTAAGCCGGAGGCCTTTGATCTATGGCTCGCCCGCGGCCTGCACAAAATCTACGACGACGTGGCCAATGAGCCGATCCCGGAGCATTTCCTCAAGCTGATTGAGGACGATCGCAAGAAGTGAGTGTCCGATGGCTGCCGCTTAGGTGGTCGCGAACAGGGCACACCCGTGGCCGGCTTATCTTGCTGGCCTGCGTCGCCGCACTCCCCATCGCCGCCATGGCCGCGACGATCGCCTGGCAGGACTACCAGGCGATCAGCCGCGCATCGCAGGAACGTGCGGCCTTGTTGGACGGCCAAGCCCTCGCCGAGTTTCGCGCTGCAAAAGCAGCCGTTTCAGCGCAACTGGCGCATGCCGCCGACCACCTGACCCAAAGCAATTGTGACGCCGGCGCACTTGGCATGGTGGGCAGCGGCGAGGCGGTCGGGCTGTTGGCCCTCGATCTGGACGGCAACACGCTCTGCAGCGCCGGCGACGTCGGGCCGATGGTGCGGCCCTTCCGCTGGTTCGAGCAGGTGCGTGGCGGCGCCACGAGCGCTATCGACGTCGCC
>CAZZVB010000316.1:0-3384 GCA_964657445.1 uncultured Burkholderiaceae bacterium | reverse complement strand
TGCGTAACCTGTTTCCAGCCGGAACTTATAGTTATTTCCACGAAACCAATCATGCTCGAAGCGGTTCGGCATGAGGATGCCCGACGCCGTCACATTTCATCGCGCCATTAATCATGCTGTTTGATTTCGCGTCCTAGGTTCGATTGGGCGGGGCGCTACGGGGCCACTTGGGTCAATGTCACAGGGGTGGCGCATGCGGGTCGAGCGGAAACTTGGATCGGTGGCCGCTATTCTGGCATTCGCGTTGAGCCCGACGATGGCCAGTGCCGCGCGTGCCCAACAGGCGCAGCCGGTGTCGCAGCAATCACCAGCGCCCAGTGTGGCGGGCATCCCGCCGGAACTGTCGCGCCTGCTTGCGACGCCGGAACATCGCTACGCGCTGTTGCGGGCCGCGCGCTCGGTCGCGGGGCCGAACACCCAAGGATGTCAGACGGCAAACTACGCCACGACAGGTGAAGTCGGCATCCTGGAGCCGCTGCGGACCAGCGCACAGGGCCGGCTGACGGCCGGCGCGTGGAAGGAGTCGATCACGCAGTCGGGCTGCGGCCCTGACCGTCTGCTCAACACGATCACCGCCGTCAGGTCGGACGGATCGTTGGACACTCAGCCGCTGCTGCCCGGCACAACGATCACCGACCCCCAGCTTCAGCGCGACAGCGTCGGTTATGCCGCAGGGGGTATGGGCGCGATGCCGCCGGGTTGCGACCAGGGAGCGGTGACGGATACCCGCTTCGTCGGCGTGGACGGCGATGCGCCCGGCGTTTTGCCGCAGCCAAGCGCCCCGCCCCGTCCCTGGACGGAAGTCTGGACGCTGCAGGCCTGCGCCAAGCACGTGGACGTCACCATGCATTTCGCGCCGGACCCGACCGGCACCAACATCCGGGCCGATGCGGCGCCCCCCTGATCGGCGTCACGTCTTCATTCCTGCCGCTTACGAAGTGATCTGCTGAACCCGGCGTTGGCCTGCACGAAACCGCTCGCCTGCAGAAAAGCTGCGGCATCCGTCGCGCAGGGAGCCAGCGTGTCCAGGCTGTCGCACCCGGCGCTGCGGGCCGCCTGAGACGCGGCTTTCAGCAGCAAACGGCCGATGCCGTGCCGCCGCTCCTCCGGATCGACCACGAGAACGTTCAAGGTCGCGGCCGCGCGCGGCTGCAGCAGCGACGGCGCCCAGTTCAGCGCCACGCAGCCGCTGAGGCCGCCATAGCCGGTCGCCACCAGCACGGCGCTGCCGGCATGGGCACGCACCGCCTCCAGCCTGGACGCCAGCGCAGGCGGCGCCAGCCCGAGCAGCCGCGCGATTTCGGGCCCGTCCGCCGGTTGCGCAGCCCTGATCTCCACCCCGTATCGCAGTCCAGCCGCCACCCTGCCCCCTTTCGCCGCAGCGCATCCGTTGCGCGACGCTGACATTGTGCTCGAATCCCACTATCTCTTGGCCATGACCGACACTCCGCTCGAGCGTATCCGCAACTTCTCGATCATCGCCCACATCGACCACGGGAAGTCCACGCTCGCCGACCGGCTGATCCAGGCCTGCGGCGGCCTGACCGACCGCGAGATGACGGCCCAGGTGCTCGACAACATGGACCTGGAGAAGGAGCGCGGCATCACCATCAAGGCGCAAACCGTGCGCCTCGCCTACAAGGCGAAGGATGGCGTGACCTACGAGCTGAACCTGATGGACACGCCGGGTCACGTGGACTTCGCCTACGAGGTCAGCCGCTCTCTGGCAGCCTGCGAGGGTAGCCTGCTGGTGGTGGACGCGTCCCAGGGCGTGGAAGCGCAGACCCTGGCCAACGTCTATCAGGCGATGGACGCCAACCACGAAATCGTTCCCGTGCTGAACAAGATCGACCTCCCGGCCGCCGAGCCGGAACGGGTGAAGCAGCAGATCGAGGACGTGATCGGCATCCCCGCCGACGATGCGGTCATGATCAGCGCCAAGACCGGCCTGAACATCGAGGGCGTGCTGGAAGCGCTGGTGACCCGGCTGCCGCCCCCGACGGGCGACGCCAGCAAGCCGCTGACCGCGCTGCTGGTCGATAGCTGGTACGATCAGTACCTCGGCGTGGTCATCCTGGTGCGGGTACGCGACGGCCGGCTGAAGCGCGGCATGAAGATCCGCATGATGAGCAACGGCGCTGCCCACCCGGTGGAGCAGGTCGGCGTGTTCACGCCCAAGATGGTGCCGACCGACGACCTTGGGCCGGGCGAGATGGGCTACATCACCGCCGCCATCAAGACGGTGGCCGACTGCAACGTCGGCGACACCGTGACCGACGACCGCAACCCGGCCACCGCCGCCCTGCCCGGCTTCAAGCCGTCCATCCCCGTCGTCTGGTGCGGCCTGTTCCCCGTGGACGCCGACGATTTCGAGAAGCTGCGCGACAGCCTGGGCAAGCTGCGGCTGAACGACGCAAGCTTCCATTACGAGGCGGAGACCTCGGCCGCCCTCGGGTTCGGCTACCGCTGCGGCTTCCTCGGCCTGCTGCACCTGGAGATCATCCAGGAACGGCTCAGCCGCGAGTTCAACCTCGACCTGATCGCGACCGCGCCTTCGGTGGTGTACGAGATCCACCGCAACAACGGCACGATGGAGCTGCTGCACAACCCGGCGGACATGCCGGACCCGACCTACATCGACCACATCAGCGAGCCGTGGATCAAAGCCACGATCATGGTGCCCGACGACTATCTCGGCCCCGTGCTGACCCTGTGCAACGAACGCCGCGGCCAGCAACAGGACCTGACGTATGTCGGCAATCGCGCCATGGCGGTGTACCGGCTGCCGTTGAACGAGGTTGTGTTCGACTTCTATGACCGCCTGAAATCGATCAGCCGCGGCTATGCCAGCTTCGACTATGCCATGGCCGACTACCAGGAAAGCGACCTGGTCCGCATCTCCATCCTCGTCAACCAGGACCCGGTGGACGCGTTGAGCTTCATCGCCCACCGCAGTGCCGCCGAGGCCCGTGGCCGTGCGATCTGCGGCAAGCTGAAGGACCTGATCCCTCGCCAGCTTTTTAAGATCGCCATCCAGGCCGCGATCGGCGGCCGCGTGATCGCCCGCGAGACGATCGGCGCGCTGAGCAAGGACGTCACCGCCAAGTGCTACGGCGGCGACATCAGCCGCAAGCGCAAGCTGCTGGAAAAGCAGAAGGAAGGCAAAAAGCGCATGCGCCAGTTCGGCAAGGTCGAAATCCCGCAGAGCGCCTTCCTGGCCGCGCTGAAGATGGACGCCTGAGGCTCCTGGGCGATAGACGAGGCCGGACTGCGTTGCTAAGACGCTCCCGCGCTGGACAGGTGGCCGAGTGGCTGAAGGCGCACGCTTGGAAAGCGTGTTTGCGTTAACGCGTAACGTGGGTTCGAATCCCACCCTGTCCGCCA
>CAZZVB010000315.1:0-3428 GCA_964657445.1 uncultured Burkholderiaceae bacterium | reverse complement strand
GGCTCGCGCACCAGGAACAGCCCGGCCTTCTCACCCGGCGCGACGTTGATCGCGACACCTGTGGCGCGGCTGATCGACAGCGCCCATCCGGTTGACCCGGTGCCGCTCGCCACGATCAGGCCGGAGGAGGATTGCAACTCCTCCTTGTCGCCGAAATGAATCACGTACCGGGCCGATTGATGGCTGGCGTGGCCGACGAAGACCTCGTTCAGCGCCAGTAGCGCCTGACCGTCATCCAGCTCCGCCCTGATCATGGTGCGTAGCTCGACAGCCACCTGCCCGGCGGCGGCGGCGGGCAGCAAGGCGGCAACGTCGCCGGGCGCATGCGGCACCAGGATGCCGGCGTTGCGCTCCGGGTCGGCATTAACCCCGATAACGGGCTGTCCCTTGAGGTATTTGGCCAGGTTCGCGACCAGCCCGTCCTGTCCCACGGCGACGACCACGTCCTCCGGCGCGAACAGGAAACGATCGAGTTCCGCGCGGCGCACGTTGGCCAGCCGCCAGCCCTTCGGCAGGCCAGCGCGGATCTCGGCCAGGATCGCGCCAAGCCGGGTGCGCTGGAGGTCCAGCCCTTCCATGCTTTGCCCGCGACGCCGCAAGAACACGTCCGCCTGGCCGCGCGTGGCGTGTCGCACCATCAGCGAGTCGTATTCCGTCTCCCGGGTGACGAGCACGAGGCGAGGGCCGAGCGAGCTGCTCATGGCCACCCCGTCACGAGGCTGCCGGGCGGCCCCCAGCCGCTGGTGGAGCTGCAGGGCGAAGCAGACTGGTCAGCGACGCCGTCAGATCCGGTGTCACGTTCAGCGTGTCGATGCGGGTGAGCTTCTCCGCGAAGGCCCGCATCGTCAGCGTTTGCAGCACCGCCGGGTCCACGTCGCGCAGCAGCGCCAGGCGCTCGCCCTCGGCCTCGTTGCGGGCCGCCTCGGTCACCCGTGTGCGGCGCGCCTCCGCTTCGGCGGCGATCAATCCCGCGGCGGCCTTGCCCTCCGCCACGCGCCGGGCATTTTCGTCCTCCTGCGCAATTAGGGCGGCCTGGCGCCGGGCGAGTTCCACCTTGGTGGACAGCTCGTTCTCGGCAATCGCACGCTCCTTCTCCACGGCGGCGGCGCGCCGCGCGAAGGAGGCTTCGTCCGCCGAACCCTGCGCGCGTTCGAAGGTCGGCGCCTCGAGCGCGCGGGCCAGGTCGGCGCTGGGGCTGACACCGGCCAGCCGGAGCGTGACCAGTCCGATGCCCATATCCCGCAGCCGAGGGTCCGCGCCCAACCCGGCGGCGATGGCGTCCTGGATCGGCGCAGCCCCTTCCGCCAGCAGCGACTGCACGTCCCGCCCCTCGATGTAGCGCGCGGCGTGGTACTGGGCCACGCCGGTCAGCAGGCTGGCGATACGCTCCAGCGGGTCGGTCCGCAGCCGGCCGGTGCGAAGATCGATGGTGAAATCCACACGGTCCGCCAGCGCCTCGGGGCTCGCCGCCCGCCAGGTCGTGGTGCCCTGGACGGTGACGAGCTGGTAATCGCGGGAGCGGACCTGGAAGACGAAATCCGTATCGCGGTCGTCGAGCGGGATTTCCACGATGCTGGTGCGGATCGGACTGAACCAGAACGAAAGACCGCGCCCCGACCGGCGCCGAACGCCGCGGCGGAATGCAATTACGTAGGTGGAAGCTTCGCTGCGTATGTGAAGGTAGCTGAAGAAGCGGCGGATCTCGGCCATGCTGTCCTAATGCTCTGCTGCCGGCGCGGCATAAAGTCACAGTTCAGCGCCTTGGTTCTGGTTCGGAGACAATTTGCCGGACTGGCTTGTGTCGCGCCTGCACGCTGCAACCGCTGCACGAAGCCCGTCGTGTGATGCGCATGGGGAACGGCCGCTGCCCCGGCCCGTTCTTGCGACATGGGCGAACGGCAATGCTGCACGAGGTGGCCGGTCAAGTGACGGACGACGTCGTCAAGATCGTCAACGACTGGCGCAAGCCTGCCGCCCTGTGCGGGGTGGCCGCCGCGGTATGTCTCGGCGCCGGGTTGGCGCTTGATGACGCTGTGGCCAGGCTGGCGCTGATCGCCTGCGCTGCGGCCTTCTTGCTTCGCGTCCTACTGCTATGGCGAGCACGCAATAGACCGCTGATCGAACTGTTCGCTGACGGCTTTAGCGGCCGCGGATTGGATCGGATGGTGCCGTGGATCGGGGTCGAGGGCGTGACCATGACCCGGCAAATCTCCACGCGCCTGCTGATCCACCTGAAACCGACCACCAAGCTGCCGAAGCGCGTGTCCGGCTGGCATGCGATGGTGAATGCCCGGCAGCAGACCGTGACGCTGCTGGGGGTTCGCCCGCGCGGAATGACTGCCGAGGCCCTCGTGCAGCTGATCGAACACACCCGGGCCGCGGCCCATGCCCGGGCCGAAGCCGCGGGAGAGATGGAGCCAGGATACAGCATGATCCTCTCGGAGGAGGAGCTGAACGCGTTGCTGTCGGGTGACGAGTCTTAGGACGATGCTGTTGGCGCAAGCTCGGCGCCAGCCGCCGCGAATTCTTCGATACGATCGTTCCTACCCGCGCTGTTTCGCGGCCTCGACGCCAGCGGCCAGACGGATGCGATCGGCTTTCGCCATCGCGTTGCGCGGGATCGCATCGACCCAGACCAGCATGGGCGCCATCACGCCGGGCACCGCATCGATCAGGCGTTGGGCGAGGATTTGCTGGTCAAAGCCTTCGGCCCGCACAATGGCGACATGGACGCGTTGCCCGCCGCCGGGGGCCGGCATGGCGAAGGCGGCGGCTTCGCGCACGCCAGGACATGCCAAGGCAGCGTCCTCAAAGACGGCTGGCAGCAGCTTGGATCCGCCGAGGTTCATCACCTCGTCCGTCCGCCCGTCGATGCACAGCAGGCCATCAGGCAGCATTCGGCCGAGGTCGCCGGGGTAGAACCAGCCGTCGCGGAACACGGCAGCGCTCGCGGCGGCATCGTCCATGTATCCCGATGCCATATGCTGGCCACGGGCGCGCACGATGCCTTGCGTTCCGGCGGCCACCGGCCGGTCGGCCTCATCGACGATCTCGACGCTCTGGCCAGGGTAGCAATAGCCGACGGCGCCATCCTCCCTGTCCAGCACGTCCTGCCGCCCGATGGTCAAGCCGCCCGCCTCCGTCGAGCCGTAGATCACCGAGAACCCACCATTCATCCGCGCCAGGGATCGCTGCGCCAGGGTGCGGGAGACGGAACTGCCGGCAGCCGTGACGCGCGTGCCGGGCAGGGTGACCGCCTCGGGCATCAGGTCCAGCAACGCGGCAAGCTGTCCGGTGGCGAGCACCAGCGTGCTCAGCCGCAAGGACGCTAGCGCCGGGGCGAGTGCTGCGAGGCCCCTCGGACCGAAGACGAGCGTGCCACCGCCGCACCAGGCAGCCAGCCCGGACATGAGGCCGAGCGTCGTGTC
>CAZZVB010000314.1:0-3437 GCA_964657445.1 uncultured Burkholderiaceae bacterium | reverse complement strand
GTAGCGGGAGCGCGGGAGGGGGCGGCGCTGGGCGCGCCGTCACGTCCCGCCCCCGGCTTTTGATGGGTCGCGCTTCGCTTGCCCATCCTACGGTGTGGTTTTAGGTCCGCTTGGCGCGGCCGACGATCTGCGTTGGATTGACGAAGCGGAGTGCGACGATCAGCCATACCAGCGTGGTGATCATGTAAACGACCGCCATCGCATCGATCGACTGCACCGCCCTCACGCCCGCTGCGAACACCGCGTAATACAGCGCCACAACCAATGTCTGGCTGTCTGGCCCAGCGGTGAGGAACGTCAGTTCGAACATCGCGATCGTGCGGACCAGAACCAGCAGTAGCGCAGCCAAGATACCCGGCAGCAGCAGCGGCAACAGCACGTAGCCGAACAGGCGGGGCGTGCTGGCCCCGAATACGCGGGCAGCGGCCTCAATCCGCGGGTCTATCTGCTCGATGAATGGGATCATCACCAGCACGACGAACGGCACCGTCGGGACGAGGTTGGCCAGCACCACGCCCGTCATCGATCCAGCCAGGCCCGCGCTGTAAAGGACCGTCGCCATCGGGATGCCGTAGGTGATCGGCGGGATCAGCAGCGGCAGCAGGAACAGCAACGTCACGATACGCTTGCCGGGAAACTCACGCCGCGCCAGCGCATAGGCCGCCGGTACGCCGAGAGCGCCGGAGATCACCACGACCAGCGCCACGGCCTCGAACGTCGTCGCAAGCACATCGCCCAGCTGGAATTCGTCCCAGGCCGAGCCATACCAGCGGGTCGTCCAGCCGATCGGCAACCAAGTGCCCAACCATCGGCTGGCAAAACTGTCCAAGACGACCGTGGCAATCATGGCGAACAGGTTGAGCACGAACAGGCCGACCAGACCCCAAACCGCGATCACCCAGAGGCGCGCCAGCATACTCGGACGCTGTACCATCAGCCCTTGCCTCCGCTGGAACCGCGATAGAGCAGGCCACGGCCGGCCAGCACGGCCGCCACCACGCCGAACTGCACCGCGCCCATGATCATCGCGACCGCCGATGCGAGGCCGTAATCGTATTGTTCGAACGCCGCCTCGTAGGCCGCAATCGAGATCACCCGCGTCGGCCCGGACGGCGCGCCAAGCAGAACGGCGGAGGGGAAGACGCTGAACGCCTGAACGAAGGACAGGCAGAAGGTGATCGCCAGGCCCGGCAGCAGCAGCGGCAGCAGAACGGTGCGGAAGCGGGCCGCCGATCCGGCGCCCAGCGTGGCCGCGGCATTCTCGAGCGCCGGGTCAACGCCGCTGACGTAGGACAAGGTCAGCAAGAACGTGAACGGCAACCCGGTGATCAGCAGCGACAGGAATACGCCCCAGTAATTGTGCAGCAGCCGCACCGGCGAACTGATCACGCCGGCAAACATCAGCACCCGATTGAACCAGCCCTGCGGTCCGAGGTAGTTCAGCAATCCTTGCGCAACCAGAACCGTCCCGAGCGTGATCGGGATGACCAGGATCGTCGTCAACACGCGCTGGCGCCGCATCAGCCGGACGCGGAGCGCGATCGGGACTGCGATCACGAGGTTCAGCAGCGTCACCGGCAGCGCCAGCCGCAACGTGGTCCAGACTGTCTGGTAGAGAAACGGATCGGCAAAGAAGCGCTGATAGTTCGCCAACGCGCCGCCGGCTTTCGGAATGAACGAAATCCATAGGCCGTAGAGAAAGGGATAGACGAACAGCAGCAGGAGGAACGCCGCCGCCGGCAGCACCAGCAACGTCAGCCCGTCGATCCCGCGAGCCTTGAGGGCGTTCACCGGCCCACACCGCTAGGAAGCCTCTCCGCCTGGGAGAAGCCAGGATGAAGGGTCTTCCCGCGCGCCATTTCCGAGCGCGTTGGCCCCTCACCCCAGCCCTCTCCCGCAGGGAGAGGGAGCAAACACGTCACGCGAACACCAGCGTGCGGGCTGGGTCAGGCTGTAGTCGCACTGTGCTGCCGCGCGGGGCGCTGACGCTGGAGTGGAACACCAGCTCGGTGCCATCGGCCATACGGGCAAAGCCGGTATGGTCACGGCCACAGAACTCGGTCGAAGTGACGGTCGCCGCCAAGGCGCCCTCATCCGCTGCGACCAAATCCTCCGGCCGCACGGCGAACGTCGCCTCCTGACCCGGCGTCAGCCTGTCCCGCGGCACGGCGGTGATCGTTGCGTTCTCCACCGCCAGCGTCACCTGCCCGGCGTCCGCGTGAGTGACGCGGCCGCGGACCCGGTTGCGAAAGCCCATGAATTCGGCGACGTCCAGATGGTCCGGGCGGGAATACAGATCGTCCGGCGTGCCCACCTGCCGCACGCCGCCATCCTTCAGCAGCACGATCCGGTCGGCCAGCGACAGCGCCTCCTCCTGGTCGTGCGTCACGTAGATCGTGGTTCCGCCGAGACTGACGTGGATGCGGCGGATCTCCGCCCGCATCTCCAGCCGCAACTTCGCGTCGAGGTTGGAGAGCGGCTCATCCATCAGCACCAGCGGCGGCTCGACCACCACGGCGCGGGCGATCGCGACCCTCTGCTGCTGTCCACCGGAGAGCTGGCCCGGCAGCTTATCTTCCTGCCCTTGCAGGCGCACCAGCGCCACGGCATCGGCGACCCGGCGGGCAGCCTCCGCCTTCGCGACCCGGCGCATCGCGAGGCCGAAGCCGATGTTGCGGCGGACGCTCATGTGGGGGAACAGGGCGTAGTTCTGGAACACCATGCCGAAACCGCGCTGCTCCGGCGGCAGGTTGTCGATGCGGCGTTCGTCAAGCCAGATGCCGCCGCCGGTCGCAGGCAGCAGCCCGGCCAGGATGTTCAGCGTGGTGGACTTGCCGCAGCCCGACGGGCCGAGCAACGCGATGAATTCGCCGCGCTTGACGGTCAGCGTGACGTCCTTGAGCGCATTCATCGTCCCGAACTGGCGGCTCAGCCCGTCGAGGCGCAATTCCCGGAAGTCTGCGGCATGGATCGCCATCTACTTGGTCTTTTGCGAGCCGACCTGCTCATCCCAGCGCCGGAACGCATAAACCAGGCCTTCGGCGTCGAGCGGCACGTCCTTGGGCGTCGCCTCGATCAGGGCTTCGTATTCCGGGCGGCCGAACTCCTTCAGCGTCGCCTGGCTATCCTCCGGCGCCATCGCCAGCGTCACCCCGGCGACGGCCGGGCCCGGATAGAAGTATCCCTCATCATAGGTGATCGCCTGCTGCGGCTTGGCCAGCATGAAGCTCATCAGGTCCAGCAACACGGCCAACCGCTCGGGCGCCAGGCCTTTCGGGACGCACATGTAATGGGCGTCGGTGACGAAGTGGAAGCCCTTGATGGTGGCGGTCTTCGCCTCCTTCGGGACGATGCCGAGCGCGCGCGGGTTGATGTCCCATCCCGTCATCGTGGCAACGATGTCGCGTGAGCCCTCGCCCAGTTCCTTCATCGTCGCC
>CAZZVB010000313.1:0-3463 GCA_964657445.1 uncultured Burkholderiaceae bacterium | reverse complement strand
GACGGGATGTTGAATGGCTCGAATGCGATGGTCCGGATGGCGACGGCGATCAGGCCGGCATAGACGATGGTCTTGATGTTATCGAGCCAGCCGCCCGATTTCGCTTTAGCCATGGATATGCGGCGGTCCGGTGAGATGCGAGGGGATGAAGCCGATGGGGGTATCGTCTGTCAAGGAAGCGGCCAGGATTGAGCATTGCGCTGACGTGCGCCATGAAGGCGTAACGATGACCGAAGGGCGACTCGGATGACCGGACTTCGCAGCGGCTGGGCGGCGTCGATGGTACTGGCGGCGGCCGTAATTGCCGGCAGCCCGGCGTATGCCCAGCTCGGCACCACCGGCAACGTTCCGCCGCAGCATCTGTTCAACTTCGGTGACCAGCCCAAGCCGATCAACAACGGCCTGGGGACCATGGCAGAGCGGCGCAAGCTGTTGGCACAGAGCAGGCAGGTCCACCGGGCGCCGGTTCACACGATCAGGCCGTAGGTCTGCCTAACGCCGGGTCAGGATGGCCGGGATTTCCTGGCCGAACGTCCGCTCTGCGGTGGGCTCCAGCGGCCCGGCCGGCCAATCCCAGCCATCGGCAAACAGCACCTTCATCCGATCGATGGGGCAATCGAAGGGAGGACCGCCAGGCTGACCCGTCTGCATGAACAGGACGAACAACCGGCCGCCGGGGCGAAGCCAGCCGTGCAGCTTCGCCGCGTAGTCCGGCAACACCGCCGGCGGCAGGGCGCAGAGGCAGGTCTGGTCATAGATGGCATCGAACGGCGCATCGGGCTGCCAATCCAGCAGATCGGCCTGGTGCACCGCGCCGCGCAGACCTGCCGCCTGTAGCCGGACCTGCTGCACGGCGATGGCGGCGGGGGCGATGTCCACTATGGTGACGTCGAAGCCGTCCCGGGCCAATGCCAGCGGCTCGCCGCTGCGGCCGGCGCCGGGCAGCAGGATGCGGCAAATCGCCAGCGTTCCGGCCTGCCGCCAGGCCATGAACGCCGGGTTGAGCGTCGGGCGCTCCCACGGCGTGCGCTCGGCCTGAAACCGGGCATTCCAATCCAACGCCACGGTTGGGCCGCTCATCAGGCGGGAAGCCCGGTGATCGTCACTTGCGCGAAAGCGTAAGGATGCTCGTCGGTGAGCGTGAGGTGAATGGCCGCGACCTGACCCGGCGGCGTGATCTCCCGCAGCCGGGCGGCGGCCCCGCCGCTCAGGGCGAGGGTGGGCTGTCCGCTCGGCAAGTTCACCACGCCCATGTCGGAGTGGAACACGCCGCGGCGGAACCCGGTGCCGAGCGCCTTGGCGCACGCCTCCTTGGCGGCGAACCGTTTGGCGAAGGTGCCGGGCTGGATGCTCGGGTGCCGCCGGGCGGCGCGGGATCGTTCGGTTTCGGTGAACACGCGTTGCAGGAAACGCTCGCCGAACCGCTCCATCACACGCTCGATCCGGCGGATGTCGCACAAATCGGAGCCGATCCCGATGATCACGCGCGCGCCCGCTCGACCTGCGTCACACCCTGGGCCGCCCGCAATCCGGCGATGACGGTGGACAGGTGCCGCAGGTCGCGTACCTCAACGTCGATCAAAATCTCCTGGAAATCCTGTTGCTTGTTGGTGATCTTGAGGTTGGTGACGGAGCCTTCGTGCTTCGACACCGCATTCGTCAGGTTGGCCAGCATCGCCGGCTCCTGCGCGGCGATCACGCTGATCCGACCGGTATGCACGCCTGCGGCCTCGTTCTCCCAGCCGATGTCGATGTAGCGCTCCGGGGTGGCGGCGAAGCTTTCCAGCGTCTGGCAGCCGCGAGCGTGCACGGTGACGCCCTTGCCCGTGGTGACGATGCCGACGATACGGTCGCCAGGGATCGGGTGGCAGCAGCCGGCATAGTGCACCACCATGCCTGCCGGCAGACCGCTCACCGCCATGCCGCTATCGGCCGCACGGCTCGGCGCACGCGCCAGCATCTGCGGGATCATCCGTGGCGCGCGCGGGGCCTGCCGCAGCTCCGGATAGGCTGCGTGCACCACGTCTTTCGGACCGGTGTTGCCGTTCCCGACGCTCACATAGAGGTCGTCAAGCGAGGCCGCCTTCAGCAGCTTGAGCGCGCCTTCGAGCACTTTCTCCGACCCATCCACGCCCTCCTGCCGGAAAGCCTTGGCCAGCGCGGCGCGGCCTGCATCAAGGTATTGCTGGCGCTGCTGCAAGGCCACGTGCCGCCGAATGCGGGCCCGCGCCTTGCCGGTGACCGCAAAACGCTCCCACGCCGGGGAGGGCGTGCCGGCGCGGGACGTCATGATCTCGACCTGATCGCCATTTTGCAGTTCGGTGCGCAGAGGCAGCAGGCGCCCGTTCACCTTGGCGCCGACGCAGGTATCGCCGACCTGGCTATGCACGGCGTATGCAAAATCCACCGGCGTGGCGCCGCGCGGAAGCTGGATCAATTGCCCCTTCGGCGTGAAGCAGAACACCTGGTCCTGGTAGAGTTCGAGCTTGGTGTTCTCGAAGAAGTCCTCTCCAGTCGCCGAGTTGTCGAGGATCTCCAGCAGGTCGCGCACCCAGGGGAAATCCTGCACGTCATGCGGCCCGGCGACGCCTAGCTTGTAGCCCCAATGCGCGGCGACGCCGTTATCGGCGACGCGCTGCATGTCGGCCGTGCGAATCTGCACTTCGATCTTCTGGTTGCGCGGGCTGCGCAGCGTGACGCCGGTGTGCAGGCTCTGATAGCCGTTGGATTTGGGGGTGGAGATGTAATCCTTGAACCGGCCCGGGATCACCGGGTAGGCGGCATGCACCGCGCCCAGTGCCATGTAGCAGTCGGCCCGTGACGGAACGACCATACGAAAAGCCATAATATCAGACAGTTGCTCGAAGGCGATGTTGCGCCGCTGCATCTTCTCCCAGATCGAGTAGGGACTTTTCTCGCGGCCGCTGACCTCCACCGTCGCCACGCCGCCATCACGGCAGACCCGGGCGAGCTCGGCACGCACTTCCTCGATGATGTCCGCACCCTGACCGCGTAGGAAGTTTAGACGCGCCTG
Organism: uncultured Burkholderiaceae bacterium; assembly: GCA_964657445.1. Taxonomy (GTDB): domain Bacteria; phylum Pseudomonadota; class Alphaproteobacteria; order Acetobacterales; family Acetobacteraceae; genus LMUY01. The sequence goes on along the minus strand of CAZZVB010000313.1, from coordinate 429 downwards.
GATGGTGTCGAACGCTTCCTTCTCGAGTTGGGCGAAGGCGAGGTTTTGCAGCTCGGTCTTCATCTCATCCATGCCGATGCGTTCGGCGAGGGGCGCGTAGATCTCCATCGTCTCCTGCGCGATGCGCTGCCGGCGCTCGGCGCTTTCGACGAAGTGCAGCGTGCGCATGTTGTGCAGGCGGTCGGCCAGCTTCACCAGCAGGACACGGATGTCCTGGCTCATCGCCAGGACCAGCTTGCGGAAGTTCTCGGCCTGCTTTGAGCGGCCAGTCTTCAGTTCCAGCTTGGTGAGCTTTGTGACGCCATCGACCAGTCCAGCGACGGATTTGCCGAACCGAGTCTCGATCTCGCTCAATTTGACGCCGGTGTCTTCGACCACGTCATGCAGCAGCGCGGTCACGATGGAGCCGGTATCCAGCCGATAGCCGGC
>CAZZVB010000312.1:0-3496 GCA_964657445.1 uncultured Burkholderiaceae bacterium | reverse complement strand
CAGCAGGCGGCGCTCCCCCGGAATGCCATGACAGACGACGTGATTGATGGAGGTGCAGATCGACTTCGGATAGCCGCGGTAATTCAGCGTTGCGGGAACGGCGCCTGCCGCAAGCATGAAGTCATGGCACAGCGTATCGAGTTGCTGCGTGGTCACGCCGGGTTTCACATGCGGGGTGATCATATCCAGCGTTTCGGCGGCAAGACGACCTGCCGCCCGCATGCCGGGAAAATCCTCCATACCGTGGAGGGTGATCCTTCGCCCGTCCGTCCCTCCGTCCATCACCGCCCCACTCGCACGTCGCAAGTGGTCAAAATGCGCAAGGACGTCAGCCTGCGCAAGGCCGGGCCTGGCTCAGGGCAGTGTTGCGCGGCCTTGCAGACGCCGGATCAGCCGTGGGTCCGGCCCGAGAGTCCGACGCTTGCAGAATGGCCGTAGGCGGACGGACGAAGCCACTGGTGCGGCGGCTGTGGTTCGCGCTGCGGTTCGGCGCGGGTGCGGCCACGCGCCGCGACAGGCGCCATGCGGATTTCCGGACGAGCCTCATACCGATAGTCCGGACGGCGTTCGGCGAAGCGCCCGCCGCGCGGCTCCGCGACCTCCTCAAAGGCCTGGCGGTTCGCCAACCGCACCGGCGTGCCGCGGAACACGCCATGCCGCTGGAACCGCCAATCAAGTTGCGGCGCCGGCAGCGACGCGGGCGGCAGCGTCGCCGCCGAAGCGGCCGCGATCAGCGCTGGCATATGCGGCCGTGCCGGCACACGGGGGCTGATCGGCACGCCCATATGGTCGAAGCCGGCGTCCAGAAGTGACGCCATGTGAGTGTCGCGCTCGTAGCCATTCGACGCCCCCATGACGACGCCGATCAGGCGGACTTCGCCCCGGACGGCCGAGGTCACGAGGTTGCAGCCGGACGCGTCGATGTAGCCGGTCTTCAGCCCATCGGCGCCCGGATAGGTCTGCAGCATCCGATCATGATTGGGGATCATGCGCCCGTGGAACATGAAGGAAGGCGCGCTGAAATAATGGTATTCGTCCGGATAGTCCTGGATCAGGTGGCGCGCCAGCAGCGCCAGATCACGCGCCGTGGTGATCTGGTCCGGATCGGGCCATCCGGACGCATTGCGGAACGTGGTGCGACTCATGCCGAGCGCGCGGGCGCGCAACGTCATCATCTGGGCAAACCGCTCCTCGTCGCCGCCGAGCAACTCACCCAGGGCGGCCGCCGCATCGTTGGCCGATTTGGTGACCAAGCCGAGCAGCGCCTGCTCGACCGTCAGCGTCGTGCCCGGCAGCAGCCCCAGCTTCGAGGGCGGCATCGATGCCGAATGCGCCGACACGGGGACCATCTCGTCCAATGTGACGCGGCGATCCCGGATCGCTTCGAAGAGCATGTAGATCGTCATCATTTTCGTCAGGCTTGCCGGATAGCGCGGCTCATCCGCGTTGGCGGCCGACAGCACCTGGCCGCTCGCGGCATCCATGACGAAGGATGCGTAACGCTGGGATCCTACTTGCGCCTTGGCGGACCCTATCCAGGCCACAACGATCAGCGCGCCAAGGATCGGCAGCCCGAGCCGCCCACCTCGCCGGACATGCCTCATGCCGTAACTTCTCCGTCAACTGGGGCGCACCGTAAAGCTCCGGGGCGAAGCGTGTCTAGCTGAAGATCACAAGTTTTCGTGCGTTGTGAATACGTTAGATGATTTATCTCGTCCTAGGCCGAGTCTTCCGCCTTGCTATGGCATCAAATGCCATGTTGCAACGCACCAATTCTTGTTGACCGCAGATGTCTGCCGGATTAGATCAACCGAATTGCTGCACCGCAGCAACCGGCGTCAGTGCGGCACTCAGAAATGCTCGGCTCGCGTCGGATTTCCAAATGGAGAGACGTTATGAGCACGACAACCACAAGCGCCCTGAACTCTGCACAGAACAATGCGTCCGAGAACATCGAGCGCACGATGTCCGGCCTGAAGGATGGCATCGCCTCCGCGACGGTCGGCATGGAACAGGCGCAGGCGACGGCTCGCGATCACATGCAGAAGCTGATGAAGACGGCCGAAGACATGTTCGCATTCAGCCAAGGCAACTTCGAGGCCCTCGCCAAGTCCAGCCAGATCCTGGCCACCGGCTTGCAGGACATCGGTCAGACGGTTGCCACCGCCGCGAAGGCCTCGATGGATGAGACCATCACGACGTTCAAGGCGATGAGCTCGGTCAAGTCGGTCAAGGAAGCGATGGACCTGCAGTCCGCGCTGCTGCGCAGCTCGCTCGAGAAGGCGGTGTCCCACACCAGCCAGATCACCGACTCGTCGATGAAGCTGTCTGAGCAGGCGATCGCCCCGATCACGGCGCGCGTCTCGCTCGCGACCGAGAAGTTCGGCCGCGTCGCCTAATCCATCTCACACCCGGTTAAACACGGGTTGCGGTGTCTGCCATGACGGCCCGGGAGCAATCCCGGGCCGTTGTCGCTTTGGTAGGCCTTTTCCCATACATCGCTGATCCGATATGCTCGGCTCATGAGCAGTCACGCGTCCCGGACGATTTTCAGATGAGCGACACCGACAAACGCGGCGGCGACGGCCCCAGCATCGGCGTTGTCACCAAGGCGCGGCCGAAAACACGCAAGCCGGCTATGTACAAAGTGTTGATGTTGAACGACGATTATACCCCGATGGAGTTTGTCGTTCACGTCTTGGAACGGTTTTTCCAGAAGACCCGCGAGGAAGCGACTCGCATCATGCTGCACGTCCATCGGCGCGGCGTCGGTGTGTGCGGGGTGTTCACCTATGAGGTGGCGGAAACCAAGGTCACCCAGGTGATGGATCTGGCGCGCCAGAACCAGCATCCGCTGCAGTGTACGATCGAGAAAGAGTGAGGGCTGCAAACCGGTAGCCACCCTCCCATGTTGAGTGTCGGACCAACGATGAATTCGGCCTCGCCTGCACTCGACAAGCGCGCTCAACTAGCGTGACGTAGGTGACGGACCTAGGAGCAGCGAACCCCCATGCTGTCACGCAATCTAGAACAGACGCTGCACCGCGCCTTGTCATTCGCCAGTGAGCGCCGGCACGAATATGCCACGCTCGAGCATCTCTTGCTCGGCCTGGCCGACGACACCGATGCCGCTACCGTCCTGCGCGCCTGCGGTGTTGACCTTGAGAAGCTTCGCCAGGAACTGGGTGAATTCCTCGACAAGGATTTGCCCGGCCTCGCGACCGACCGGCCCGGCGATCCGAAGCCGACGGCCGGCTTCCAGCGCGTCGTGCAGCGCGCCGCCATCCACGTTCAGAGTTCCGGGCGGGACGAGGTGACAGGCGCCAACGTGCTCGTGGCCTTGTTCAGTGAGCGTGAGAGCCACGCCGTTTACTTCCTGCAGCTTCAGGACATGACCCGGCTCGATGCGGTCAACTTCATCAGCCATGGCATCGCGAAGGCGCCGGGCCGCCAGAGCAGCCGCCCGACCGCTTCGGATAAGCCCGAGAGCAACAAC
>CAZZVB010000311.1:0-3498 GCA_964657445.1 uncultured Burkholderiaceae bacterium | reverse complement strand
GGCATTGGCCAGCGCCGCCGCCTGATGGTCCGGGCCGAATCCGCCGGCCGCGAAAGCTTCCACGATCTGCTTGGCGACCGGCCTGCGGTTACGCGGTATGACGGCGGCATCGAGGTTGACGGCGGCGGAGCCACCGGTGGCAACCGCAAGCGCCGCGCCCGCAGCGGCGCCGACTACGGCACCGACAATTCCTGCGGCGACGGCTCCCACGGCAGCGCCTGCGCCTGCAGCCGTGGCAGCCGCCGCGGGCGTGGCGGCAGCGGCTTGCGCATTGTCGTCGGCCGCGACAGGCTTCAATACGGTCGTGACGATCCAGAAGGTGTCGTCGCCGGATACGTCGCTCCTTAGTCTTACTGTGTCATAAATCAGAATTGATGGACTTCCGCTGACAGCACGGGCAGCGCGGCAGTGTCCTTGCAAGTGCGCGAGCGATTGCGATCCGCAGTGTTGTGATTGAGAGGTCGACATGGCGCTCAGGTCTGATTGGGGGCGCCGCGGGGTTTGTAACCTTTGGGTAAGGCAGGTGCTTGTAGGGATGGCGGCCAGAACCCGTCGGAGGGGGGAAAGGCCGCCCGTTCGGCGATGAGGAATCCGTAGGCCGCGATGCAGAGCGTCGCGTGGTGGTGGAACCCGCGCCAGCCACGGCCTTCGTAGTGGCCGAGCCCAAGTTCCTGTTTGAGATCCTGATAGTCGCGCTCGATGCGCCAGCGCAGCTTGGCCTGATCGACCAGGGCGCGGCGGGTCGTGGTGAGAGGCAGGGTGGAGAGCCAGTATTTCGTGGGCTCCGGCTCGCCTTTGGGCCACTCGACCAGCAGCCACTCCTCAGGCCGCGGCGTCGGACGGTTGTAGTCGCGATGGGCGGGCCGGACCCTGATCGCGGCAAAGCGTCCGGACAGGGTGGCGTTGCTGCCCTCGCGCCAGGTCAGCCGACGCCAGGCTCCTTTGGGCAGGCTAGCCGCCAGCGCCTTGGCCGCCATGGGAGCGTGCTCGGCATCGCGCCGGATCAATGAGGTGGGCCGGCCACGCCCACTCCAGGGCTTTGGCGGCAACGGCTCGATGCCCGGCGCCCACAGGCTGGTATGGGACTGGATACCGACGACATAGGTCAGACCGAGTCCGGTGATGCCGTCGCGGAACGCGGTATCGATCCCGTATCCGGCGTCGGCCAGCACCGTAGCGGTAGGGACGCCGGCTGCCACGGCGGCGCTGATTTGCGCCAGCGCGATCTGCGGCTTGGTCTGGAACGCGACGTCGTCGGGCACGCCGGCGCGGGCGCGTCGGGCCGGGTCGTCCGCCCAGGCCTGAGGCAGATACAGACGGTGGGCGATGGGCAGGCTGGCGTGGTCGGCGGTGAGCGAGAGCGTGACGGCGACCTGACAACTGTCCTGTTTGCCGAGTTGGCCGCAATACTGCCGGGCGACGCCGACCGAGTGGATACCTTTCTTTGGGATGCCGGTATCGTCGATCATCCAGCCACGGATCCGGCCGCGCCGCTCGATCATCGGCAGCACGTGGTCGCGCACGGCGCTGAGCAGGGCATCGTCGGACCAGTCGGCTTTGGCCACAAAGTGGTGCAGCGATTGGTGCGCCGCCTGGACGCGCCCCGGTTCCACACGGGCCGCGATCGGCTCGACACTCTTGCGGGCCCCTGGGAGCAGAAGGCCCATGCAATATGACCGAAACGGCGTTGCCCGATCAGCGTGCCCAAGCGCTCCGGTCAGAGCCCCGACATAGGAGCGCAGCCGTGATTCGCTGCCGTATGTGTCTGGTGACGAGCCCACGATCCGCCTCTACGAACAGGAATCTCCATTCGTAAATAAGCCATTCCGAATCGTACAAGCCTTTTATGACACAGTAAGACTAGCAGGCTGCTGAAAAACTCTGGCTTGGTAGTCTGCTGATGTGATTCCCTCGGCTTATCGGTCGAGGGCCACAGAATGCGCGGTGCGGACGAGCAGACGTCGTCTTTGTTCAGCTATGTCAGTTGCGAGGCGCGGGTGCCATCGTCGCATCCGCTGCGCCGGATCCGGGCCGTTGTCGACGAGGCGCTCGACGTGTTGTCGCCGGACTTCGACGGCATGTATGCCCAAGCTGGCCGCCCCTCGATTGCGCCGGAGAAGCTGCTCAGAGCGCTGCTCCTGCAGGCGTTCTACTCGATCCGGTCGGAGCGGCAACTGATGGAGCAGCTCGACTACAATCTGCTGTTCCGCTGGTTCGTGGGCCTCTCGATGGACGCGCCGGTGTGGGACGCCAGCACCTTCAGCAAGAACCGCGACCGCTTTCTCCAAGGCGACACCGCCCAGCGCCTATTGATGGCGATCGTCGACCAACCGCGGGTCCGTGCGCTGATGTCGGACGAGCATTTCTCGGTCGACGGCACGCTGATCCAAGCGTGGGCGAGCCACAAATCGTTCCAGCCAAAGCCCGCGGTTGCCCCCGCCGACACCGGCGACGACGACACCGGCGATGAGCCGCCCGCGCCGCCACCGCCTCCGGCAGAACCGACCCCGGCCGGCCGCAACCGCGAGCGCGATTGGCGCGGACACAAGCGCAGCAACGAGACCCACGCTAGCGTGACCGATCCCGATGCCCGGCTCGCGCGCAAGTCGAACGGGCAGGCGAGCATCTTGGCCTATGCCGGGCACGTGCTGATGGAAAATCGCAATGGATTGGTGTCGCAGGTATGCCTCACACACGCGAGCGGGACGGCCGAGCGCGATGCGGCGTTGACGCTGATCGGGCGGCTGCGCAGCAAGACATGCGCGACAAGACACAGGGGCGGCGGCCGGCGGATCACGCTGGGCGCCGACAAGGGTTACGACGTCCAGGCGTTCATCGCCGAGTTACGTCGCCGCACGGTCACGCCGCACATCGCGGCCGACCGCCGGGTCAGCAAGACAGGGGCGGTCCGGCGTTCGGCCATCGACCAGCGCACGACCCGGCACCCGGGCTACGCGATCAGTCAGCGCACGCGCAAACGGATCGAGGAGGTGTTCGGCTGGGTGAAGGCGTCCGCAGGACTGCGCCAGACGAAGCATCGGGGCCGAGAGCGCGTCGGCTGGTGCTTCACCTTGGCCACGACGGCTTACAACCTGATCCGCCTTCCAAAGCTGCTCGGCGAGGCGGCGGCGTGAAGGACCCGGGCCACGATGATCGTCACGCTAACGCAAGCACGTCCGCGGCCCGCCGCATCGCCTACCCCGCACGGCCAGCCCAACCAGGACAGACGATCAGCCTCAATGCAGACGCTTTTTCAGCAACCTGCTAACTCCCCTTGCGGCTCGAGCTGCAGAACTGGAGCAGATCGCCCAATCACACCAGGAACGCCGCCGCGACGGTGCCCGAATGCGAGCCCGCATTACGAGCATCCGCAACAAGGTGCTGGCGATGGCTGAGGTGTTGAGTTGCATTGAGATCTGACCTGGAGAGGGTCTGAGTTTTCGCTGAGAAATGACCCGTGTCTGTTTCACCTCCCCCGGCGCAATCGCCGGGATTTCA
>CAZZVB010000310.1:0-3607 GCA_964657445.1 uncultured Burkholderiaceae bacterium | reverse complement strand
GACCGGCAAGCGCTCAGTCGCGTCAACGCGGTAATCAGCATCGTGCTGGCCTGCCACTTCCCGCTCGGCGTCATCCCCTGGGGTGAATTAGAGAAGGCGCGCGGCTGGCTGGCCGGCCTCGTGGAGGCCTGAATGGCGACCATGCGCGGTATCGTGACGATCGTGCAGGAAAGCCGCTTTCAGATGACCGATGACGGCGGCGTGTCGCACCACTTCATGCTCAGCCCCAATGCCGCGGCCGAAACCGATCAGTTGGCGGCGTTGCAGCATCGCCAGGCCCGCATCCGCGTTACCTACCAGTCCGCGCCGAACGTGATCGGCAACACGGCGACCAGGATCGAATTGTTGGACTAGCCGAATAGGGGAGGCTTCGTTGGAGTTCCATCCGCGCGTGCACGACGAAACCCGGTCCCAGTTCGACCGCATGATTGCCAACGAGTCCGAACTGACGGCGCATGTGCTGATTGAGCCAGGCAAATCCTACGGTTTCTTCACAGACACGACCGTCTGCATCGGCTGCAAGGCCTGCGAGGTCGCCTGCAAGGAGTGGAACAACCTTCCTGCCGACAACATCGGTATGACGGGCCAGAGTTTCGACAACACCGGGTCGCTTTCGGCTAATACCTGGCGGCACGTCGCCTTCGTGGAGAAGGCCGGCTGCGGCGGCGTCCGCGACAACCAGCAGCCGCAGTTCCAGAGCGGCTGGCTGATGATGAGCGACGTGTGCAAGCATTGCCATAACCCGCCCTGCCTGGAAGCCTGCCCGACCGGCGCGTTGTTCAAGACCGAGTTCGATACGGTCGTGGTGCAGCAGGACATCTGCAATGGCTGCGGCTATTGCGTGCCGGCCTGCCCGTTCGGCGTCGTCGATGTCAGCCTGCTGGACGGCAAGGCGCATAAGTGCACGCTTTGTTATGACCGGCTGAAGGGCGGGCTGGAGCCAGCCTGTGCCAAGGCCTGCCCGACCGACTCGATCCAGTTTGGGGAATTGCACGATCTGCAGGCGCGGGCGGAAAAGCGTGTCGAGGATTTGCACGGCCTCGGCGTGGACAGTGCTTATTTGTATGGCACGCCGGGTGCGCCGGGTGCGACCGGCGATCTGGGGCACCTCAATGCCTTCTTCCTGCTGACCGACCAGCCCGAAGCCTACAACCTGCCGGCAGCGCCAACGCGCGCGTCCAACCGGGTAGCGCCCAGCCTGTTCAGCGGCCTTGCCACCGTCGCCGGCCTGGCGCTGGCGGCGCTCGCGCTGTTCGCGGAACGGGAGTAGCCGCATGCCGGACGACATCAAGCTGCAGCAACCGGACGAGCGGCCGACTGTGCCCGACAATGCGCACGACGTCATTCCCGGCAAGGGTGCGTGGAAAGGGCCCACCTATTACGGCCGCTCGCAACTCAAACAGGCGCCGTTCGAGAATTGGGTCGTCGGCGGCTATATCTTTCTGGCCGGATTATCCGGCGCCTCGGCCTTGCTGTCAGTGATCGCGGACGCAACGAAGGGCAAGCGTGCCGAAGGTTTGGTGCGGCGCGGCCGGTATCTGTCGCTGCTGGCGCCTACCATCGGCTCCGCGCTGCTGGTCTGGGACCTGCACTCGCCTAAGCGGTTCTACAACATGCTTCGCATTGCCAAGCGCACCTCGCCGATGTCGATCGGGACGTGGATCCTGATGACGTTCAGCGGCTTCGCCATGGTCAGCGCGGCGGCGCAATTCCTGGCTGATCGCATGCCAGGCCGGCGCTGGCTCGGCACGACGGCGCGTGTGGCGCAGGCCCCGGCGGCGGTGGCTGGGTTGGGCCTGTCCACGTACACAGCGTCGCTGCTGTCGGCGACCAGCACCCCGCTTTGGGCCGCAGCGCCGCAGGGCATGGCGGTGCGCTTCGGCTCCTCCGCTATGGCCAGTGGCGCATCGGTGCTGTCGCTGGGCGAGTCTTCCCCCCACACTAGGCGGACATTGAACGCCATTGCCGCTATCGCGCTGGCGACGGAGTTCATCGCCACAAGAGCTTCCAACGAGACTTACCGTAACACCGGCGTCTCCGAAGCGCTCGACGGTGGCTGGGGTGTTGCGGAGCGCGCCGGTGGCATGGGCGTTGGCATGGCATTGCCGATTGCGCTGTATGCCGCAAGCCTGGTAGCGCCTAAGCGCCATATGGGCTTGTTGTCGAACTTCGCAGCGGTCGCCGTTATGGCTGGCAGCCTGATCATGCGAGTTTCGATTATGTCGGCTGGCGACGTATCCGCGTCGCGGCCTGATATCAGCTTCCGCTTCGCCCAGCCGGAGAATTTGCCAAAACAACGATCAACGCGGCGCTCCAAACGCGTTCGTGACGCCGGCATAGTCTAGAGCCGCAGCACCCCTCATCTCGTCTCGCTCCCGAAGGAAGAACCGAGATGAGGGGGTAGGACTGGCCTACGGCGCCTTCGCGATGGGACTGCCGGAATTCTGCGTAGTCGGCTGCCGGGCGGCAACGTCGCCAGGAGTTTGCAGCGTGCCGGTCGCGGTGGAATTGGGTGCTAGCGTGCCAGTCGGTGCGGCCACGCTCGGTGCGCCCTGGCCGTTCGCCGGGGCCGTCTGCCCGCCTTCAACGGTCGAATTCGTCGGGCTTTGCGCCTGGGCGCTGCTCATCACGAGCAATGCGCCAACTGCGGCGATCATAAGTGCTTTCATTTAAATCCCCCTCTGACGGCGGACCGCCGTCATTGTCCGGGGCAGAACGAGGAGCTTAACAAACGGTTGCTTCGTCTCTCTTTACGGTGAAGCGGACCTAGGCGCCGATCGCATCCACGTCGCTGTCGCCAATGCGACCAGCTTTCCGTCCGCCCGCGTCGCCCGCGACTGTAAGAATGAGATCGTGCGGCCCTGCCGGATGAAGCTGGCTTCGCATCGCACCAGCCCCTCCGTCACAGGGGCGGTGTATTGGATCTTTAGCTCCAGCGTCGCACCGGCTCCTGCGGTGTGATGCAGCAGATGACCCATCGAAATGTCGATTGCCGTCGCCAGCACGCCGCCATGCAGCGCACCCTGCGGGTTGAACAGCAACGGCCCGGCGTCGAATTCCACGACGCAGGCGCCATCGGGATAGCTCACCTCCATTCCGAGCAGGCGCAGGAGGAAAAATGACCCGAACTCCTGGCGGTCGGAGGATAATGCACGGTCCAGCATCTCGTGCGCCAATCTTGCGCGTTCGTCCGCGGTCATATGGACGTGGACGCCGCGGCCCGGATGCCCGCGGTAGGCGTCTCGATCGAGCAAGTCAGTCGGTCCTGGCCAAGGTCGTACTGCTCGAATGGCGCGCTGACGTAAGTCAACTGGCAGGGCATCCGCCACCCGCTCATGCTCTTGTCAAGCGAACCCACGGCGACCTCCAAGTTCCTCAACATGGCCTCGTGAACGATACGCTACACGCCCCGGTTCATCCGGCGCCGGATGCATATCGCGGTGGCGTCGCCAGCCACAAATCGCGCCTGGGACGCCAGCGGCGGGGTGACGGCGGCCGGTCCTTGCCGTAAGCCGGAACAATGACGCGAAAGGATGACCGATGGATCACCCGGTAAAGACGGCTTCCGGCTTCGCCTCGGGCAAGATGCTGGCGGAAGTGGCCGACG
>CAZZVB010000309.1:0-3620 GCA_964657445.1 uncultured Burkholderiaceae bacterium | reverse complement strand
CCCGCCTCTTAACGGCCTGTTTTTCGGTCGCTGCTAATAGGTCGCGGTGTATTCCATCACCGACTGGCGTCTGCCCCGCCTCAACCGGCGCATCGACCGGATCGTCCTCATGCCGGGCGCCATCGTCGCGTGCACGTTGCGCGAGGGCCGCAAGCACACGAAGCGCGACCGTGATGCTGCGGAAGACGCCGCACTCGATCTGCATGACTTCCACGCCGCGAGCCGGGCCTATCCGATCGTGCCCCTGCTCGTCACGCGAGACGCCGTGATCAGCAACCCGGCGCGCCCGCTCATGCTTCCCGGCGTCACGCCGGTTATGGAATGCAACGATGCGGCGCTGGACGCCACGTTGCAGGCGATCGATAGCACCAGCCGTTTCGGCGCCGTGCTCGACCCGGCGGTTTGGCGCGCGGCCGAGTATCGCCCCATCCCATCGCTGATCGAAGCGGCGCGCATGCTGTACGCGCGGCACGGCGTGGCCGAGATCGCGGCTGCGCATGCCGAGGCAGGCAATCTGCGCGCGACCCGCCATGCGATCGCCGCTGCGATCGAACAGGCTGCGGCCGGCGGCCGGCCAACGGTCGTGTTCGTCACGGGCATTCCCGGCGCAGGCAAGACGCTCTGCGGGTTGGACACAGCCTTCGCGGGCAACGCGGCGTTCCTGACCGGCAACCCCAGCCTGGTCCACGTGCTGCGGGAGGCGCTCGCCCGCGATTCGGGGCTGTCGCTGCGGGCTGCGCGGCAACGCATGGAGGGCGTTATCCAGGCGCTGCCAGCCTTCCGCGACTACTACGCCGGGGGCGGCATTCCCTCGGAGCGTGTGGTGGTGATCGACGAAGCCCAGCGCTGCTGGACGGCATCCCACGCCATCGCCAAAACCGCGGACCGCCGGGTGAAGCTGCTGTGCAGCGAACCCGCACTGCTGCTGGACATCATGGCGCGCCGGCCGGATGGACCGGTGATCGTCTGCCTGGTCGGCACCGGGCAGGAAATCCATGATGGTGAAGGCGGGCTGGCCGAATGGGGCGCCGCCCTGCGCGAACGGCCGCACTGGCGCGCGATGGCGGCGGCGGATGCGCTGGGCGCGCATACGGATCGGCAACGGCTGCCACACTTGCCCAACCTTGAACCGGAACCCGCCCTAGACCTGCGAGTGCCGGTCCGGTCGCTGCGAAGCGCGGCCGCTCCGGTCTGGGTGGACGCCGTGCTGGCGGGCGACGCCGGCGCCGCCCGCCGTATCGCCGGTGCCGGCGTGCCGTTCACCGTGACCCGAAGCCTTGATGACATGCGCGCGCAGCTCCGGCGGAATTGCCGCGGCACGCGGCGCGCCGGGCTGGTGTGCTCCTCCGGCGCACGCCGGCTGCGCGCCGCCGGCCTCGGGGCGACCTTGCCGCACGATGACCCGGGGGCCGTGGCCCGCTGGTTCCTCGATCCCCGCCCGGACGTCCGATCGTCCAACGCCCTCGAAGTCTGCGCGACCGAGTTCTTCGTCCAAGGGCTGGAGCTGGATGTGGCCGGGCTGTGCTGGGACGGCGACCTGATCCGCGACCACGCTGGCTGGCAGCTGCGGGCGTTCCGCGGCAGCGCCTGGACAAAGCCCCGTTCGGCGGAAAAGCTGCAAAACAAGCTCAATGCCTACCGGGTGCTGCTGACACGGGCGCGGTATGAAACGGTGATCTGGGTGCCTCGCGGCGACCCGAATGATCCAACGCGCGACCCGGCCGTGCTGGACGCGATCGCGGCGTTCCTGCTCAGTTGCGGGGCGAAACGACTTGAGGTGGACGGTGAAGGTCAAGACATGGCTCCGCCAAGCAAGGGACAGGCGTCCCCTGCACCCCTTTTTGATTCTTCTCCTCCTGAGTTGGCCGGCTTATGGGGCAGACCTGAAGGTTGCGACCTGGAACTTGGAGTGGCTGACGAGCCGGGCGGCAGGTGATCCGGCCCTGCCTGAGGATGTCATTCCCAAGACGCCAGCGGATGTCGCAACGCTTGCGCAGTATGCCACCCAACTCGATGCCGACGTCGTGGCTTTGCAGGAGGTGGATGGTCCGGGCATCGCCGCCAAACTGTTCCCGCCCGATCGCTACACCCTGGTTTTCACCAGCGATGACGTCGTTCAACGCGTGGGGCTGGCCGTTCGCCGCGGGATCGGCGTGCACCGCAACCCTGACCTGGCGGCGCTGGACCTCTATCCGAACGCCCAGTTCCATTTGCGCAGCGGCGCGGATGTGACGCTCGATCTGCCGTCCGGCCCGCTGCGGGTCCTCGCGATCCACCTCAAGACCGGTTGCCAGCGCGACCCGCTCGACACCAGCACGCGGAGGCAGTGCGCGACGCTCCGCGGCCAGGTGCCGGTGCTGCAAGGCTGGATTGCGCAACGCCGGGCTGAAGGCGTTCCGTTCATTGTGATGGGTGATTTCAATCGCTGGATGGACGGCTCTGACCAGGTGTTTGCCGCGCTGCAAGCCTCGGCGCCGCTGGTCCGCGCGACCGAAGGCCACGACAGCCCATGCTGGGGCGGCGGCCATTTCATCGACCATATCCTGGCCGGTGGCGCCGCCCGCGCCTGGCTCGACCGGGACTCGCTGCGGGTGCTGGTCTATCGCGAAGGCCCGGACCGGAAGGAGCATCTGTCCGACCATTGTCCGGTCTCCGCTCGCTTCCATCTGCCGGCAGGATCGGGTTAAGTCCCGCCCGCACACCAAGCCGGAGAAAAACCGATGCCGGAATACACCGCCCACGCCAGCACCACCGCAGGCCGCAACGGCCATGTCGAGAGCAGCGACGGGGTCCTGAAGCATGACCTCACGCTCCCGAAGGAGATTGGCGGCCCCGGCAAGCCCGGCGCCACGAACCCGGAGCAGTTGTTCGCTGCCGGCTACTCCGCGTGCTTCGGCGGCGCGATCGGCGCGGTTGCCGCGGCCGAGAAGGTCAAGACCGGCGAAGTGACCGTGACTGCGGACGTGACGCTCCACGTCGATCCCGGCCCGGACTTCTACATTTCCGTCAAGCTTGCGGCCAAGATCGAGGGCGTGGATCACGCAACGGCCGAGAAACTCGTCCACAAAGCGCACGAGGTCTGCCCCTACAGCAAGGCGACCCGCAACAACGTCAAGGTCGAGCTGACCGTCCTTTGAGCCTCGCCCTGGTCACCGGCGCCACCGCCGGGTTCGGGGAGGCGATCACCCGGCGGCTCGTGCGCGATGGCCACCGGGTGATCGCGACCGGCCGCCGGCAGGATCGGCTGGACGCGCTGACCGCCGAATTGGGCAGCACGATGGTGCTGCCCTTCCGGCTGGACGTGACCGAGGATGCCGCCGTCACCGCCCTGCCCGGCAGCTTGCCCGAAGGCTGGCGGGAGGTGGACATCCTGGTGAACAACGCGGGCCTTGCCCTGGGCCTTGACCCGGCGTGGAACGCCGCTCGCTCGGACTGGGATACGATGGTCGCCACCAACGTCAGCGGACTGCTGGCGATGACGCGGGCGCTGCTGCCCGGCATGGTCGAGCGGAACCGCGGCTACGTGATCAGCCTCGGCAGCACGGCCGGCAGTTACCCCTACCCCGGCGGCCATGTGTATGGCGCGAGCAAGGCGTTCGTCACGCAATTCATGCTGAACC
>CAZZVB010000308.1:3306-3709 GCA_964657445.1 uncultured Burkholderiaceae bacterium | reverse complement strand
GTATCGCGACAACGTCGGCCGTGGCGGCTGCTCGCCACGAGACGCTCACGGGCTTCGGGGTTCAGGTGGGCTCTGCGTCAAGGTCGCCGGACGCAATCCGAAGCAGCCAGGCGCGCATGTCCGAATGTAAGACAATGCGGGGGTCGAGCCGGCTTTCGGCCACGGCTTGCGCGAGAGCTTCGGTTTCAGCCGCCTCCTCATCAAGGATCGGCTCAGGACGGGTTTGCGTCATAAGCCACTATAGCAGCCGGCGCGTTTGTGGGCCAATCTTCGGGCGTAACGGCCGAAATAGCCGATAAGCGGAGGAACCGGGATGCTTCGATGCACGACTGCGGCCACTGAGCTCTGCAAGTGCGCCATGGATCATCCCTTGGGCCGGCGTCGGTTCATCGCGGTTGCGGCC
>CAZZVB010000308.1:0-3296 GCA_964657445.1 uncultured Burkholderiaceae bacterium | reverse complement strand
GCCGCAACCGCCACAGCCCTGGCCACTCCCGCAGTTCGCGCCCAGCCGGCGCAGCCTTTACCCCGGATCGATGTGCACCATCACTACACCTCGCCCGCACTGCTCGCGATGATGAAGGGGCGGCGGACGCACCAGACGTTCAACGAGGAATGGACGGTGACGAAGTCGCTCGATGCGATGGAGAAGGGGGGCGTCGCCACTGCCGTGGTGTCCACCAGCGACCCGGGCGTCTGGTTCGGCGACTACGACGCAGCCGCTGCCTTGGCACGAAACTGCAACGAATATCAGGCCCGCATGGCGTCTGACCATCCCGGCCGGTTCGGCATGTTCACGACACTGCCGATGCCCGATGTGGACATGACCCTGAAGGAAATCGCCTACGGGATGGACGTGTTGAAGGCGCAAGGCGTCGGCATGCTGACCAGCTATGCCGGCAAATACCTCGGCGACCCGGCGTTCACGCCCGTCATGGAGGAACTCAACCGGCGCCGGGCCGTGGTGTTCGTGCATCCGCTATCCGTGAACTGCTGCTCGGGGCTGATCCCAGGCGTGCCGGACCAGGTCGTCGAATACAATACCGAAACGTCACGCACGATCGCCAGCCTGATCTTCAGCGGCACGTCCGGCCGCTTCCCCGGCGTACGCTTCATCTTCTCGCATGGCGGCGGCACGGTGCCGTATCTGGTGTCGCGCTACGAACGCCTGTTCAATAGCCGCCCCGACCTGCTGGCGCTGACGCCAGGCGGCTGCGTGGCGGCGATCCGGGCGCTGTATTTCGACACCGCGCAGGCCTACAACGCGCCGGCGCTGGCGGCGATGACGAAGCTGATGCCGGTGGATCATATCGTGTTCGGATCCGACTTCCCGGCCGCGGCGCCGAACCTGACCGAGCAGGGGCTGGAGGCATTCGGCCTGGATGCGGCGGCGCTGCGGGCGATCGGGCGGGAGAATGCATTGGGGCTTATGCCAAGCCTAAGTGCCTAGATTGCTGCCCTCGCCCCGGCCCTTTCCCGCAGGCGGGACAGGGAGCAGACATTACTTAGCTTGTGCGGTCGTAGCGGACGTTCTTCGCCCTGCCGCCGTTGACGATCAGCGCCACCACCTGGCCGTTCTCGCTCATGGCGCGCACGTCCAGCCAGGCTTGCATCAGCACGCCGGGGATCGTGACGCGGACCAGGTCGCCCTCGACCGGCGTTAGCGTCCATGGCTCGCCGGAGACAACGACCGGGCCGGAGGCGCGGACGGTCCAGTGTCCGTCTTCCTCCGCCACCACCCAGCGCGCGGCCATCTCGGGGCTTTCGTAGGTGCCGGCCAGGCCGGGTGGGACGGCGCCGGGTTCGGCGCGATGCCAGACGGAGCGGCGCCCGGCGCTGCCTTCGACCTCAATCCGCCCGGCTGCGGCCAGCCGGACGGCCAGGGCCGTGCTGCCGTGGACGGTGCCGATCCAGCCGTCGTCCTTGAGCACGGGGGAAACCGGCACGCCGTTCGACCGAAGCACCAGGCTGCCATTGTCGATCGTGCCATCCAGCGTGCTGCTGTGGTCCGGCGCCACCCAGCAGCCGGCGAAATGCTCGGCCATCTCGGCCGTAGGGCGCTTGGGCGCCGGGGGCGTGCCGGGGCGGGCGTCGAGCAGCAGGTCCAGCACCTGCAGCCCGACCGCGTTCGGGTCGGCCCCGCCATTGTTGCTGATCGCGATCACCGTCAGCCCGAGGCCGGGCGCGCGCAGGAACTCCGTCTTGTAGCCTGGCCAAAGCCCGCCATGGCTCACGGTCTGCACGCCGCGGCGCTCCCGCACCGTCTGGCCGCGGGCGTAGAAGTTGTCCTCACCGTTCGCGAATGGCTGGATTTGTGACAGCTCCTCGGCCAGCGCTGCGCCGTCCGTGTCCAGATGCTGTGACCACAGCGCCAGATCCTCGACCGACGACACCAGCCCGCCCTCGCCGTGCAGCGGGAAGGCGTGCGGAGCGCGGGCGAAGCCGCCCTCCTCCGGGACGTAGCCGGTCGCGAGACCCGGCACCGGTTCATGCACGCGCTCGGTCAGCTTCGTGCGGGTCATACCCAACGGAGCGAAGATGCGGCGATGCAGGAATGCGCCGAGCGACTCGCCGCTCACCCGCTCCGCAATGCGCCCGAGCAGGAGGAAGTTGGAGTTGCTGTAGAGGAAGGCGGTGTTGGGTTCGAAGTTGAGCGTGCGCTGACGCAGGATGCCGCCGAGCAGATCGTCCGCGCGGACTGGCGTGCCGAGGTCAGCGCCGCCCTGGCGCATGATCTCCAGCATGTCTCGGATGCCGCTGGTGTTGTGCAGCAGATGGCGGATGGTGACGCCCAGCTCGGGCAGGCCGGGCACGTGCTCGCTGGCCTTGTCGTCGAGCCGCAGCTTGCCTTCGGCGGCCAGCATCAGGATGGCGGCGCAGGTGAACTGTTTGCTGACGGAGGCGATGCGGAACGCTGTCTGCGTCCCAATCGGCACGCCCAGCTCCAGGCTCGCGAGCCCAGCATGGCGGTGGATCGCCAGTGCGCCGTCGCAGACCACGCCGATGGTCATGCCGGGAACCGGCTGATCATGCCAGGGTGCCAGCAGCGCGTCGATGCGCCTGTGAATGCGAAGCGTGGTGAGCGACGTCATGATCTGCTCCTGGGGCGGCAAAGCTAGGGTCTAGCACCACCCCATTGCCGAGCCGAGAGCCGCCGTGCGGTCAGGCCTGTTGCGGCGGCAGCTCCCGGTCCAGCAGGCCGTCACGGCGCACGCCGACGTGCCATGCGGTGGCGGCGAGGTGGACCGCGATCAGCGCATAGACCGCCCATTGCAGCGTCAAATGGACGCTGAGCGCCGTGTGCCGCAGATCATCGTTTTTAGGCAGGGACGGCAGGTCGAACAGGCCGAAGTAGGAGACCGGGTTGCCGCCGGCGGAAGACAGCAAATAGCCGCTGACCGGCATGGCGAACAGGATGGCGTAGATCAGCCAGTGACTGACCCGGCCACTGACCGCCATCCAGCGCGGAATGTTCGTAGGTTCCGCCGGTAGGGGGCGTGACACGCGCCAGATCAGCCGGATCGCGGCCAGGGCAAGGATCGTGATGCCAACGGATTTGTGCAGCGTGAAGATCAGCTCGCGGTTCGGGTCGGCTCGCGGCATCTCGACCATGGCCCAGGCCAGCGGCAGCACGGCGAACATGAGCAGCGCCGTGACCCAATGCAGCATCTGCATTGCCGGGCTGTAACGCTGCACCGCTGGCACCGCCACGCCGCTGTTCATCGCCGCTGCACTCATGGCCACCACCCTGTCGCGCTCGTT
>CAZZVB010000307.1:0-3756 GCA_964657445.1 uncultured Burkholderiaceae bacterium | reverse complement strand
GCGGAGTATCGCGGCCGCGTGCTGCTGCTGGTGAACACCGCCTCCAAGTGCGGCTTCACCCCCCAGTACGAGGGGCTGGAGGCACTTTGGCGGCGGTTCAAGGATGATGGCCTCGTCGTGCTTGGCTTTCCGTGTAACCAGTTCGGCCACCAGGAACCCGGCTCGGCCGAGGAAATCGCCAGCTTCTGCACAACCAAATACGACGTGACGTTCCCCGTGATGGCGAAGATCGACGTCAACGGGGACGGCGCCGATCCGATCTATCGCTTCCTCAAGCAGGAGAAATCCGGCCTGCTCGGCATCGGCGCCATCAAGTGGAACTTCACCAAGTTCCTCGTCGGGCGTGACGGCGCGGTCATCGGCCGCTATCCGCCCACGGCCAGCCCCGCCTCCATCACCGCGGACATCGAAACCGCTTTGGCGCAAACAGCGGCGTAGCAGGAGGTCACATGGACATCGCCGACGCCGGAATGGGCCATGACCCGGGGAACGAGGAAGGCCGACTCAAGGACGCCCGCGCCGAGATGGCCAAGCCATCCATCCCCGGCGCAAAGGCATTGGGAACACTCGCGGTGCTGGCGGTGCTCTACACGCTGTATTTCGCCTCTGCGATCCTGCTGCCATTCATCCTGGCGCTGGTGCTCTACCTCCTGCTCTCGCCGCTGACGCGGTTTCTGAACCAGCGCGCCCACCTGCCCCGGGCGCTCGTCGCGCTGCTGCTGATCCTCCTGCTGTTCCTGGTGGTCGGCGGCATCGGGGCCGCGATCTCCGTCCCGGCGAGCGACTGGGTGAGGAAGGCGCCGGAAAGTCTGCCCAAGCTGGAACAGAAGCTCGGTTTCCTGAAGGAGCCGATCGCCTACGTGCAGCACGGCTACGACCAGCTTTCCGGCATGATGGGCGGCCAGCAGAACCAGCAAGGCGGTGGCCAACAGGGCGGCAGCATGCCCGGCATGTCCAGCCTCACCTCGCTCGGCGGCTCGATCCTGAGCGGCACGAAACAGATCATCGGGGACGGCTTCACCATACTTCTGCTGCTGTTCTTCTTCCTATCATCCGGCGAGACGCTGCTGCGCCGCCTGATCGAGGTGCTGCCGACCTTGGAGGACAAGAAACGCGCCGTGGTGATCGCCTCCGAGATCGAGGAGAACGTCGCCGGCTATCTCGCCACCATCAGCGTGATGAACGTGCTGGTCGGCACCCTGAACGGGCTGCAGCTCTGGCTGTCCGGAATGCCCGACCCGCTGTTGTTCGGCACGCTCGCCTTCCTGCTGAATTACATCCCGATCATCGGGCCGCTGACCGGCGTGGTGATCTTCTTCTTCGTGGGCCTGTTCACCTTCGACAACCCGCTCACAGCCTTCCTGCCCGCAGGCATCTATCTCGCCATCCACATGCTGGAAGGCGAGACGATCACGCCCATGCTGCTGGCCCGGCGGCTGACCTTGAACCCGATCATGGTGATCATCTCGCTGTTCTTTTGGGACTTCGTCTGGGGCATCCCCGGAGCGCTGCTATCGGTCCCGCTACTCGCCGTGGCCAAGATCGTCTGCGACCGGCTTCCCGGCCTCACCGCCGTGGGCCATATGCTCGGGGCCGACAAGTCGCATGGGGAAGCCGGGTGATTGCTGCGCGCCTGCTTTGCCTCGCCCTCGCCGTGGCGCCGGCGGCGGCAAGCGCACAACCTATGCTGTATGCGCAGCGCATTCCGGAGGGCACCGTTTACGTCCGGCTGGCGAATGGCCTGGCCGGGGCCGCCAGCATCGAGACTGGCTTCGCGGGGCAGGTAAGCCTCGGCGGCGACGGCGGCAGCAGGATCTCTCCCTATTTCGTGGCGGGCGAGTCCGGCGGCAAGCCGGCCACGCTGCAGGTCACGACCGACGGGCAGACCAGGCCCGCCCGCTTCACCCCGCCCACCGGCAGCTTCGTGACCGTCGTGCTGCACCCGGCGGAAGACGGCATCCAGGCCGCCGTGATCACCGACAAACCTGAGTATAACCAGCTCAAGGCCCGGCTGAGCTTCTACAACGCCACGCCGGATTGCGGCGGCGGCGCCTTGAACGAGGCCTCCGGCCGGCCAGTGTTTTCCGCCGTTGCCGCCAATGCCGGACAGTCGCGGTCGATCAACCCGGTGGCCGCAACGGTGACCGCCGCCTGCGCCTCGGGCAAGGCGCCGCCGCTCGATCTCGGCCGGCTGGAGGCGGGCGGGCAGTACAGCGTCTGGCTGATGCGGCTGCCGGGCGGCCTCACGGCCTTCCTGGCGCACGACACGATCGCGCCGCCGCGGGGCGAGTAGCATGGGCCGCCGGATCCAGGTCTTGGCTGCTCTTGGCGTGCTGACCGCCGCCGGGCCCGCGGTGGCAGCCGGCGATTGTCCGGCCTTGCCGCCGCGCTCCCCCATGCCGATGGAGGCGCTACCCGGCAAGCTCGCCTGGCCGGAATGGCAGAAGCAGGTCACAGCGTTGGAAGGCAAGCTGCCCGATTTGCAACGCGACTCGCGCAGGCTGGTGTTCATCGGGGATTCCATCACGGCAAGCTGGGATGCCGGGCTGTTCAGCCAGTTCTACGGCACGCGCGCGCCCTTGCTCCTCGGCATCAGCGGCGACGCGACCCAGGGCGTGCTGGAACGCCTGCCGCGCGAATGGGGGCCGATGCGCCCTCGCCTCGTCGTCCTGCTGATCGGCACCAACAACACCTGGTGGGGCGGCAGCAATGCCGAGGACGTGGCGCTCGGCATCGCGGAGATCGTGCGGCTGATCCACACGAAGTCGTCCGGCACGCGCGTCCTGATCGTGGGAGTGCTGCCGCGCGGCGCGACCCCGGCCGACCCGACCCGGGCGGTGGATGCGCGGATCAACACGCTGGTCGCACGCTGCGCCGACGGGCAGACCGTGTTCTTCGCCGATATCGGGCGCAATCTGCTGGACGCCGCAGGCACTCTGTCGAATGAGGTTTCGTTCGACAGCACGCATCTGACCCCGGTAGGCTACGCCATCATGGCAACGGCGCTCGAACCGGAGATCAAGCGGATCATGGGCGAATGAGGCTGGTCCTATTGCTCGTGATATTGTCCGGGTGCGCCGGGGATGGCGGCAGCATCGCTTCGGATCAAAGCACGATGCATGTGCATATGAACGGCGTCTATTCGGCATTCGGCGGCGTCGTGAACACCCACTGACATGAGCCGCCTCGTCTATGTGCTGAACGGCCCCAACCTCAACCTGCTCGGCAAGCGGCAGCCGCACATCTACGGCCATGAGACTTTGGCCGATGTCGAGCGGGACTGCCGGGCACTCGCGGCGGAACTCGCGCTCGATCTGCGCTTCCACCAGAGCAACCGTGAGTATGAGATCATCGACTGGATCCATGAGGCGCGGGAGACGGCCGGCGGCATCGCGATCAACCCGGCGGCGTTCACCCACACCTCGGTCGCGATCCTCGACGCGCTCAACACCTTCGACCACCCGGTGATCGAGGTGCACATCTCCAACGTGCATAAACGCGAGGAATTCCGGCACAAATCCTACGTGTCGTTGCGCGCCGACGGCGTGATCGCCGGCTGCGGCACGCAGGGATATCTGCTGGCGATCCGCCGGCTGGCGCAATTGATGGATGCGGCGCCGCCAAAGTGATGGAGCGCCGCCTCCACTGCAAAAGGCCGGGTAATGGGACGTAGGGTGGGCTTCGGCCCACCACACGCCGCATCTCCGGTGGGCTGAAGCCCACCCTACAGGACTTACCCCGACCATCTCCGGGCTG
>CAZZVB010000306.1:0-3782 GCA_964657445.1 uncultured Burkholderiaceae bacterium | reverse complement strand
ATCCCGCCCACGACGGATGACCGGGTGTACGGCAGCACGATCGAGCGCATCACCTCCCACGTCGTGCACCCGATGCCGTAGGCCGACTCCTTGTACATCGGCGGCACGGTCAGGAACACGTCGCGCATGGTGGCGGCGATGAACGGGATGATCATGACGGCGAGGATCAGGGCGGCGGTGAAGATGCCCGTGCCGAACGGAGCGCCGGAGAACAGCACACCGATGCCGGGAACATCGCCCAGCGTGTCGATCACCCAGGGCTGCACATACTCCGCCATGATCGGGACGATGACGAAGAAACCCCACATGCCGAAGATGATGGAGGGCACGGCGGCAAGCAGTTCGATGGCGGTGCCGATCGGGCGCCGCATCCACTTGGGCGCCATCTCGGTCAGGAAAAACGCGATCCCGAAAGCCAGCGGGACAGACAGGATCAGCGCCAGAACGGCGGTGGCGAGCGTGCCATAGATCGGCACTGCGGCGCCGTAGATGTCCTGCACCGGGTCCCAATCGGCATCGGTGAGGAAGCCGAAGCCGAAGGCGTGGAACGCCTTCATGGCGCCGATCAGCAGGACGACGATGATGGCGCCGAGCAGCACCAGAACCGAAATTCCGCAGGTACGGACCAGGCCTGCGAAGATCGCGTCCCCGGTCGATTTGCCCGCCATGGCGCGGCGCTGCGCCGGTCCGGCCGGGGGCTGTGTTTCGGGCGTGGCAGCGAGGGCTTGTTGCAAAATACCGTCCAGGTTGAACGTCGGCGGGCGCGCGGCGGCGCCCGCCGTATTGGACCAGCTTACTTATAAACAGGCTTGCCGTCGGCCATCACGTCCTTGCGCCAATGCTCGCGCACGGCGTCCTGCACGGCCTTGGGCAGCGGGATGTAGTCGAGCTGCGTGGCGATCGGGCCGCCGCTGGAGTAGGTCCAGTCGAAGAATTTGACGACGTTGGCGCTCTTGGTGGCGTCCTTCGGGTCCTTCGGCAGCAGGATGAAGGTCGGCGACACGATCGGCCAGGCCGTCGCGCCGTTCAGGTCGATCAGGCTGACCGCGAAGTTCGCAGCCCCCGTCCAGTCGCCAGCGCTTGCCGCCGCGGTGTAGGCCTCCATGGTCGGCTTGACGAAGTTGCCGGCCTTGTTGCGGAGCTGAGTGGTGGTCAGCTTGTTCTGGGTCGCATACGCGTTCTCAACGTAGCCGATCGCGCCGCGCGTGTGCTCGACCGTGGCGGCGACGCCATCGTTGCCCTTGGCGCCTGCGCCCGCCGGCCACTTGACGCTGGTGCTGGCGCCGACGCTGGCCTTCCACTCCGGGCTCACTGCCGACAGGTAGGACGTCCAGACGAATGACGTGCCGGACGCCTCGGCGCGATAGACCGGCGCGATCGCCAGGTTCGGCAGCGTCACGCCGTGGTTCAGTTCGACCAGTTTCGGGTCATTCCATTTAACGATCTTGCCCGCGTAGATGTCGGCCAGCAGCTCGCCTGTCAGCTTCAGCTCGTCCTGCTTGACGCCAGGCAGGTTCACGATCGGCACCACCGCGCCCATCACAGTCGGGAACTGCAGCAGGTTGGCGGATTGCAGCTTCGCCGGGTCCATCGGCGCGTCGGACGCGCCGAAATCGACCGTACGGTTGGTGATCTGGTTCTGACCGCCGCCGGAGCCGATCGCCTGGTAGTTCAGCTCGATCCCGATGGCGGCCTTCGCGGCTTCGCCCCACTTCGCATAGACCGGGGCCGGGAACGTCCCGCCCGCGCCGGTGATCTGCTGAGCATTCGCGGCGACCGAGCATCCGGCAATGGCAAGGACCACTGCCGCACGGAACAAATTCATGCATCCTCCTGGGGAAGTATAGCCGGCCATGACTCCGGCCAGCCTGTTGGCGCGGCGGAACCTAGGCGTGCAGGTGCGTCTGATCCATGACAGAGCGATGAAGCTAATGTGACAGTGACAGCTTTTGTTTAATCTTAAACAGCTTCGGTTTGCTGCAGATGCGAAGGCGATGACCGTCGGCTACACTGCGGTATGTCCAACGCGCCCGAAGCGAGTTCCCGCCGACAGACGGCTGAGATCACGACGCTGACCTCGCGTCTGGCTTACCAGAACCCATGGCTAGCCGTCCGGGAGGACACCGTTCGCCGCGCCGATGGCTCTGACGGGCTCTACGGTGTGGTCGAGCGGCCGGATTTCGTCGTGCTCGCGGCCATCGCCGGCGACTGCATCGCCATGGTCGAACAATATCGGTATCCCGTGCGGCGCCGGGTGTGGGAGCTGCCGATGGGTGGCTGCGAGCCCGGGGCAACACCGCTACAGACTGCCGCGACGGAGTTACGGGAGGAGACGGGGCTGGTCGCCAACCAGCTCGCCTTCGTCGCATCGATCCTGATGGGGCCTGGCTTCTGCAACCAGATCGGCCACATCTTCCTGGCGACCGGGTTGCAGGCAGGGCCGGCGCAGCGGGAGGCTACGGAGCAGGGCATGATCTGCCGGAACATGCCCATCGCAGAGTTGGAGCGGATGATCGCGAGCGGCGAGTTGCAGGATGCCGCGACCTTGGCAGCCCTCGCCGCGCTCCGCTTCAGGCGTCTGCTCTGAGCCGAGCCGCGCACCACTTTGACGGAATACCGTTACTCCCGCGATAAAGGCTGATGGCACGACGACCAGAATATCCGCCGCCCGCCCTCATCACCGACACAGAGACTCTCGCTGCGCTTTGCGCGCGGCTGCGAACCGAGCCGTTCGTGACCGTCGATACCGAATTCATGCGCGAACGCACCTATTATCCGGAGCTGTGCGTCGTGCAGCTCGGCGGCGCGCAGGAGAACGCGGTGATCGACGCGATGGCGCCGGGTCTGGACCTCGCACCTCTCGGCGAGCTTATGCGGCACGAGGCGACGCTGAAGGTGTTCCACGCGGCGCGCCAGGATGTGGAGATCTTCCTCGAACTCTTCGGCACCGTGCCCAAGCCGATCTTCGACACCCAGGTCGCCGCCATGGTGGCCGGCTTCGGCGATCAGGTGGGGTATGACGCGCTGGTGTCCGCCCTGACCGGCGGGCAGATCGACAAGGCGCACCGCTTCAGCGACTGGTCGGCGCGTCCGCTCTCGCCGGCCCAGGTCACCTACGCCGCCGCCGACGTCACATACCTGCACACCGCCTATCTCCGCTTGCGCGAACGGCTGGAGCGGGAGGGACGCAGCGACTGGGTGCTGGAGGAGATGCAGGTGCTGGCGCGGCCGGACACCTACCGCGTCGATCCGGATACGATCTGGGAGCGGCTGCGCCCGCGCACCGGCAACCGCCGCATGCTGGCCGTGCTGCGTGCCGTCGCGGCCTGGCGGGAGCGGGAGGCGCAGCGGGTCAACATCCCGCGGCAGCGGCTGCTGCGCGACGAGAGCCTGCTCGAAGTGGCGGCGACCGCCCCAGCCAACGCCGAGGCGCTGGCCCGCTGCCGTGGGTTGTCCCGCGGCTTCGCCGAGGGCCGAAGCGGCACCGGGCTGCTGGCTGCGATCGCCACGGCAACGGCCCTGCCGGAAGACGAACTGCCGGAGGCGCCCCGCAGCCGGGAGGGTACGCGCCCCTCCCCGGCTCTGGTGTCGCTGCTGAAGGTGTTGCTGGCCGCCAAATGCGAACAGCATGACGTCGCACCCAAGCTGGTCGCGTCGTCCGAGGACATCGACCGGCTGGTGGTGGAGGACTCGCCCGATGTCCCAGCGATGACCGGCTGGCGGCGCCAGGTGTTCGGCGAAGACGCGCTCGCGCTCAAAGGCGGCAAGGTCGCATTGGGCGT
>CAZZVB010000305.1:0-3809 GCA_964657445.1 uncultured Burkholderiaceae bacterium | reverse complement strand
ACGATGCCGCCGCGGGCGCTGCCGTCCAGCTTCGTGACGATCAGGCCCGTCACCTCCACCATCTCCTTGAACACGCGCACCTGTTCCAGCGCGTTGTGCCCCGTCGTGGCGTCCAGCACGAGCAGCACCGAGTGCGGCGCCGTCGGGTCCTGCTTGCGCATCACCCGGATGATCTTCGACAGCTCGTCCATGAGGGCGGATTTGTTGTGCAGACGCCCGGCGGTGTCGATCAGCAGCACGTCCGCCCTCTCGGCCCGCGCGCGGGCGATGGCATCGAACGCCAACCCGGCCGCGTCCGAATTGGGCGGCCCGGAGATCACGGTGGCGCCGGTGCGGTCGCCCCAGACCTGCAACTGCTCCACTGCCGCGGCGCGGAACGTGTCGCCGGCCACCATCATCGGGCGCAGCCCCTGCTCGCGATACTGCATCGCCAGCTTGCCGATGGTCGTGGTCTTGCCGGTGCCGTTGACGCCGACCACCAGCACCACGTGCGGCTTGCGCGCGCGGTCCAGCACCAGCGGCTTGGCAACGGGCGCCAGGATCGCAGCGATCTCCTCCGCCAGCGACTCCTTGATCTCGGCGTCGGTGACGCTGCGGCCGAAGCGGCTGCGCCTGAAATTCTCCACGATGTCGGCGGCGGCGGCGGGCCCGAGATCGGCGCCGAGCAGCAGCTCCTCCAGTTCCGCCAGCGCGTCGTCATCCAGGGTGCGTTTGACGAAGGCAGCCGAGATGCCGCCCGTCAGCTTCTCGGTGGACCGGCTGAGACCCGCCTTGAGCTTGTTGAAGAACCCGCCGAGCGCCATCAGGCCACCTCCGCCAGCAAACCCTGGCTGTCTGCCGCGACCACGCGCGCCGTCACCAGACTGCCCGGTTCCGCGGCTATGCGCACGGGGGCGAAATGCTCGGTATGGCCCCGGCCGCCCCGCTCGGCCAACACGCTGACCCGGCGGCCCAATTGCGCGCGGTGGAACCCGGCGGCGTGACTGGCCGCAGCATCACGCAGCCGGGCCGCACGTTCGCGGCGCTGGGCGGGCGGCACAGACGGCATGCGCGCCGCCGGCGTTCCCGGGCGTTCACTGTAGGGAAATACGTGCAAATAGGGGATTTCCGCTTCCGCAAGGAAGCGCGCGGTTTCCTCCGCCAGCGCGTCCGTCTCGGTCGGGAAGCCCGCGATCAGATCGGCGCCGATCGCCAGGCCAGGGCGCACGCGGCGGGCGCGCTCGATCAAGCTGAGCGCCCCAGCCCGCGTATGGCGGCGGCGCATGCGCTTGAGGATCAGCTCCGACCCGGACTGCAGCGACAGGTGCAAATGCGGCATCAGCCGGTCATTGGCCGAAAGCAGATCCCACAGCGCATCATCGATCGCCGCCGGGTCCAGCGAGGACAGCCGCAGCCGCGGCAGGTCGGGCACGGCGGCCAGAACGCCGGCGGCTACGGCGCCGATGCCCATGTCGTGGCTCGCGATGTCCACGCCGGTCAGCACGACCTCCCGCACGCCCCGCTCGGTCAAGGCGCGCACCTGGGCGACGACGTCCGGCAGCGGCACGCTGCGGTTGGGTCCGCGGCCGAACGGGATGCTGCAGAAGGTGCAGCGATGATCGCACCCCGCCTGCACCTGCACGAAGCCGCGGGTATGGCTGGCAAACCCGTTCACCCAAAGCGGCGGCGCAGCCTGGTCCGCCGGACTGACCCGGCTGCCTACGCCTGGCGTCCACGAGCCGGACCGCAGCTTGTCCGCATTGCCGAGCACGCGGGTCACGCCGGGCATCGCGGCCCAGCGCGCCGGGTCGAGCTGCACCGCGCAGCCGGTGATGACGACCTCCGCGCCAGGCCGGGTCCGGACTGCACGACGCACCGCTTGCGCGGCTTGGCGTTCAGCCTCGGCCGTCACGCCACAGGTGTGGATCACGACGGTATCCGCGCCGCTGGGCAGCAAGGCGCGGATCGCCTCGCTCTCGGCGATGTTGAGGCGGCAGCCGAAGGTGATGACCTCCGGCGGCATCAACGCTTGATCGGGTTGGTGGCCTGCAACTGGGTGCCGTTGGCGTTCGGGGTGAAGGTCATGGTGATGGTGTAATTGGCGCCGCACGCCCACAGGTTCCAGTTCTCCCGCCAGGCCCGGCTATCGCGGCCATCCTTTACCTCGGGGTTGGGCAGCCCGGTGTAACCGTCGAAGGCGGTGTCGGTGAACATCTCCTGCTTGCAGCCGGTAGGGCCGCCGCGCATGGCCACCGCCTGGGCGTATTGAAGGGCATTCTTCTGCGTCGCGGGATCGGCATGCGAGTCGCCCGGCATGATGGGGATGCGGGACGGCGGATTCCCGGGTTCGAGCAAGGTGAGCACATTCAGGATGTGAGGTTCGGTGGCGCAGTTGGTCACCTTGACGCTCTCGCTCCAGATCGCCTGCACCAGTACGCCGCTTGCGTCGAACTTCGGCGGCGCAAACAGCGTCAATTTGCCGCTGGGCTTCAGCGCGGCGGCGCCACAGGCGTCGGGCATCAGCTTATACTGGGCGTGGGCGGCCGCGATCACGGCGTCCTGCCAGGCTGCCTGCTGCGCGTATCGGGCGAGGCTGGGCGGCCCGCCGCCCGGTAGATGTTGCAGGTCCGGGGACATCAACGGGTCCGGCATGGGGGCCGGTTGCAGTTGGTCGGCCGCAGCCGGTGCACCGCCCGAAGCAGTCGTGGCAGGCGGGGCGGTTGTGGGGGCCGGGGCGGCGGCGGGCGGCTGGGGCTTCGCGGGTGCCGGTGCGGGTGCGGCGGCTTGCTGGGCAAACGCCGGGCCGGCGGCCAGCAACATCACAACGAGGGGACGGCGATAGTCCATCAATCGTCAATTCCTTCTGGAAGCGGCGCTTAGGCCGGAAATGCACTCAGGTCGATCCGGCCTTCGAAACTGGTCGCGACCGGACCTGCCATCTGGACATGGCCGTTCTCGCCCCAGGTGATCTCCAGCGTGCCGCCATCCACCAGCACGGTCACCCGGCGGCTGGTCAACCCACGCCGGACCGCGTTGACAACGGCGGCGCAAGCGCCCGAGCCGCAGGCCAGGGTCAACCCGGCGCCGCGTTCCCAGACGCGCAGGCGCATCCGGTCCGCCGCCAGGACCTGGGCAAACCCGACATTGGCCCTCTGGGGGAATAACGGGTCGTGCTCGACCTTGGGCCCGCGCAGCGGGGCAGAGTCGAGCGGCTCGCCGAAGAACGTCACGTGTGGGTTACCCATCGAGGCGGCCGCCGGGCTGCCCTCCAACGGCAGGTGCAGCGTGTCCGCCTCATGCGCGAGCGGGATGTCTCGCCAGCCGAGCAGGGCGGGACCCATGTCCACAGTGATGCGGCCATCCGGCAGCCGGTCTGCGCTGAGATCGCCTGCGCTGGTCCGCAGCGTCAGCGCGTTGCGGTTCAGGTCGCGCATAAGCAGATCGGCCGCGCAGCGCGTGCCGTTGCCGCAGGCACCTGCCTCACCCCCGTCGGGGTTGAAGAACCGCAGCGCCGCATCCGCATCGGCATGCGCGCCGATCGCGATCAACTGATCGCAGCCGATGCCACGATGGCGGTCGGCCAACGCGACGATCTGGTGCGGCTGAAGGCCGAGAGGCGCTGCGCGTTCGTCCAGGACGACGAAGTCATTGCCGGCGCCATGCATCTTGTAGAACGGGACGCGCATGGGCCGGGCTTATAGCCGTCTTGCCCGCGTAAGTAAGCCTCGGGTTTTTATGACAGACTTGCGTCGCTGGTCGGCGCTGGGCTATAGGCCCGCCCCTAGTCTGTGCGCCGGGCCTGAAATGGGCATGCCCGGCCACGACGCCTG
>CAZZVB010000304.1:0-3813 GCA_964657445.1 uncultured Burkholderiaceae bacterium | reverse complement strand
AAGGGCAAGACGTCCGGCAAGGGCGTCAAGGGCCAGAAGGCGCGTGAAGGCGTGGCGCTGAATGGGTTCGAGGGCGGTCAGCTCCCGATCTACCGGCGTCTGCCGAAGCGCGGGTTCAAGAACATCTTCCGCAAGGAGTTCGCTCCGGTGAACCTCGGCGCCATCGAAAAGGCGCTGGATGCGGGCAGGCTCGAGGCCGGCGCGGTGACGGAAGCGTCGCTCGAAAAGGCGGGGCTGGTGCGTCTGGCCAAGGTGGCTGGCGTGCGGCTTCTGGGCCGTGGCGCGATCACCAAGGCGATTACCGTGACCGTATCCGGCGCTTCGGCATCGGCGAAGGCGGCGGTCGAGGCAGCGGGCGGGTCGGTGACGACGACCGCGCCTGTTAGGGAAGAAGCGGCGGCTTAAGGCCAGGGCCCTGCCCTGGGCCCGGCAGGGGACGGTCGTTCCCTGCACCCCTTATGCTTGCGTCCCCAAGGGGCGGCGCGGCAGACTGCACGCAAGACGGGGAGAAGAAGCGCATGGCCTCAGCCGCGGAGCAGATGGCTGGCAGCATGAGCCTTGGCGCGTTCGGCAAGGCCACCGAGCTTAAGAACCGCATCTGGTTCACCCTTGGCGCGCTCATCGTCTATCGCGTCGGCAGCTACGTCCCGGTGCCGGGCATCGACGCCCAGGTGATGAGCCAGGCGATGGCGGAGCAGGGTGGCGGCGTGCTGGGCATGTTCGACATGTTCAGCGGCGGCAATCTCAGCCGCATGACCGTCTTCGCGCTGACCATCATGCCCTACATCAGCGCGTCGATCATCATTCAGTTGATGTCGGCGGCGATCCCCACGCTCGAGACCCTCAAGAAGGAGGGTGAGAGCGGGCGCAAGAAGCTGAACCAGTACACGCGCTACCTGACGGTTCTGATCGCGGTGTTCCAGTCCTACGGCATCGCGGTCGGGCTGGAGGCATTCCACGATCGCGCCGGCTTGGGCGCGGTGCTCGACCCGGGCTGGTTCTTCCGGTTTTCGAGTGTGGTGACGCTGACCGGCGGCACGATGTTCCTGATGTGGCTGGGCGAGCAGATCACGGCGCGCGGCGTCGGCAACGGCACCAGCCTGATCATCTTCGCCGGCATCGTGGCCAACCTGCCGCATGCTCTGGTGACATTGCTGGAGCTTGGGCGGACCGGGGCGCTGTCGCCGGTGTTCATCCTGGCCTTTGCCGTCATCGCGGTCGCTGTCATCGCGTTTATCGTGTTCATGGAGCGGGCGCAGCGGCGGATCATGGTGCAATACCCCACACGGCAGGTGGGGCAGCGCTTGTTCGGCGGCGAGTCCACCCACATGCCGTTGAAGGTGAACACCGCCGGCGTAATCCCGCCGATCTTCGCCTCGTCCATCCTGCTGATTCCCGCGACGATCGCCGGGTTCGGGCGCAGCGACCCGGGTTCGGTGCTGGGCTGGCTTTCGACGCAACTCGCGCACGGGCAGCCGCTCTATCTCGCGCTCTATGCGGGCATGATCATCTTCTTCTCGTATTTCTACACCGCGGTGGTGTTCAACCCGCAGGAGACTGCGGACAACCTGAAGAAATACGGCGGCTTCATCGCGGGCATCCGGCCCGGAACCAACACTGCGGATTACTTCGACCGGATTTTGACGCGGCTGACCACGATCGGCGCACTCTATCTGTGCGTGGTGTGCCTGCTGCCGGAAATCCTGATCGCGAATTACAACGTGCCGTTCTATTTCGGCGGCACTAGCCTGATGATCATCGTTTCGGTAACGATGGACACGGTGACGCAAGTGCAATCACACTTGCTCGCCCATCAATACGAAGGGCTAATTCGCAAGTCCAAGGTCAGGGGTCGAACGAGATGAAGCTTATCCTGCTAGGTCCGCCGGGCGCCGGTAAAGGAACCCAGGCCAAGAGACTGCAGGACACGCATGGCATCTGCCAAATCTCGACCGGCGACATGCTTCGCGCCGAGGTCGCCGCAAAGACCGAGATCGGCCAGCGTGCCGCCGCCGTGATGGCGTCCGGCGCGCTCGTGTCCGACGACATCATCCTGGCCATGCTGTCCAACCGCGTGCGCCAGCCCGACTGTGACCGCGGTTTCATTCTGGACGGGTTTCCCAGAACTGTGGCGCAGGCGGAAGCGCTGGATAAGATGCTCGATGAACTCGGACTGCAGCTCGATGCGGTGATCGAGTTGAAAGTGGACGAGCCTGCGCTGATCGAGCGGATCGCGGGGCGGTTCAGCTGTGCGAAGTGCCATACGAGTTATCACGACACATTCCGGCCGACGGCCGTGGCCGGGGTGTGCGACGTTTGCGGGTCGCACGACTTCATCCGGCGGCCCGACGACAAGCGGGAGACGGTGAGCGAACGGCTCGCCGTTTACAACCGGCAGACCAAGCCGATCCTGCCGCACTACGAAACCACGGCGAAGCTGCACGTGGTGGACGGGATGGCGTCGATGGACGACGTCACGCGTGAGATCGAGGCGATCCTGCAAACGCTGCCGTCTGAGCGCGCTCACTTAGATGTGACTGAAGTGCGTTGACTCTGCTCAAGGGCAGTCTATAAGCGGCGCTCCGGCGGAACGGCGACGTTCGCGCCTGCATATCATTACCGGTGGCCCAGCGCAGTTGCGAGCAGGCCGCCTGACAAAGCCCAGCGGGGTCGCGGTTTCGCGTGCCCGTTCCGGGGCGAGCAGGAGACGAGAGTGGCGCGTATTGCCGGTGTGAATATCCCGACCAACAAGCGGGTGACGATCAGTCTCCGCTACATCTACGGCATCGGCCCGACGAAAGCTGCGGGTATTTGTGAGAAGCTTGGCATCCCCGATGAACGCCGGGTGAACCAGCTTTCCGATGAAGAGATCCTGCGGATCCGCGAACTGATCGACCGCGACTTCCGCGTGGAGGGTGACCTCCGGCGCGAAGTGGCAATGAACATCAAGCGGCTGATGGATCTGGGCTGCTACCGCGGCCTGCGTCATCGCCGTGGCCTGCCGGTGCGCGGCCAGCGTACCCACACCAACGCCCGGACCCGCAAGGGCAAGGCTGTGGCGATCGCAGGCAAGAAGAAGGTCACCAAGTAACCCGGCCGCATGCTGCCGCCCCGGGGCGGCGGCGTGCGGTTCCTTTTACGAAGCTAGGATCACCTCATGGCGAAAGCCCCCGCGCGTCCCCGTCGCAAGGAGCGCAAGAACATCATCTCTGGCGTGGCGCACGTGAACGCCACGTTCAACAACACGATGATCACGATCACCGATGCGCAGGGCAACACGATCGCCTGGTCGTCAGCCGGGATGCAGGGTTTCAAGGGCAGCCGCAAGTCCACGCCCTATGCTGCGCAGGTCGCCGCCGAGGATGCGGGCAAGAAGGCGCGCGAGCACGGCATGGAGACGCTCGAGATCGAGGTGAATGGGCCCGGATCTGGGCGGGAGAGCGCGCTGCGTGCGCTGCAAACGGTCGGGTTTTCGATCACTCAGATCCGTGACCTGACGCCGATCCCGCATAACGGATGCCGGCCGCGGAAGCGTCGCCGCGTCTAGGAAGGCCCGCGTCATCGCGATGAGACGGCTCCGTCACGGACTGTAGAGTATGAAAGGCGGGTGGGCTGTTGGCAGCACCACCCGGATCGTCATGAGACACGATACAATGGTTATTCAGCGCAATTGGCAGTCGCTGATCAAGCCAGAGAAGCTCGAGTTCGAGCCAGGATCGGACCCGTCGCGCACCGCGCTGGTGGTTGCGGAGCCGCTTGAGCGCGGCTTCGGCATGACGCTCGGCAATGCGATCCGCCGCATCCTGCTGTCGT
>CAZZVB010000303.1:0-3838 GCA_964657445.1 uncultured Burkholderiaceae bacterium | reverse complement strand
ATGGCGCGGTTCCGGGGGGCGAGGATCTCCTCCACGCCGCCGCGGATGACGAAGGTGTAGTGCTCGGGCTCCGGCCCCGCCGTGGCCGTGCTCCATTCGGGCGCCGCCACGCTCTCGCAGAGCTGGAACCAGTAGAAGCCGTAGGGGGCGAGGGTGAGGAGATAGGTCAGCTGGCCGATGGTGGGGAAGGGCGTGTTGCCGCTCATCTCCACGGGTGTCCTGCCCGCGAATTCCGACAGGTCCAGCTCCACCGCCTGCGCCGAGCGGGACAGGTTGGAAACGCAGAGCAGCGTTTCCTCGATACCGTCCTCTCCGGTAAACTCACGCAGGTAGGCCAGCACCTTGCGGTTTGACGGATAGAGGAAGCGTTGGGTGCCGCGTCCAAACGCCTTGTGCGTTTGGCGCACCGCGAGCATGCGGCGCATCCAGTTTAGCAGCGAGTAGGGGTCGCTCGCCTGCGCTTCCACATTGACGGCGGCAAAGCCGTAGATCGGATCCATGATCGGCGGCAGTACCAGCTTCGCCGGATCGGCGCGGGAGAAGCCGCCGTTGCGATCCACCGACCACTGCATCGGCGTGCGCACGCCGTCGCGGTCGCCGATGAAGATGTTGTCGCCCATGCCGATTTCGTCGCCATAATACACGACCGGCGTTCCAGG
Source organism: uncultured Burkholderiaceae bacterium (assembly GCA_964657445.1). GTDB lineage: Bacteria > Pseudomonadota > Alphaproteobacteria > Acetobacterales > Acetobacteraceae > LMUY01. The sequence continues at coordinate 3,179 of CAZZVB010000303.1, read as the reverse complement.
CATCGACAGCAGCAAGCCATTCATCAGTTCGATCCGGCGGCGATCACGCTGCAGCAGCGGCGCCAGCCGGCGGCGGATGCCGAGGTTGAGGCGCGCGCGGCGATCGGCGGCGTAGGTTTCCCACAAGTAGTCGCGCTCGCCCGACGTCACCATCTCGAGCGTCAGCTCGTCATGGTTGCGCAGGAACACGGCCCATTGGCAGTTGGACGGTATCGCCGGCGTCTGCCGCATGATGTCGGTGATCGGGAAGCGATCCTCCCGCGCGATCGCCATGTACATGCGCGGCATCAGCGGGAAGTGGAATGACATGTGGCATTCGTCGCCCTCGCCGAAATATACCTGGGCGTCTTCCGGCCACTGGTTGGCTTCGGCGAGCAGCATCCGGCCAGGCGCGTGGATATCGAGTTCGGCGCGAATCTTTTTCAGAAGCGAGTGCGTCTCGGGCAGGTTCTCGTTGTTGGTGCCCTCGCGCTCGACCAGGTAGGGCACGGCGTCGAGCCGCAGCCCGTCGATGCCGATGTCGAGCCAGAAACGCATGACGGACAGCACTTCGTCCATCACGGCCGGGTTATCGAAGTTCAGGTCGGGCTGGTGAGAGAAGAAGCGGTGCCAGTAATACTGGCCGGCCACGTCATCCCAGGTCCAGTTGCTCTTTTCCGTGTCGGTGAAGATGATGCGGGTGCCCGCATATTTCTCGTCACTGTCGGACCAAACGTAGAAGTCGCGCTCTGGACTGTCCTTGGGCGCATTCCGTGCGCGCTGGAACCACGGGTGCTGATCGGAGGTGTGATTGATGACCAATTCGGTGATGACGCGAAGCCCACGGTCGTGCGCGGCCTGCACAAAGGCGCGTGCATCCGCCAGCGTGCCGTAATCCGGGTGGACGCCACGATAATCCGCGATGTCATAGCCATCGTCTCTGCGCGGTGACGGATAGAACGGCAATAGCCATACGGCCGTGACCCCGAGTTCGGAGATGTAGTCCAGCTTCTCCATTGCGCCGCGGAAGTCGCCGACGCCGTCATTGTTGGAATCGAAGAAGCTCTTGAGATGGATCTGGTAGATGATCGCATCCTTGTACCACATCGGATCTTCGGCGACCGAGGGTGGAGCGATGACGGCGGAAGCGGGGCTGACAGTGTCGGGCAAAATGACCTCTGACGAAAACGGGTTAGCCTAAGGCGCGGACGCGCCAGATCGCGTAGGGACGGCCAGGCTCGAGGCGCAGCGACTGGAACTTGCCTTGCCACGTCAAACTTCCGCCGCTCAGCAGATCCTCGGCCTCGAACGTGGATGTCTCGGTCGCCTGCCACAGCCAGAACGGGAACTCCCACCCAGTTTCCTGGGCTTGATCCGGATCGTAGGAGATCGCAACGATCAGCACGTTGCTGCGGTCCGGTGTGGCCTTCATGAATACGCTGACGGCGTCGTTTCCAGCGGGCAGGAAGGTCGTCGTCAGATGCGACCGCAGCGCCGGGTTGGCGCGGCGGATGCGGTTGAGCGCGGTAATCTCGGGCACGATGTTGCCCGGCCGGTCCCAGTCCCAGACGCGGATCTGGTACTTCTCGCTATCCATATACTCTTCGCGGCCGGGCAGCGGCGTGCCCTCGCACAACTCGAACCCGTTATAGACGCCCCACAGCCCGGACAGCGTTGCGGCGAGCGCGGCGCGGCTCAGATAGGCCGACCGGCTGCCATTCTGCAGATAGACCGGATTGATGTCCGGCGTGTTGACAAAGAAATGCGGGCGGAAGAAATCGCGAGGGCCAGGTTCGGCCAACTCTGATAGGTACTGCTCCATCTCGCGCTTGGTCTCGCGCCAGGTGAAATAGCTATACGATTGGCTGAAGCCGACTTTCGCCAGCCGGTACATCACCTTCGGCCGGGTGAAGGCCTCGGCCAGGAACACCGCGTCCGGGTAGTGGCGGCGGACCGACGCAATCATCCACTGCCAGAACGGCAGCGGCTTGGTGTGCGGATTGTCCACCCGGATCAGCCGCACGCCCTGCTCCATCCAGAACATGACGACCTCGGCCAGCGCCACCCAAAGCCCGGGGATCGCGTCTTTGGCGTAGAAGTCAACGTTGACGATGTCCTGATATTTCTTCGGCGGGTTTTCTGCGTACTTGATCGATCCGTCCGGTCGCCAGTCGAACCAGCCACGATGTTGCTTTAGCCACGGGTGATCGGGCGAGCACTGGATGGCGAAGTCGATTGCGATCTCCAGCCCATGCCTGGCCGCTTCAGCCACCAGATGGCGGAAGTCATCCAGCGTGCCCAGTTCCGGATGCAGCGCGTCATGCCCACCTTCGGCGGAGCCGATTGCATAGGGGCTGCCAGGATCGCCTTCCGCCGGCGTCAGCGTGTTGTTCGGGCCCTTGCGGTTGGTGCGGCCGATCGGGTGGATCGGCGGAAAATACAGCACGTCGAACCCCATGTCCCGCACCCGCGGCAAATGCCGCTCCACGTCGCGGAACGTGCCGTGCCGGTTGGCGTCATCGCTCATCGAGCGCGGGAACACCTCGTACCACGCCGCGAACCCGGCGCCGCTGCGCTCCGCGTCCACACGGACGGTGCGCTCCAGCGTCGCAGCGCGTGGCCGGTCATCCGCAGTCGCCATCAATCCCGACATCTCGGGGGAGAGGAAGGTCGCCAGCTTCACCGCATCATCCGCGCCGGTGAGCTTCGCTGCGGCCTCTTTGAGCGAGACCTGAAGCGGGCCTTGCGTGCGGGCGATCGTGCGCTCCAGCAACGCCATTCCTTCGCGCAGCTCCAGCGATACATCGACGCCAGCCGCACTCTTCTTGGCGATTTCGTCCTTGTAGCTCGCGAACGCGTCGCGCCAGGCCTGGATGGTGAACTCATAGCCGCCGATGCGGGTCAGTGGGAACGATGCGCGGTAGCGATCATTGCCCACCGGCAGCATGGGCAGCTCGAATTTGGCGGAACCGCCAGGCTCATGCCACCGCAGCACAACGCCCAGTTTGTCGTGGCCGTCGCAGATGATGTCTGCCTCGACTGTCACCAACTCTCCGGCCAGCCGCTTCACCGGCAGCGTGCCGTCATCCACGCAGGGTGTGACCGCCTCGATGGCGACGCGAGGACCGTCGGCAAACCGGCGGGCAGCGTCGGCGTCGAGCGGCTCCGGAGCGGCAGCCTTCGCGATTGCGTCTGCCTGG
>CAZZVB010000302.1:0-3866 GCA_964657445.1 uncultured Burkholderiaceae bacterium | reverse complement strand
ACTACCAGGATATCGGCCTGATCACCGGGGCGCTGTCGATCACCTGGGGCATCGCCTCGATCTTCGTCGGCAACCTATCCGACCGGTTCGGGCAGCGCCGGGTGGCCGTGCTGGCTATCCTGGGCTTCTCCCTAATCGTCGGGGTCAGCGGCTTCGCGGCCGGTTTGCTGTCTCTGGTATTTCTGCGCGGCGTCGTCGGCCTGCTCGACGGCGCCTTCACCCCGGCGGCGATGGTGGCGAATTTCGAGAGTTCGCCGCCGCAGCACATCGGCCGCAACGTCGGCATCATGCAGGCGGCGATGCCGTTCTTCGGCCTTGCGGTTGCCCCGATCCTGGTCACCCAGCTGCTGGTCGTGATCGATTGGCGCTATGTGTTCGTGCTGCTGTCCGCGCCAGGCCTGCTCATCGCCTGGCTGCTCTGGCGCGCGCTGGGCAAGCCCGTCGTCGTCACCCAAGACCTGGTGCTGCACGCGCGGGAGAACAGTTGGCAGCGCTGGCGCGACGCCTTCTCCCACCGCAACGTCAGGGTCAATAGCGTCTGCATTTGCTGCTGGATGGCTTGCCTGGTGGTGCTCAGCGCCCTGCTCCCGAGCTACATGACAGACTACCTCCATCTGAGCCTGCTCCAGATGGGCGGCGTACTCTCCGCGCTCGGCTTCGGCGCGACGCTGGGTGGCCTCGTCATGCCGGCCTTGTCGGACAGGCTGGGGCGCAAGCCGGTGGCGCTGATCGACGCGATGGGCACCGTTGTGTTCCTGGTCTTCATCACGTCCTGCGGCGACAATACCACCCTGCTGTTTGTCACGTTGTTCGGAACGGCGTTCTTTCTCTACAACCTGCTCGGCATGACGGTCAGCACGATGACCGCGGAATCCGTGCCGGCCTCGGTCCGCACCACTGCCGCGGGCCTCGTGGTCGGGGTTGGCGAACTGTTTGGCGCCGGCATCGTGCCGATCATCGCCGGGCGCTTGGTCCATGAGTTCGGGATCGCCTATGTCCCGACGATCGCCTGCGTCGCGATGGTGCTCGGGGGCGCCGCGTTGCTGTTCTTCCGCGAGACCTACGAGGTTCGCCGTTGACCGAGGGCGTCCGGCGGATCGTCACCGGCCGGCATGCCTCGGGCCGATCATTCGTCGCCAGCGACGATGTGGTGCAGCCCGGCAACGGCGCGATCGAGCTCTGGCAGGAGGGCGCTGCGAGCGAGGGCGGCGCGGTGCCGTTCTATCCGCCGCCCCAAGCCTCCTTGCTGCGCATCGTCGACCTGCCAGCGCCGGGCGAAGGCGTCGATAGCGCGGCAGAGGAAGCAATGGCTGCCGCCGTGTTCGGCGCGATGGGCGCGACGCAATGCCGGGTCGATACGCGGCGCGATCCGTGGATGCATGTCACTCCGACCATCGATTACGTGCTCGTCCTGTCCGGCGTGGTCGACCTGCTGCTTGACGAAGGGCCGCCGCTCCGCCTGTGCCCGGGAAGTGTCGTCGTACAGCTCGGGACGAACCATGCCTGGCGCCCGGTGGGACCGGGTCCGGCACGCCTCCTCGTCGTCATGATTGGAACAACGGAGAACAGTGTTGCCTGAGCTGCATCAATTCGCGGACGAGCCACCCTTCCGGGTGACGCGCGCCAGTCACTATGTCCTGCGGGTCCGCGACCTCGAGAAGAGCCGGGCCTTCTACACGCGGGTGGTCGGCTTGATCGAAAGCCATGCCGACGCCGATACCAGCTACCTGCGCGGCGTTGAGGAGAGCGGGCATCACTGCCTGGTCCTCAAGCGCGGCGACGCGGCCCGGTGCGAGCGGGTCGGGTTCAGGGTGCAATCCGACATCGACCTGGATCGTGCGGCGGTCTATTTCGACCGGACTGGGATGCCTTACGAGTTCGTCGAACGGCCGTTCCAGGGACGGACGCTGCATGTCTCGGACCCGGCGGGCATCCCGCTCGAGCTGTGCGCCGCCATGGACCAGATGCCGCGCATGCTCGCCGATCTCGGCGCCCATCGCGGCGGGGCCGCGCTGCGGATGGACCACTATCAGATCTCGGTGCCAGACACTGCGGCCGACCAGAAATTCTATGCCGAATTGGGCTTCCGCACCTCGGACTACATTCAGGACGACGCGTCGGGCGATCTGATCGCGGTGTTTCTGCATCGCAAGGACAACCCGCACGATATGGTGCTCACCCGCCGGGGCGGCCCGCTGTTCCATCATGCCGGATTCATTGTGTCCGATCTCAGCGCCATCTTCCGGGCGTGCGACAGCGCGGGCCTGGATGGCTATGGCGAGTGCGTGGAGCGTGGCCCGGGGCGGCACGGCTTGGCGCATGCGCTGTTCGTCTACCTGCGCGATCCGGATGGGCACCGGCTCGAGCTGTTGGTCCCCCCGATCCAGACGGCGGATTACGATACGCCGCCAACGCGGTGGAGCGCGTCCAATGGCTTCGCCTCGATCGCGTGGGGTCTGCCCGCTGTCCGGCGCTGGTTCGAGGAGGCGACCGTCTTTGATGGCGTCGCGCAGACGCAGCCGCCGAACCAGCGGAGCCCGCTCAACCTGGAAGACTACCTGGCGCGGAGAAACGCATAGTCATGCAGCGGCTGACGCTCACGTTCGACAACGGCCCTTGGGGCGACGGCGCCTCCGATCAAATCCTCCGCACGCTCGAGCGGCGCGGTCTCCTGGCGACGTTCTTCATCATCGGCAACCGCCTGAGCGACCCGGCCGCGCTGGACGTCGCGCGACGCGCCAAGGCGGACGGGCATTGGATCGGCAACCATACGTACTCGCACACCCAGCCGCTCGGATGGATGGACGATGCACGTGCATCCGTTGACGAGATCGCCCTGGCCCAGGAAGCGCTTGGCGAACTTGCCGAAGCGAACAAGCTATTCCGTCCGCAAGGCGAGGGCAGGCTCGGCGACCATCTGCTGAACAGCGAGGCGGCAAACTATCTCGAAGCCGGCAAATTCACGGTTGTGACGTGGAACAATGTTCCGCGCGACTGGGAGGATCAGGACGGTTCGTGGGTGGACCGGGCTCTGACGGCTGCAGGTGAACAGGAGTGGAGCGTGCTCGTCGTTCACGACCATCACCTGCAGCGGCTGGCCGGATCGCTCGATCGGTTTTTGGACCGTGCTCAATCGGCCGGGTACGAGTTCGTGCAGGGGTTCCCAGCCGATTGCGTGCCGATGCGCGACGGCGTGCGATCCGCGCATTTCGACGAGTGCGTGAAACGTTAGAGAATTAGAGGAAACTCCTATGCCAGCTTTTATCGGCCGCCTCGTGGCGTTTGTGATGGCCGCGACCTGCCCGCTGCAAGCCATGGCCCAAGCACCCCAGTCCGCCGCTGAGGAGGAGCCGGTCAAGCCCGGCACCTACAATCTCGATCCCGTCCACGGCAAGATCACCTGGTCGCTCAGCCATCTCGGCTTCTCGACCTATACGGGCCAGTTCTCCCATGTGACCGGCACGCTGTCGCTCGACCCGGCTCATGTGGACCAGAGCAAGCTGAACGTGACGATCGATGTCTCGAGCGTCGGCAGCTTCAACTCGACGCTCGATACCGAGCTCAAGGGCGACAAGTTCCTGAAAGTCGGCACGTTCCCGACCGCCACCTATACGTCCACCCGCGTCGAGCCCACCGGCCCCAAGACGGCCACCGTGCATGGCGACCTGACGATGCTGGGCGTCACCAAGCCGGTGATCCTGAAGGTTACGTTCAACCGGGCCGGAACGAACCCGCTGGCCAACGCCTATGAGGTCGGGTTCGACGGCCATGCGGTGTTCAACCGCTCGCAATTCGGGGTCAACGCCTACCTGCCTTATGTCGGCGACCAGGTCTCGCTCGATCTGGAAGGGGAGTTCCACCTGGCG
>CAZZVB010000301.1:0-3870 GCA_964657445.1 uncultured Burkholderiaceae bacterium | reverse complement strand
GTGGCCCCATCGCCGCTGCCGTACTATCCTGACAGCCCTGTTCCCCGCGAGATGGCGCGGGCCGATATGGACCAGGTCGTGGCCGATTTCCGTCAGGCGGCCGTCCGTGCGGAGCGTGCCGGGTTCGATATGCTGGAGGTGCATTGCGCCCACGGCTACCTGCTCGCGACGTTCATCTCGCCGCTGACCAACCGGCGCAGCGACGAATACGGCGGGTCGCTCGAGAACCGGCTGCGCTTCCCGCTAGAGGTATGGGACGCGGTGCGTGCCGCCTGGCCTGACGACAAGCCGATGTCGATGCGCATTTCCGCCAGCGACTGGGCGGAAGGCGGCATCACGACCGCCGAGGTGATGGAGATATCGCAGACCTTTGCCGCCCACGGCTGCGACCTGATCGATGTTTCGTCCGGCCAAACGGTGCACGACGCCCGCGCGATCTACGGCCGCATGTTCCAGGTCCCGTTCAGCGACGCCATCCGCAACGAGGCTGGCCTCGCCACCATGTGCGTCGGCAACATCACCACCGCCGACCAGGTGAACACCATCCTCGCCGCCGGCCGCGCCGACCTGGTAGCGCTCGGCCGCCCGCATCTGGCCAACCCCTACTTCACCCTGCAAGCCGCCGCGCACTATGGCGTGACCGTCCTGCCATGCCCGCCACAATACCAGCCGGGCAAACAGCAGCTCTTCCGCACCGAGGAGCAGGCGCGGCGAGAGCTGGACGAACTTCGGCGCAAGGCGCGGCCTAAGGTGACGCTGGCAGCGGCGGCCGCCCAGGCGGCGGAATGAAAGAAAGCCCTCTTCCGGACGGGGAGGGCGCTAAGCGTAGCGGCTGCAAGGCCGCTCCAGTCCCAGGTTCTCCCTAAGCGTCGCACCCTCGTATTCGGTCCGGAACAAGCCGCGCGCCTGCAACTCCGGCACCACCATCGCCACGAAATCATCCAGCCCGCCGGGCAAATGCGACGGTTGGATCAGGAAGCCGTCGCAGCCATACGCCAGGAACCATTCCTCCATCTGATCCGCAATCGAAGCTGCGGTGCCGATCAACGTACGCTGCCCCCGGGCACCGCCGAAGCGCTGATAGAGTTGGCGGATCGTCAGACGTTCCTCGCGCGCCCATTGCAGCACGTTTTTGAACGAGATCGAGTCGGTTGGCCTGTAGGTCGCGTCCACCGCGTCCGGCAGAGGACCGTCCAGATCGTAGGGCGCGAGGTCGAACCCGCCCACCGCGTTGGACAGCACTTCCAACCCGACATCGGGATGGATTAGCGATGTCAGATAAGCGTATTTCTCGTCCGCCTCCGCCTGGGTGCGGCCGACGACGGGGTTCAGCCCCGGCATGATCTTCAGGCTGTCCGGCGAACGCCCTTTCGCCACCAGCCGGGCCTTGACGTCCTGGTAGAAGCTCTGCGCGGCAGCAAGCGTGTGCAGCGGGGTGAACATGCCCTCCGCATAGCTTGCAGCCATCTCCTTGCCCGCTTCTGATGCGCTGGCGGCGAACAGCACTGGGTGGCCCTGCGGCGGGCGGGACATGTTGAGCGGGCCCCGGACGGAAAAATGCTCACCCTTGTGGTGCAGCAGATGCAGCTTGCCGGGCTGGAAGTAGCGCTGCTGCACGCGGTCCCGAACGATCGCGTCGTCATCGAAACTGTCCCACAAGCCGCGCACGACCTCGACGAACTCGCGGGCGCGGTCATACCGTTCGCCGTGTTCGTAATGCTGCTCTCGGCCGAAATTCCACGCTTCGGACAAGTTGGCGGACGTCACCACGTTCCAGCCGGCGCGCCCGGCGCTGATGTGGTCCAACGAGCCGAACTTGCGAGCGATATGGTAGGGCTCGTTGTAGCTGGTGCTGGCGGTGGCAACCAGGCCGATATGGCTGGTCGTCATCGCGATCGCCGACAGCAGCGTGATCGGCTCGAAATACGCCATGTATTGCGGCCAGCGGCTGAGCGACTCGATCTTGCCGTCGCGGGTGGCCAGCGCATCGGCCAGGAACATCATGTCGAACTTGGCCCGCTCGGCGGTCTGCGCGAGGCGGACGTAGTGGTGGACGTTCTGCCCGGCATCGGCGTCGGCGCCAGGATGCAGCCAGGAGGCGACGTGGTTGCCGGTCGGGTGGAAAAAGCCGCCCAAATGCATGTGCCCGCGGTCGTTATGGCGTGGCATTGGCGATCCTATCGTCTCCAATCGTTCGCGCGCGATCTTGTCAGATTACAGCAGGCATCAGGCCGCGGCATGTTCCTACTATGCAAATTCGGTTCCTATTGCCCTGGGCGGGCGCCGCTTTCTGGCTTTGCGCGGCGAGCCAGGCTGAGACGCCTCAGGTGCAGGCGCATTACGCCGGCTACTATGATGGGCTGAACGTGTTTGACGTGGACCTTTCTGCTTCGATGGAAAAGGCCGCATACCGGATGCAGATATCCTTCCGGCTCACCGGTTTGGTCGGCGCGCTGTACCATGCCAACGGCACGACGGTGGTGGATGGCAGGTTCGATGGCGGCAAGGCGCTGCCGCGCGCGCTGATCAGCCAAGGCCAGATCGGCGGGTCGCCCCACGCGCTGAAGATCGGCTGGCCGGATGGCTCGCCCAAGGTCCTGGAGATGGTGCCCCCGGCCGAGGAGGCGCGAGAGCCGGTTTCCGAAACTGACCGGGCGCATACGGTGGACGTGCTCAGCGCCGTCGCCCTGCTGCTCCATCAAGTCAACGACACGGGTGCGTGCGAAAACGCCACCCGCACCTTCGACGGGGTTCGCCTGTCGGAGTTCACCGCCCGCACGATCGGGCCCGACACCCTGCCGCAAACGGACCGGTCGTCCTTCCAGGGGCAGGCGCTGCGATGCGAGGTCAACGGCCGCATGATCGGCGGCTTCATGCGCGACAGTGACCGCCCGGCATTGCACAAGCCGCGGAAGGGTGTGGTCTGGTTCGCAAGGGCGCAGCCCGGGTCACCCTTGATCCCCGTCCGTATCCAGTTCTTCGACACCGACGGCGACCCTACTGCAACAATGTATCTGAAGGCCCCGCCCTGATCAGGCCTCCCGGCTCGCCTCTGCCACGGCCTGCATCAGGACGGCCTGATCGCCGATCTCTCGCCGCCAATCAAGGACGGTCGGAGGCAGACAGCCTGGCTTCACGCTTCGGCTTTGCCTATTGCTCGCCAATCAGCCAGCGAAAATTGTCGAGCAGGTGGATGCGGTAGCCCCACGGGCCGCGACATGGCGACCGTCTCGCTGGCGCCGTCCTTCCTCGCTCTCCGGCAGGCGCAAGAGGGCCGGGGTGAAGGTAGTACTCAGCTCTGTTTCGGCGTGAGCTGGGTCAGAACTTCGGACGGAACCGACGCGCGGATGACGCGCCACTGGTAGCCCCAGCCGGCTTCTACAAGTTGCATGTCGAGCCGGATGGGCGGATCGTCGGCCTGTTCCGTCGCCAGTTTTATCGATGCCTCGAACGTCATCGGGCCGGTAAACCATGCCCAGACCTGCACCGGCCCTGACCCGGCGCTGGCTGCGGTGGAAAGCGTCGTGAGGCCGGCCGCAATGTTATCAGGCGTCACTGTCGCATCGACCATGTTGCCGGCCATGCCCTGGACGAAGCTCGCCCCGAACGGCGGCAAATCGCTCGATATCACCGCCCTCGCAGCAGGCTGGCCCATGATGCCGTCGGCGATGTCTTCCTTCAGCCCATCGCGGACGGAATCCCAATCCACGTCGGCCGTAAGTGTTTGCATGTCGCCGTGCTGAATCGCACCACTCAGCCGGTAGAGCGTGGCATACGGCCATGCGGCGTAAACTACGGTGCAGGCCAAAAGAACGACCAATATACGCATGATGCACCAGGGATTGCCCGGGTTCATCTTTCCCGCGCTTC
>CAZZVB010000300.1:0-3889 GCA_964657445.1 uncultured Burkholderiaceae bacterium | reverse complement strand
GAATACATGACACACGCCCATGCGTGACGCAGTCCTGTTCCGCGCACATGCCTTCACGCCGAACGCCGCCCAAGCGTTCAATCGCCTGGTGGCGGAGGCAGGCGGGCGATACGATATCTGGCTCGTCGGCTATTGCAAGTCTCCCCAGGACCTGGCGCCCTATGGCCATTCCCGAACGGACGTCTACAACCGGGCCGAACTATGCGCCATGCCGTACACGGTCAAACTCGCGTCCGTGAACTGGGATTCCATAAGCGGACACAACGACTTGCCGGTTTTGCGGTTCTACCGGGCGCATCCCGGCTACAGGCGTTACTGGGTCGTCGAATACGATGTGCGCTATACCGGGCATTGGCAGGCGCTGCTGGACGAACTCGCAGGCTCGGATGCGGACTTGCTCGGGACCACGGTGCAATCCTTCCACCACAATCCGAATTGGGCCAACTGGGAAGGCCTCGCAACTGGCGACTGCCTGCTCGACCGCAGCCTTTGGATCAAGAGTTTCGTGCCGTTTGCCGGCCTCTCCAATGCCGCATTGGCCGCAATCGACCTCGCCTACGGTCATGGCTGGACAGGGCATTATGAGGCCACGTGGCCGACCATCGTATCGACGGCAGGGCTGAAGGTCGAGGACATCGGCAGTGACGGACCCTTTACGCCACCCCATCGACGGGGCCGGTTCTACACCAACTCGGCGCTCGACCCGTTCCTAGCACCTGGTTCGTTCGTCTTCCGGCCCGATGTCGAGGGCGGCGTCCACACCACCGGCGACGGGCCGGCGGCGCGCGCCTGGGCCGCCGCCCAGATGATGATCCCGGACATGCTGGTGCACCCGGTCAAATAACGCGGCTCGGCATCGTGGACGGGATCGGCCCGGAAGCGCCGTCCATCACCCCCGGCGGAACACCGGCAGACGCCGCTCCGCCATCGCCTTCACGCCCTCCTTGAAGTCCGCGGTTTCGAAATGCACCTGCTGCTCCGCCAGCTCGTGGTCGGTGATGGCCGCGATCTCATCGGCCAAGCCGCGGCGCAGCGTGTTGCGGGTGGAGGTGACGGCGATCGGGGCGGAGTGGGCGATTTCCGTCGCGAGTTCGAGTGCCTTGGCGCGAAGCTCTGCCTGCGGCGCGAGGACATCGACCAGCCCGATGGCGAGCGCTTCCTCCCCTCCGATGCGGCGGCCGGTGTAGAACAGCATCGCGGCCTTCTGGATGCCGACGACGCGGGGCAGGGTGATGCTCATGCCGAAGCCGGGGTGAAAACCCAGCCGGTTGAAGTTGGCTGTGAAGCGGGACTCGGCGGAGGCGACACGGAAGTCCGCCACCAAGGTCAGGCCTAAGCCGCCGCCCACTGCGGCGCCTTGCACGGCGGCGACGATCGGGGTTTGGCAGCGGAATAGCCTGACGGCCTGCTGATAGAGATGACCGCCTTCGCGGTCGCCGACCGTGTTGCGGGCCGGGGCGCTGAAATCGGCGCCGGCGCAGAAGTTCTTGCCATCCGAACATAGCAGGATGCTGCGGATTTCCGGGTCGGCGTCGAAGCCTTCGAAGGCGGCGGCGATGTCGCGGATGAGGGGGATGTCGAAAAAGTTGTTGGGCGCGCGGCAGATTTCGGCGACGCCGACATGGGCCTGCTTGGTGACGCGGACGTCGGTCATGTTGGGGGTCCTTGTTGGTGTTAGTGCCCTCGGGCTCACACCCCGGCCCTTTCCCGTTAAGGACGGGAGAGGGAGCAGGGCGGTGTTAGCGGAGACCTAAACCCCTTGCGATAATGCCCCTTAGGATTTCCCTTGTGCCGCCGCGTAGCGAGAAGGAGGGGGCGGTCATGATCAGTTGGGCGAGGACGGCGGTCAGGGTGTCGTTTCCCTCGTCTTCGCTCGGTTCGACATCCACCAGCAGGCGCACGACCTCGACGGTTTCCTGTTCCAGCACGTTCCCAAGGTCTTTCACCAGGGAGGCTTGCAGCGCCGGGTCCTGGCCCGCTTGCAGCATGCCGGCGACGGAGCGGGAGAGGCGGCGCAGTGCCAGCGTGTGGGAGGTCAGGCGGCCGATGGCGACGGCGGCACGGTCCGGTGCGGCCGGGCCGAGCGCGCGGACGGTTTCGGTCAGCAGGGTGAAGGCGGAGAGGAAACGGTCGGGGCCGCTGCGCTCGAACGCGAGTTCCGCGGTGACCTGCTTCCAGCCGTCGCCCTCCTGGCCGAGCAGCGCATCCTCGGGGAGCAGCAGGTCCTCGATGGCGACTTCGTTGAAATGGTGCTCGCCGCGCATGTCGTAGATCGGGCGCACCGTCATGCCGCCGGCGCGCGCCTGCTTCATGTCCACCAGGAACTGGCTTGCCCCGGCGTGACGGTCATCGTCGGATTTGGCGCCGGTGCGGCAGAACAGGATCATGTAGTCGGCGCGGTGCGCGTTGGACGTCCAGACCTTGGTGCCGTTCACCAGCCAGCCGCCCTGCTGCCGCTCCGCGCGGGTGCGCGCGGCGGCGAGGTCGGAGCCGGAGTCCGGCTCGCTCATGCCGATGCAGAAGGAGCATTCGCCAGCGGCGATCTTGGGCAGGATCAGCTCGCGCTGGGCTTCGGTGCCGTTGCGCAGGATGTTGGGGCCGCTTTGGCGGTCGGCGACCCAGTGGTAGCCGACGGGGGCGCCAGCGGCGAGCATCTCTTCCAGCACCACGTAGCGTTCCAGCGCCGAGCGTTCGTGGCCGCCGTACTTCTTGGGCAGCGTCATGCCGACCCAGCCGCGGCTGGCCATCTTGCGGCTGAACGCCGGGTCATAGCCGCTCCAGGACTCGGCGCGGGATTGGGGCGAGCGGTCGCGCAGTTCTTCGGACAGGAAATCGCGGACCTCCTGGCGTAGCGCCTCGGCGGTTTCGGTCGTGGCGGGCGGGGTGGCAAAAGCAAGGGCCTGCATCAGACGGTTCCTCCTGTGGCGTCCAGCGGTGCGAGCACCACCAGGGCGTCGGCGATGGTGCAGCCCTGGCCGGCGGGATGCACGATCACCGGGTTCAACTCCAGTTCCGCCAGGCGGTCGCGCCCGGCATCGGCGAGGCGGGAGACCAGCGCGATCAGCCGGGCGAGTGCCGGCAGGTCGGCGGGGGACGCCCCGCGAAAGCCCTCCAGAAGTGGGGCGCTTCGCAGCGAGCGCACCATGTCCAGCGCCTCGTTCTCATCGACGGGGGCGAGGCGGTAGGCGGTGTCCTTGAACAGCTCCGTCGTGACGCCGCCGGCGCCGGTCATGATCACGGGGCCGAAGGTCGGGTCGCGGATCATGCCGATAATGACCTCCACGCCCTTGGCGGCCATTGGCTCCAGCAGCACGCCGTCGATGGCGGCCCCCGGTGCGTGGCGGGCGGCGTTGGCGAGCACGTCGGCGAAGGCGGTCTCCAGCGCGGGCAGCCCGGCGATGCCCAATCGCACGCCTCCGGCCTCGGTCTTGTGCGGGATGGCGGCGGACTGAATCTTGAGGGCGAGCGGAAAGCCCAGTACCAGCGCTGCCTCCCGCAGGCCGCCCACGTGGCGCACCAGCCGCGACGGCGCGACCGCGGCGCCGCATTCCGCCAGCAGGCGCTTGGCCGCGTGTTCGGCCAGGGGGCCGGGCGGCCCGGCCAGGATGTCCCGCACTTCGGCAGGCAGGCTTGCTTGAGGCGCGTCCGGCCTGGCGGTGACCCGGCCGCGGTCCACCAGGACGCGCGCGGCCCGTGCCAGCGCCGCCATCGAGGGGCAGATCACGGCGCCGGAGTCCGCGATCACCTTGCGGCCGAGCGGGGAAGGCAAGGTGTAGCTATAGAACAGCACCGGCTTGCGGCGCTCCGCCAGCAGGGCCGCGGTGTCCGGGCCGCCAATGGTGACGCGTGCCGGGTTGGCCAGTGTGGTGACGAGGGCGATGATGTCGAT
>CAZZVB010000299.1:0-3897 GCA_964657445.1 uncultured Burkholderiaceae bacterium | reverse complement strand
ATACTATGCTGCGATCTGCACCTACGTGAAATCAGACGCGCGCGGGTCGGCTACCAACTATCCACGAACGAGCGTTTCTTCCCGATCCTGTCCGGTGCCGGCTGAATGGTTCGTAGGCCGCGCATAAGCCAGCGCCGTGTCTCCGCCGGGTCGATCACGGCGTCGATCTCTAGCACCGACGCCATGCTCGTCGCTTTGCCGCGCGCATACATGTCATCGACCCGGCGGCGGAATTCCGCATCGCGCTCGGCCGCGTCATTGATCGCGGCGAGCTCGTTGCGGAAGCCGAGCCGCACTGCGCCCTCCAGTCCCATCCCGCCGAATTCACCGGTGGGCCAGGCCACGTTGAAGATGGGGGCGTGGAAGCACCCGGCAGCCATGGCTTGCGCACCCAAGCCGTAGCCCTTGCGGAGCACCACTGTGAAGAAGGGCACCTGCAGGTTGGCGCCGCCCACGAACATGCGGCATACGCGCCGCACCAGCGCCGTCTTCTCTGCGTCCGGCCCGACCATGAAGCCCGGCGTGTCACAGAGCGAAAGCACCGGCAGGTCATGCGCGTCGCACAATTGTAAGAAGCGCGCCGCCTTGTCCGCCGCATCCGCATCGATCGCGCCGCCCAGGTGGCGGGGGTTGTTGGCGATCAGGCCGATCGGCCGGCCCTCGATCCGAATCAGCGCCGTGACCATCCCCGGCCCCCAGCCGGCCCGCAGTTCCAGCACCGAGCCGACATCGGCCAGCCCGGCGATCACGCCGCGGATGTCGTAGGAGCGCAGCCGGTTTTCCGGGATCGCGGCGCGCAACAAGCGCTGGTCGGGGCAGGCCCATCCGGCAACCGGCCCCTGGAAGAAGGCGAGATACGTCTTGGCCGCGGCGACCGCCTCCGCCTCGTCTTCTACCAGCACGTCGATCACGCCGTTGGCGTTCTGGACGGAGGTGGGGCCTACCTGTTCCGGTGTGAACACGCCCAGCCCGCCGCCCTCGATCATCGCCGGGCCGCCCATGCCGAGATTGGTGCTGCGAGTGGCGATGATCACGTCACAGCAGCCGAGCAGCGCTGCATTGCCGGCAAAGCAGCGGCCATGGACGATGCCGACCAGCGGGATCAACCCCGATAGGCTGGCGAAGCCGTGGAAGGTAGGCACGTCCAGGCTGGCCATGTTGGTGTGCTGCTTGTCCACATCGCCGGGCCGCCCCCCGCCGCCCTCTGCGAACAGCACCAGCGGGCGGCGCAGCTCGGCGGCCACGCGATAGATGCGGTCCTGCTTCTTGTGGTTCATCGTGCCCTGAGTGCCGGCGAGCACGGTGTAGTCGTAGGCGACCACCACCGTGGGCGCACGCTCCTCGCCCACCAGCGCCGCGTTCACCGTCCCCAGCCCGGCGATCAATCCATCTGCCGGGCTCATTCGCAGCAACTCGTCCATCGAGCGCCGCGTACGCTGTGCAGCCAAAGCCAGCGCGCCGTATTCGACGAAGCTGCCTGGATCCACTAGGTCGGCCACGTTCTCCCGCGCAGTGCGGCCGCCCTGCTTGTGCCGTTTCGCCACGGCGGCTTCGCGCGAAGCATCCTGCGTCAGCGCGTGGCGGTCGATCACGTGCTGCAGGTCGGGGCGGATGTGGTCGGGGTCGATCGCCGCGATGCTTTCCCGCGCGGCGCTGCCGGTTTCCCCCGGGATGATGAACAGCAAGGACTGGCCTAAGATCAATACATCGCCTCGCTCGGCCGCAAGCGAGTGAACGGTTCCGGCGACCGGGGCCGTGATGATGTGTTCCATCTTCATGGCTTCCAGCACGCCCACTTGCTGGCCCGCGCGGACGGTGTCGCCTGCTGCCACATCGATGGCGACGATCAGGGCCTGCATGGGCGCGGGGACCGGAACGGTATCCTCCGGCGCCGCTTCGGCTGGTCGTAGCACATCCTGGGTCGCGTCCAGCGCTTGGTCGGCCGGGATGTGCGCCATAATGGCGGCGGCGTGGCCGTCCAGCCACCGCGTGGTCACCTGGTCGGCGATCACGTCCGGCCGGTCCAGCATCGCTTGCAAGAAACCGAGATTGGTCGGCACCCCGGCGACGCGGAACTCCGCCGCGGCGCGCCTCGTGCGACCCAAAGCTGCCGCGTAGCCGCCGGCAGGTGTGCGCACGATCAGCTTGGCTAGCAGGCTGTCGAAGGAGGGGCTGGTGCGATACCCGGCATAGCCGAACCCGTCGACGCGCACGCCGGGACCGGTCGGCGGTTCATACACGGACAGCACGCCGCCGCTGGGCAGCGCACTGCCGTCCGGCTGCATCAACTCCATATTGATGCGCAATTGGACGGCGAAGCCGCGCGGCGCCGGGATGTCGGCTTGCGCTAAACCGATCTCGGCAAGGCTGGCGCCGCCAGCGACGCGCAATTGCGCCTGCACGAGGTCTACGCCGAACACTTCTTCCGTCACCGTGTGTTCGACCTGGAGGCGGGGATTCGCCTCGATGAACACGAAGTGCGCCGGGTCGGTGGCGTCCACCAGGAATTCGAACGTGCCTAAGCCGCGATACTGCGTGGCTCGCGCCATCCGCACGGCGGCCGCCGCCAATGCCTGGCGCGTGGCCTGCGGCAATGTGGGGCTGGGTGCGACCTCCATCAGTTTCTGATGACGTCGCTGGATGGTGCAGTCGCGCTCGCCGAGTTGCGTCACCGCCCGCCCGTCGCCGATTACTTGCACTTCGACGTGCCGCGCCGACGCCACCAACTCCTCGATATACAGAGAGCCGGAGCCGAACGCGGCCCGCGCCTCCGACTCGCAGCGGGGCCATGCCTCTGCCAAGGATCGCTCGTCCGTGACGACGCGCATGCCCCGGCCGCCGCCGCCGGACACGGCTTTCACCATCGCGCTACTGCCGAGCGTGGCGAGAAAGGCGCGTGCCTCCTGCAGCGTGGTGGCGCCCGCCGTACCGCGAGGCACCGGCACGTCGTGCGACGCGGCCAAGCGCCGTGCCTGGGTCTTGTCGCCAAACAGTGCGAGTGTCTCGGGTGACGGGCCGACGAACACCAAACCCGCTTCCGCACAGGCCGTGGCAAAGGCGGCATTTTCGCTCAACAGGCCGTATCCAGGGTGAACCGCGTCGCACCCGGTGGCCATGGCCGCCTCGATCACCGCAGCAATGTCCAGATAGGCAGCGACGCCACGGCCCGGCAGCGTCCAGGCCTGGTCCGCTCGGCGGACATGCAGCGACCCGGCGTCGTCCTCCCCCGCGATGGCGACGGAGCGGAGCCCGAGATCTGCACAGGCCCGCGCGATACGGATTGCGACTTCGCCGCGGTTAGCGATCAGCACGGTGGACAGGGTCATGCGGCTCGTTCCGGAAGCAAGTGGCAGGAGGCGAAATGCCCCGCGCTAGCCGGGCGCGCGCTGGGCAGCACCTCGCGGCAGATCGGCATGGCGTGCGGGCAGCGGGGGTGGAACGCGCAACCCGCCGGCACCGCCATCGCGCTGCCGACCTCACCCGTTAGCGGGACATTCGGCAACGGACGATCCGGATCGGGATGCGGCACGGCGGCAAGCAGCGCTTGCGTGTAGGGATGCGCGGGCGCGGCGAACACCGACTCGGTTGGGCCGCTTTCCACGACGCGGCCGAGATAGATCACGGCGACGGCGGTGCTGATATGCTCCACCAACGCCAGATCATGCGCCACGATAAGATAGGATAGTCCGAACTCGTCCTGGATGTCGGCCAGCAGGTTCAGCACCTGGGCGCGGATCGAGACGTCTAGGGCAGAGACAGGCTCATCCAGGACCATCAGGCGGGGGCGCAATGCCAACGCACGCGCGATCGCCACACGCTGCCGCTGCCCGCCGGAAAATTCGTGCGGGTACAGCCGTGCGGACTCCGGCGGCAGGCCGACGATGTCCAGCACAGTGC
>CAZZVB010000298.1:0-3952 GCA_964657445.1 uncultured Burkholderiaceae bacterium | reverse complement strand
CATAATCGCCAGCCAGCGTAGCGTGGGCTTCAGCCCACCAGGGTGAACAACTACCCTATCGACATCAGGCTCGCGTTGCCACCCGCCGCGGCGGTGTTGGTGCTGATGACCCGCTCCAGCAGCAGGAATTCTTGCTGCCATGGCAGGACCACTGGCACGACAGGGCCGGGACGTTGCGCAAGTTCGCTGTTCAGGGCGCGCAACTCCGCCTCGGTGCCGTCGAACAGTACGGCGTCGAAGTCGCCTTCGCCGATCCAGCCCTTAGGCACTCCCTCACGGTCTGCGTCCGGCACCAGGACCCGGTTTCCCGCCGCCAGCGCGGCGCCGATCAACGCGCCCATGTTCCGGCCGAGGCATCGCACGACGCCGCGCGGGTGCAGGCTATAGACGTTGCGTTCGCCAACCGGGCCGTTCAGCTCCAGCTCGACGCCCAGCAGCGTGCACGCTTGGCTTTGGGCGCAGGCATCAGCCTCTGTGTTGCGGCCCTGCTGGCGCAGCCAAGTTTCCCACTCGGCCGCGGCGGCGGGCGCCCGGCCTTTGGGCAGGCTTGGCGGGGGACAGTGCGCTAGCAGCCGGCGGAGGTACAGCGGGCCGCCGGCCTTGGGCCCGGTGCCCGACAGGCCGTGGCCGCCGAAGGGCTGCACGCCGACGACAGCGCCGACCACGTTGCGGTTGACGTAGATGTTGCCTGCTCGCGAAAGCGCGGTGACGCGGGCGATCGTCTCGTCGATGCGGGTGTGCAGGCCGAAGGTCAGGCCGTATCCGGTGGCGGCGATGTCCGCCATCAGCGCGTCCAGATCGTCGCGCCGGTAGCGCAGCACGTGCAGCACCGGGCCGAACACTTCCCGCGTCAGCTCCGCCAGACGGGCTATTTCAATGATGGCCGGGGCCACGAAGGTGCCGTGCACGCAGTCCGGCGGCAGCGGGGCCGCGTGCACCCAGCAGCCGCGCGCCCGCATCGCCGCGATATGCGCGTTGATGCCGTCCCTCGCCTCGGCGGAGATCACCGGCCCGAGATCGGTGTCGAGCCGGTCCGGATTGCCGACGGACAGCTCGGCCAGGGCGCCGCGCAGCATGGTCAGCACGCGATCGGCCACATCCTCCTGCAGGCAGAGCACGCGCAGCGCCGAACACCGTTGTCCGGCGCTGTCGAAGGCGGACACCAGCACGTCCGCCACGACCTGCTCGGCCAGTGCGGAGGAGTCCACGACGAGCGCGTTCTGTCCGCCGGTTTCGGCGATCAGCGGCACGGGGCGGCCACCGGGGTTCATGCGCTTGGCCAGCTCGCGCTGGATCAGGCGTGCGACATCGGTGGAGCCGGTGAACATGACGCCATGGATGCGCGAGTCGGCGACGAGCTGCGCGCCAACGTCGCCAGCGCCTGGGAGGATTTGTAGCGCGTCCGGCGGCACGCCGGCCTCGTGAAGGAGTGCGACTGCCTGCAGGGCGATCAGCGGCGTCTCTTCCGCTGGTTTGGCCAGCACCGGGTTCCCGGCGGCTAGGGCGGCAGCGACCTGGCCGGTGAAAATCGCGAGCGGGAAGTTCCACGGCGAGATGCAGGCGATGGGGCCGAGCGGCGTGTGCGTGCCGTTGTCGAAGTCGCGGATCTGCCCGGCGTAGTAGCGCAGGAAGTCCACGGCTTCGCGCACTTCGGATACCGCGTTGGGGAGGGACTTGCCGGCTTCGCGCACGATCAGGCCGAGCAGGTGCGGCATGCGCGCTTCCATCAGGCCGGCGGCACGGGTGAGGCAGGCGGCGCGGTCGGCGGGCGAAGTGGCGGGCCACGTGGAGGCGGCGGCGCGGGCGATGGCCGCGGCGATGGTTTCGGGGGTGGCGTCGATTGTGTCACCGACATGGTCTTGGTGGCTGGCGGGGTTCAGGATTGTCCTACTCGCGGCGCCCCTCACCCCGGCCCTCTCCCTTGGGGAGAGGGAGTGTGCCAGTCCGGCCAGCACGTGCTCATTCATCAAATCCAGCCCGGCCGAATTCTCCCGCTCCTCGCCGAACATCTCGCGCGGCAGTGAAATCCGGTCGTGCGGCGCTCCGACGGGCAGCGTTGCCGCAACCGTCTCCACCGGGTCCGCCACCAGATCGGCCACCGGCACCGACGCATCCTGGATACGATTCACGAACGACGAGTTCGCGCCGTTCTCCAGCAGGCGGCGGACCAGATACGCCAGCAGCGTCTCGTGGGTGCCGACGGGGGCGTAGATGCGGCAGGGGCGGTTCAGCTTGTTGTGGCCGACGATCTCCTCATACAGCGGCTCGCCCATGCCGTGCAGGCACTGGAACTCGTATTGCCCCGGCGTGAACGGCTCCGCCGCCATGCTGTGGATGGCGGCGGCGGTGTAGGCGTTGTGGGTGGCGAATTGCGGGAACACCGCGTCCGGCGCGTCCAGCAGCATGCGGGCGCAAGCGAGGTAGGAGACGTCGGTGTGCAGCTTGCGCGTGTACACCGGATAGCCGTCCAGCCCGTCCACCTGGGCGCGCTTGATCTCGCTGTCCCAGTAGGCGCCTTTCACCAGGCGGATCATCAGCCGGTGACCGCTGCGCCGGGCCAGGCCGATCGCCCAATCCAGCACGAACGGCGCGCGTTTCTGGTAGGCTTGCACCACGAAGCCGATGCCGTCCCAGCCAGCGAACGCCGGGTCGAGGCAGAGCGCTTCCAGCAGGTCGAGCGACAGCTCCAGCCGGTCGGCTTCCTCCGCGTCGATGTTGAGGCCGATGCCGTAGCGCATCGCCAGCAGCGCCAACGCCCGCAGCCGGGGGAGCAATTCGGTCATCACGCGGTGACGTTGCAGCCGGGTGTAGCGTGGATGCAGCGCCGATAGTTTCACCGAGATGCCGGGGCCGTCCACGATTCCGCGCCCGGCGGAAGCGCGGCCTATGGCATGGATCGCGGTTTCGTAGTCGCGATAATAGCGCGCGGCGTCGGCCGCGGTGGTCGCCGCCTCCCCGAGCATGTCGTAGGAATAGCGGAAGCCCCGCGCCTCGAGCCGCTTGGCGTTGTTCAAGGCCTCGTCGATCGTCTGCCCGGTGACGAACTGCTCGCCCATCATCCGCATCGCCATGTCCACGCCGCGGCGGATCAACGGCTCGCCGCCGCGCAGGGTCAGCCGGGCCAGGGCCTGGGCGAGGCCGGTTTCGTTGGTGGTGGACGTCAGCTTGCCCGTGACGACCAAGCCCCAGGTGGCGGCATTCACGAACAGCGAAGGGGAATGGCCGATATGGGCGCGCCAGTCCCGCGTGCCGATCTTGTCGCGGATCAGGGCGTCCCGCGTGGCGTTGTCGGGGATGCGCAGCAGCGCCTCGGCCAGGCACATCAGTGCCACGCCTTCCTGGCTGGACAGGTCGTATTCGCGCACCAGCCCTTCGACGGTTCCGCGCGTGCCCTTCGCTCGCAACGCGGTCACCAGGGTGGTGGCAAGCGAACGGGCCCGGTCCGCCTGGTCTGGCGGCATCCGGGCCCGTTTCAGGAGGGGCGGCAGGCACTCCGGCTCGGGCTGCCGGGTGGCCGCCGTAATGGCCGACCGCAAGGGCGATTGCGGCCGCAGGTCCCGGACGAAGGCGTCGAATGGCTGCGGTGTCGCGGCCTCAACAAACCCACTCATCACCACCTCCCAGCCCGTGCCGGCTATAGGTGGCGCGTCGAGGTCTCCAGGGAAGCCGTGGTTAGATCGACTCCTTGAGTTCCTTGGCGGCGCGGAACGCGACCTTCTTGCTGGCCTTGATCTGGATCGCCGCGCCGGTGGCAGGGTTGCGGCCCATGCGCGCCGGGCGGTTCTTGACCTCGATGATGCCCAGGCCGCCGATGCGCACGCGCTCGCCTGCCTTCAGATGCGTCACGACGCTGCCGAACACGTCTGCCAGCAGGGTTTCGGCCTGCTTCTTGGCCATGCCGTGCCGTTCCATGATGCCGGCCGACAGGTGCTTCAGCGTGACAGTGGTGGGC
>CAZZVB010000297.1:0-3987 GCA_964657445.1 uncultured Burkholderiaceae bacterium | reverse complement strand
TTGATGTTGTCGAAGGCGAGGCTGACCTCGAAATCCATCTGGAAGCCGCGCTGCGCCTGGCGGATCAGGCCGAGATAGGAGTTGTTCACCACGACATGCAGGAACGGCAGCTTATGCTGCGCGCCGACCGCCAGCTCCTCGATCATGAACTGGAAGTCGTAATCGCCTGAGAGTGCGACGATCTTACGATCCGGGTCCGCGGCGCGCACGCCGAGGGCCGCCGGCAGGGTCCAGCCGAGCGGGCCAGCCTGGCCGCAATTGATCCAGTTGCGCGGCTGATAGACATGCAGGAACTGGGCACCGGCGATCTGCGACAGGCCGATGGTGCTGACGTAGCAGGTGTCGCGGTCCAGGATCTCGTTCATTTCCTGATAGACGCGCTGCGGCTTCAGCGGCACGGAGTCGAAATGCGTCTTGCGCAGCATGTTGTGCTTGCGGTGGAGGCAGGATGCGGCCCATTCGCTACGGTCACGCAAGGTTCCGGCTGCCTTCATCTCTCGCGCCACGTCGATGAACAGCTGGAGTGCGGCGGCAGCGTCGGAGACGATGCCGAAATCGGGGCCGAAGACGCGGCCGATCTGCGTCGGTTCGATATCCACGTGAATGAACCTGCGGCCCTTGGTGTAGACGTCCACCGATCCGGTGTGCCGGTTGGCCCAGCGATTGCCGATGCCGAACACGAAGTCGGACTCCAGGAAGGTCGCGTTGCCGTAACGGTGGCTGGTCTGCAGCCCGACCATGCCGGCCATCAGGTCATGGTCGTCCGGGATCGAGCCCCAGCCCATCAAAGTCGGGATGACAGGCACGCCCGTCAGCTCGGCGAACTCGACCAGCAATTGGCTCGCGTCGGCATTGATCACGCCGCCGCCGGAGATGATCAGCGGGCGTTCGGACGCATTGAGCATTGCCAACGCACGCGCAGCCTGTTTGCGCGATGCTGCGGGCTTGTAGATCGCCAGCGGTTCGTAGCTGTCGATGTCGAACTCGATCTCGGCCATCTGCACGTCGATCGGCATGTCGATATGCACCGGGCCGGGCCGGCCGGAGCGCATGACGTGGAAGGCCTGCTGGAACACCATCGGCACCAACGCGGGCTCGCGCACGCAGACCGCCCATTTGGTGACGGCCTTGGCGATGGTCTCGATGTCCACCGCCTGGAAATCCTCCTTGTAGAGCTTAGCGCGCGGCGCTTGCCCGGTGATGCAGAGGATCGGGATGCTGTCCGCCTGCGCGGTGTAGAGCCCGGTGATCATGTCGGTGCCGGCGGGTCCCGACGTGCCGATGCAGACGCCGATGTTGCCCGGCTTTGCGCGCGTGTAGCCGTCCGCCATGTGGGATGCGCCTTCGACGTGGCGGGCGAGGATATGGCGGATGCCGCCATGCTTGCGCAGCGCCGCGTAGAACGGATTGATCGCCGCCCCCGGCACGCCGAACGCCACGGACACGCCTTCCCGCTCCAGCACCAGCACCGCCGCATCGACCGCCTTCATTTTTGCCATTGTCCTGCTCCCCTTTTCCCAAGGGCAGTTTGGCAGCACGATCGGTCAATCGGGTTTAATCCCGCAATGTGGAAACGGTTTGACTTAGCCGTCTTATTGCAATGGGTTAATGATTTACGAAACGGAGGCGGCGTGGCGCAAACGACGATAGACCGGCCCAAGCCGGCGCGGGCGGGAAGTGACCAGGTGCAATCGCTGGTGCGGGCGCTGGCGCTGCTGAACCGCATCGCGGAGGCGCCGGACGCGGGCGCCACGCTGACCGATCTCGCGCAGCAGGTCGGCCTGGCGCCCTCGACAGCGCACCGCCTGCTGACGACGTTGGAGCAGGAGCGTTACGTTCGCTTCGACCATGACGGGCGGTTATGGTCGGTGGGCGTGCAGGCCTTCGTCAGCGGGTGCGCCTTCACCAAGACGCGCAGCCTGGTGGGCGTGGCGCGCCCCCACATGCGCGCCCTCATGGAGGACGCCGGAGAAACGGTGAACCTGGCGGTCGAGGATGACGGCATGGCAGTCTATCTTGCCCAGGTTGAATGCCGGCAGATGATGCGCGCCTTCGCCCGCCCCGGCTCCCGGGTGCCGTTGCATTGCTCGGCCGTGGGCAAGGCGATCCTGTCCGCGGTCACCGACAAGGCGCTGGCGAAGATCCTGCACCAGCGCGGCATGCCGAGGCTGACGGTCAAGACGATCACGACGCCGGCCGCCTTGCGCGCGGATCTGGCGCGGGCGCGGGACGCCGGGCACGTGATCGACGACGAGGAGCATGCGGTCGGCCTGCGCTGCATCGGTGCGCCGATCTTCGACGAGACAGGCGACGTGATCGGTGCGATCTCCGCCTCCGGCCCGATGGCCCGGATCGACGACGCGCGCGTCGGGCAGTTGGCTGGCCTGGTGCGTGGCGCGGCACGGGCGATTTCAGCGGATATGGGCGGTTGAGGAGATGCCGTCTAAGCCTTCTCCCTCGGAGAGGGTCGGGTGAGGGGCCTATCGCTAAGCACGACCGGGAAGTGCCGCGTGCCACTCACCCCGCCCTCTCCCATTGGGAGAAGGTGAGACAAGGGAATGGACGCGCGTTTGCGTCCCACCACTTTTCCGATGTCGCATCTGCACGCTGCGAAACTTCGTCTTAAACCGGCATCGGGCCTAGGAAATCGCGTTTCCCGAGCACCACCCCGTTATGCCGCAGGATGTCGTATGCGGTCGTTACGTGGAAATACAAATTCGGCAGCGCAAACGCCTGCAAGTAATCCAGCCCGTTGAAATGCAGCGGCCCGCGCCCTGTCGGCACGGCGATGGCGCGGGTCTCGGCACCCTCGAACTGCTCCGGCCGGAACTCAGCCAGCAGGCCGCGCACCGTCGCCACGCGGGCCTGCAACTCGGCGAAGCTGGTTTCGATATCCGGGTGCTTCGGCGGCTCCTGCCCCGTCAGGCGGAAGGCGGCGAGTTTCGGGCCGTCGGCTGCGGTCTGCACCTGCCGGGTGAACGGGAACATGTTGGGATAGAGCCGCGCCGTCAGCAGCGCCGAGGGCTCGATGCCATTGGCCTCGCAGTGCTCCGCGCCCTTCGCCAACACCGTGTCGAGCGCCCCCAGCGCGCGCAGGAAGGGCGGGATCGCCGCGTCGAACATGCTGATCATAAAATGCCACCTTTGCGCCCGGCCGCGGCGCCGAGGCGCAGACGGAGCGCCTGCAGCTTGATGAAGCCTTGCGCGTCCACCTGGTCATACGCGCCTTCGTCGTCCTCGAACGTGACGACGCGGGCGGAGTACAGGCTGTTGGGACTATCCCGGCCGACCACCGAGACGTTTCCCTTATACAGCTTCAGCCGCACCTGGCCACTCACGCTGTGCTGGCTGGTGTCGATGGCGGCCTGCAGCATGCGGCGCTCCGGGCTGAACCAGAAGCCGTTGTAGATCAGCTCCGCATAGCGCGGCATCAGGCTGTCCTTCAGGTGGGCTGCCTCGCGGTCGAGCGTGATGCTTTCGATGCCGCGATGCGCCTGCAGCAGGATGGTGCCGCCCGGCGTCTCGTACACCCCACGGGACTTCATTCCGACGAA
This sequence comes from uncultured Burkholderiaceae bacterium, assembly GCA_964657445.1. Lineage (GTDB taxonomy): Bacteria > Pseudomonadota > Alphaproteobacteria > Acetobacterales > Acetobacteraceae > LMUY01. Next base: position 433 of record CAZZVB010000297.1, on the reverse strand, counting down.
GCGGTTCTCCACCAGGTCCAGCCGGCCGATGCCGTTGGCGCGGCCCAGGTCGTTCAGGCGGGTCAGCAGCGATGCGGGCGAGAGGCGGACCCCGTCGATTGCCACCGGATCGCCGCGTTCGAAATCCATGCTGATGACGGTGGCCTTATCGGGCGCGTCCTCCGGGCGGATGGTGCGCTGATAGACGAACTCCGGCGCTTCCTCCGCCGGGTCTTCCAGCACCCGGCCTTCGCTGGAGCTGTGCAGCAGGTTGGCGTCCACGGAGAACGGCGCCTCGCCCAGCTTGTTCTTGGCGATCGGGATCTGGTTCTGCTCGGCAAACTCGAGCAGCTTGGTGCGGCTGGTGAGGTCCCATTCTCGCCAGGGGGCGATCACGGTGATATCGGGCTTCAGCGCGTAATAGGCGATTTCGAAGCGGACCTGGTCATTGCCC
>CAZZVB010000296.1:0-4039 GCA_964657445.1 uncultured Burkholderiaceae bacterium | reverse complement strand
CGCGATCATGCTGCGCGCCTTGGGCATTCCCACCGTCCTGGGGGCGCTCGGCTTGATGGCGCATATCACCGCGGGCGGCCTCGCGGTGGTGGACGGCTCGGCCGGGCTTGTGATCCTGGACCCGGCGGCGGCCACCATCGTGCAAGCCAAGCGCGGCGTGCTCGCCTTCGCCCGGCGCCGCCAGCGCTGGGGCCGGCTGCGCCATTTGGCAGCCGTAACCCAGTGCGGCACGCCGGTGGAGCTGCAAGCCAACCTCGAACTGCCCGCCGAGTTGCCGCTGATCGCGCAGTCCGGCGCGCATGGCGTGGGGCTGTTCCGCAGCGAGTTCCTGTTCATGAACCGCGAAGAACTGCCGGATGAGGACACCCAGGCCGAGATCTACGCGGGCGCGGTGGAGGCCATGGCCGGCGACCCGGTCACCATCCGCGTGCTCGATTGGGGCGGCGAGAAGGAAGTGGAGGCGCTGGCCAACGCGGGCGTGGTGCCGGACGCGCCGACCGCGAATTCGGCGCTGGGCGCGCGCGGCATCCGCATGCTGCTGCGCCAGCCCCATTTGCTGGAAACGCAGTTCGCCGCGATCCTGCGCGCCGCGGCGCTCGGCCCGGTCCGCGTGATGCTGCCGATGGTGACCAACCCGGCCGAGGTGCGGCAGGCCCGCGCGATCTACGATGCCGTGGCGGAGCGGCTGCGGGCGGGCGGCGTGCGGCTGCCAGCCGTGCTGCCGCCGCTGGGCGTCATGGTGGAGGTGCCCGGCGCGGCGCTGTGCGCGGATGCGCTCGCCAAGGTGTCGGACTTCTTCGCCATCGGCAGCAACGACCTGACGATGTACACGCTGGCCGCCGACCGCGGCGAGGCCGATGCGATGGACATCTACAATCCCATGCACCCCGGCGTCCTGCGCCTGATCAGCATCACCGCGGGGGAGGCGGGCCGGGCGCGCATCCCGGTGTCCGTCTGCGGCGAAATGGCCGCAAATCCACGTTATACCCGCCTGCTGCTCGGCATGGGCATACGCTCCTTCTCGGTCAACGCGGCGTCGGTTCCGCGCGTCAAGCAGGCGGTGCGAACCGCGACCATTTCCGCTTGCGAGGCCCTGGCGACGGCCGTGATGCAGCAAAGCGAGCTGGGCGGGGTGATGGAGCAACTCGCCCTTGCCGAGGCTCGCCCCATCTAACCGGATGGCCTGAACTCATTCCGGTTGGCAGCACTGCCGTACGGTGTCGCGAGGATGGACGCTGCCGAACCCGGACGTTAAGGAGTTTAAAAAACCGCCTTCTGAGGAGCCCGTCCCTTGAGCCATCCCAATCCAGCCGCACTGAGCGGCACCGGCGTCACCGCCAGCCAGATGGTTCACCCGAACCTTTATCCGCCCGCACTGGTTGCCGCGTCGATGCGCCGGGGCGAGGGCCGGCTTTCGGCCGATGGCGCGTTGATGGCGATGACGGGCGTGCACACCGGCCGCTCCGTGCAGGACAAGTTCGTCGTGGACGAGCCCGGCACGACCGCCGATGTCTGGTGGGGCAAGATCAATCAGAAGATGGCCGCCGACAAGTTCGAGCTGTTCCGCGGGGACGTCGCCAGCTACCTCGGCGAGCAGCCGGAGCTGTTCACGCAGGATCTGTATGCCGGCGCCGACCCGGCGCACCGCGTGCGGGTCCGGCTGGTTACGGCGTCCGCCTGGCATGCCTTGTTCGCCCGCAATATGTTCATCCGCCCGCCGGCGGAGGACCTCGCCGGGTTCGAGCCCGACTACGTCATCCTGCACGCGCCGCACATGCAGGCCGACTTCGCCAAATACGGCACGCGCACCACGACCACGATCGCGCTGTCGTTCGCCCGCAAGATGATCGTGATCGCCGGCACGGAGTATGCGGGGGAGATCAAGAAGTCGATCTTCACCGTGATGAACTGGAAGCTGCCGGCCGAGGGCGTGCTGCCGATGCATTGCAGCGCCAACATGAACGACAAGCAGGACGTCGCGCTGTTCTTCGGCTTGTCCGGCACCGGCAAGACCACCCTGTCCTCGGACCCGGCGCGTCCGCTGATCGGCGATGACGAGCATGGCTGGGGCGAGAACGGCGTCTTCAACTTCGAAGGCGGCTGCTATGCCAAGGTGATCGATCTGAGCAAGACGGCCGAGCCGGTGATCTGGGACGCTACCCATCGCTTCGGCACGGTGCTGGAGAACGTGGCCGCCGACAGCGCCGGGCGCCTCGACCTGACCGACGGCAGCGCGACCCTGAACACCCGCGCCTGCTACCCGATCGACTTCGTGGCCAACGCCAGCGAGACAGGCAAGGGCGGCCAGCCGAAGAACGTGGTGATGCTGACCTGCGACGCGTTTGGCGTGCTGCCGCCGATCTCCAAGCTGTCCTCCGGACAGGCGATGTACCACTTCCTGTCCGGCTACACCGCCCGCGTCGCCGGCACCGAGAAGGGGCTGGGCGGCGAGCCCCAGGCCACGTTCTCCACCTGCTTCGGCGCCCCGTTCCTGCCGCGCCGCCCGGAAGTCTATGGCAACATGCTGGCCGAGCTGATCAACCGCTACGGCGCGGACACCTGGCTGGTGAACACCGGCTGGACCGGCGGCGCGTTCGGCGTGGGCAAGCGCATGTCCATCACCTACACGCGCGCCCTGCTGAACGCCGTGCTGGATGGCAGCCTGGCCAAGGTTCAGTATCGCCGCGACCCGATCTTCGGCCTGATGGTCCCCACCGGCGTCCCCGGGATCCCGGAAGACGTGCTGAACCCGCGTGAGGCGTGGACCGACAAGGCCGAATACGACAAGGCCGCCCACCATCTGGCCGGGCTGTTCGAAAAGAACTTCGCCAGCTTCCAGGACGGCGCCAGTGACGAGGTCAGGAACAGCGCCATCCGCGCCGCCGCCTAAGTTCTCTCTCTTCTCCCTCTCCCTTTGGGAGAGGGGACATGCCGGCGCCCATGGGCTGCTTAAAATCCCATGTCACTTAGCCGCGTTCACCTCCTGACCTGATCAGGAATGCGCAGCCATGCCCCTCAAAAACGGCAGTTCGAAGAAGACGATCGGCGGCAACATCGCCGAGTTGGTGGACGAGTACGAGGAGGAAGGCCATATCGGCGCCAGCCATCCTGAGACCAAGCAGAAGGCGGTCAAGCAGGCGGTTGCGATTGCGCTGACCAAGGCCGGCAAGAGCCGCAAGCAAACGGGTGCGAAGGCGGGCAAGTCGGCATGAGAATGATCGACCTCTCCGGCAAGCTCGCCATCGTCACCGGGTCAACCGGCGGGATCGGTTTTTCGATCGCGCAAGGCCTGGCTGAGGCTGGCGCCGCCGTCGTCGTCAATGGCCGCACCGAGGAGCGCGTGCACGGCGCCGTGGCGAAGCTGATGAACAACCTGCCCGGTTCAAAGATTACCGGCGTCGCGGCCGATCTCGCCACGGCGGAGGGCGTCGCGTCGTTCGTCAAGCAGGTCCCCAAGGCCGACATCCTGGTCAACAACATGGGCATCTTCGAGCCCAAGCCGTTCGAAGAGATCACCGATGGCGACTGGCAGCGCTTCTTCGACACCAATGTCATGAGCGGCGTCCGCCTGGCGCGCGCCTACCTGTCCGGCATGGTCGCCATGGGCTGGGGCCGGGTCGTGTTCATCTCCAGTGAGTCGGGGCTGAACATCCCGAAGGAGATGATCCATTACGGCATGACCAAGACCGCGCAGCTCGCCATCTCCCGCGGGTTGGCAGAGTCGGTTGCGAACACCGGGGTGACGGTCAACTGCGTGCTGCCGGGACCGACGGCGTCGGACGGCGTGGCGGCCATGCTCGGCGGTGGCGATACCGAGGCAGCCGGGCGCAAATTCGTGGCGCAGTACCGCCCCACCTCGCTGATCGGGCGCCTTGCCACGACCGAGGAGGTGGCGAACATGGTCGTCTATGTCTGCTCACCGCAGGCCTCCGCCACCTCGGGCGCCAATTTGCGCGTCGATGGCGGGGTGGTGCGCTCGATCGGCTAGCAGGCTGTCGGATACGCCTGTTTGTCGGCCATCTGATGGGCGTCTTTGGTT
>CAZZVB010000295.1:0-4041 GCA_964657445.1 uncultured Burkholderiaceae bacterium | reverse complement strand
TGCGGCGGACATGCGGGCGAATGAGTTCGGCGGTGGCAGCGATCGCCTCTCGCGTGATGTCTGCATCTGTCATGATGTCCTCGTGCTAGCGGCAGCACCCTCTCGACTATGGCCGCGCCCGACACTACAGGCATCGCGGCAAGGAGACATCATCATGGCCCCCAAGCTGTTCCAGCCGATCGAACTCGCCGGGCTGTCGATGCCGAACCGCATCGTCATCGCGCCGATGTGCCAGTATTCCGCCAACGACGGCGACGCCAGCGCCTGGCATGCGATGCATCTGGGCCAGCTCGCCATCTCCGGCGCCGGGCTGCTGATCATCGAGGCGACCGCGGTCGAGGCGGCGGGGCGGATCACGCCGGGCGACCTGGGCCTATACTCCGACAGCAACGAAGCGGCCCTCGGCAAGGTGCTGGACGGCATCCGCAGCTATTCGTCGATGCCGATCGGGATGCAGATCGCCCATGCCGGGCGCAAGGCGTCGAGCCAGCGCCCCTGGGAAGGCGGCCAGCAGATCCCCGTCGCGAACGGCGGATGGGTCACGGACGCCCCCTCTGCGGTCGCGGTGAAGGATGGGGAGGAGTTGCCGGCCGCGATCGACGCGGATGGGCTGGTGCGCATCCGCGACGCCTTCGTCGCCACGGCCAAGCGCGCGCAGCGGATCGGCATCCAGGCGATGGAGCTGCATGGCGCGCATGGCTACCTGCTGCACGAATTCCTCTCGCCGCTGTCCAACCAACGCAATGACGGCTATGGCGGCCCGCTGGAAAACCGCATCCGCTTCCCGCTGGAGGTGTTTGACGCAGTCCGCGCCGCCGTGGACCCGGCGATCCCCGTCGGCATGCGCGTCTCCGCCACCGATTGGATCGAGCATGGCTGGGATCTGGAGCAGACGGTCGTGTTCGCCGACGCATTGAAGCGCCGCGGTTGCGACTTCATGGACGTGTCGTCCGGCGGCTTGTCGCCGCAGCAATCGATCCCGCTCGGGCCGGGTTACCAGGTGCCGTTCGCCGCCCGCGTCAAGGCGGAGACGGGGCTGCCCACCATGGCCGTCGGCATGATCACCGAAGCCAGGCATGCCGAGGCCATCCTGGAGGCGGGCGAGGCGGACATGATCGCGCTGGCCCGCGGCGTGCTGTATGATCCGCGCTGGCCTTGGCATGCCGCGGCCGAGCTGGGCGGCTCGGTGGCCGCGCCCAAGCAATACTGGCGTTCCCAGCCGCGCGAGCATTCCAAGCTGTTCGGCAATACCCGGATTGGGCAGCGTTGAAGCGGCCACGCTGTGTTGCGTGGCAAAAACCTGCGTGGTAAGCGACCGCCGCTGGTCAACAAGCCGGTTTCTCGACGTCTCCTGATCATGGATGGACCCAAGCGTGGCCGCTGAAGGCACGATTTCCCAAGCTGGCGGACTGCCAGGCCGTTACGCCGCTGCATTGTATGACCTCGCTGACGACCGGCGTGAGTTGGATACGGTCGTGGACCAGATGCAGTCGCTCGGACGGCTGATCAATGAAAGCGCCCCGTTTCGCCGGTTGCTGTCCTCCCCGCTGGTCGATGTGACCCAGGCTCGCACCGCCGCCCAGGCCGTGCTGGTGGACCAGGGCTTCGGCAAGACCGTGTGCGACCTGGTCGGCGTCATCGCCAACAATCGCCGCCTGAGTGTGTTGCCGGCGATCATCTCGGCTTTTTCCACATTGGTCGCGACGAAGCGCGGCGTGGTGACGGCCAACGTCGCCTCCGCCCACCCGCTCAGCACCGTGCAGCGCGAACAGCTCCGCGCCCGGCTGATCGAGGCCGGGTATGGCAACGTGAACATTCTCGAGACGGTGGATGCTTCCCTGCTCGGCGGCATCGTCGTGCGCGTCGGCGCCCGCCTCTATGACACCAGTCTTAAATCCCGGCTGCAGCGCCTGCAGTACGCCATGAAGGGAGCTGCGTAAGCACCATGGACATTCGCCCGGCTGAAATCAGCGAGATCCTCAAGCAACAGATCGCCTCGTTCGACCGTGAGCAGGACGTCACCGAGACGGGCCAGGTGTTGAGCGTCGGTGACGGCATCGCCCGCGTGTTCGGCCTGCAGAACGTGATGGCCGGCGAGCTTGTGGAGTTCCCCTCCGCCGGGCTGCGCGGCATGGCGCTGAACCTCGAGACCGACAACGTCGGCGTGGTGATCTTCGGCGACGACAAGGCCATCCGCGAGGGCGACACCGTCAGCCGCACGTCGCGCATCGTGTCCGTGCCTGTCGGCAAGGGCCTGCTGGGCCGCGTGGTGGACGGGCTGGGCCAGCCGATCGACGGCAAGGGGCCGCTGACCGACGTCAAGGAGATGCTGGTCGAACAGAAGGCGCCCGGGATCATCCCGCGCAAATCGGTGCATGAGCCGATGCAGACCGGGCTGAAGGCGATCGACGCGCTGATCCCGGTCGGCCGCGGCCAGCGGGAGCTGATCATCGGCGACCGCCAGATCGGCAAGACCGCCGTGATCATCGACACGATCATCAACCAGAAGCTGGCCAACGCCGGCACGGACGAGAGCAAGAAGCTCTATTGCGTTTACGTCGCCATCGGCCAGAAGCGCTCCACCGTGGCGCAGATCGTCCGCACGCTGGAGGAAAACGGCGCGATGGAATACTCCATCGTCGTGGCCGCCACCGCGTCCGACCCGGCGCCGCTGCAGTTCCTGGCCCCCTACACCGGCGCCACGATGGGCGAGTTCTTCCGCGACAACGGCATGCACGCGATGATCGCCTATGACGATCTGTCCAAGCAGGCCGTCGCCTATCGGCAGATGTCGCTGTTGCTGCGCCGCCCGCCGGGCCGCGAGGCCTACCCGGGCGACGTGTTCTACCTGCACAGCCGCCTGCTGGAGCGTGCGGCGAAGATGAGCGACGAGTTCGGCGCCGGGTCGCTGACCGCGCTGCCGGTGATCGAGACGCAGGCGGGCGACGTGTCCGCCTACATCCCGACCAACGTGATCAGCATCACCGACGGCCAGATCTTCCTGGAGTCCGAGCTGTTCTTCCGCGGCATCCGCCCGGCGGTGAACGTCGGCCTGTCGGTGTCGCGCGTCGGCTCCGCGGCGCAGACCAAGGCGATGAAGAAGGTCGCCGGGTCGATCAAGCTGGAATTGGCGCAGTATCGGGAGATGGCGGCGTTCGCCCAGTTCGCCTCCGACCTGGACGCCAGCACGCAGAAGCTGCTGGCCCGCGGCGCCCGGCTGACCGAGCTGCTGAAGCAGCCGCAGTTCCAGCCGTTGCCCGTCGAAGTGCAGGCGGTGGTGCTGTTCGCCGGCGTGCGCGGCTACCTGGACACCATCGATATCGGCAAGATCGGCAGCTACGAGCGCCAGATGATCAGCGAGATGCGCGCGCGCGAGCCGTCGATCATGGACGCGATCAAGTCCGACCTCGACATCAAGCCGGAAACCGAAACGAAGCTGCGCGCCTTCCTGGACACTTTCACCAAGTCGTTCGCGGCGTAGGGACAGCCGCCAGTGGCCAGCCTCAAGGCGCTCCGCGCCCGCATCAACAGCGTGAAGTCCACGCGCAAGATCACCAGCGCGATGAAGATGGTGGCGGCGAGCAAGCTGCGGCGCGCGCAACAGCAGGCCGAGGCTGCGCGGCCGTATGCCGAGCGGATGGAACGCGTGCTGGCCGCGCTGGCCAGTTCGGTGGCGGGCAGCCCAACCGCCCCGCGCATGCTGGCCGGGACGGGCAATGACCGCGTCCACCTGCTGATCGTCATCACCGCCGATCGTGGCCTGGCTGGCGCGTTCAACACCAACGTCGGCCGCGCCGCCCGCAACCTGGCCCGGCGTCTGCTGAGCGAAGGCAAGACGGTCAAGATCATCACTGTGGGGCGAAAGGGCCGCGACTATCTGCGGCGCGAGTTGCCCAACAATATCGTCGGCGACATCTCCTTCGCGGGGAAGAAGCGGATCGAGTTCGCCGATGTGCAGTCCATCGGCATGCAGGCGGTCGAGATGCTGGGCCGTGACGAATTCGACGTTGCGACCGTGGTCTATAACAAGTTCGTCTCCGT
>CAZZVB010000294.1:0-4042 GCA_964657445.1 uncultured Burkholderiaceae bacterium | reverse complement strand
TCAGAAACACCGCAGACGTCCCGCGGGAGGCCATCAGCAAGCGCAGCAGGCCGGGATCAGACGCGGCGGCACGGTCCAGAACGGCACCAGCCGGGGCAAGCATCCGGCCCACGAACCCTCTTCGCACTCGCAGCATGGCGCGGACCATACGCCCGTTCCCGGCGGAGGGAAGTGCTAGAGCAGTCCGGCGCGCAAGCGAACCCAGTCCGTTGCCGGCCCGGGCAACCCGAAACGCAGCAATCCCGGCCTATCCTCAAACTGCCGCACCAGGATACCCGCATGCGCCAAGCGGGCCGCAAGGGCTGCGGACGACGGGTGGCGCACCAGCCGGAACAGCCGGGTTCCGCCGATGACCCGGCACCCGGCTTGCTCCAGCAACCCGTCCAGCCGGGCTGCATCCGTCTGCAGCCGGGCGGCCGCGGCCCCGCGCCAGCGATCGTCAGGCAGCGCGTGGGACGCCGCATGCATCGCCGGGCCGCTCACGGCCCACGGCCCCAACGCGTCCCGTATCGTCGCGGCGAGCGCGGGCGCGGTCAGCGCGAAGCCGAGCCGCACGCCCGCCAACCCATAAGTTTTGCCGAACGACCGCAGCAGCAGCAGCCCGGGATGCGGCAAGGCCGATGCCAGGCTACAGCCCTCGAGATCGGCAAACGCCTCGTCAACGACGACGAGCCGGTCCGGGCGGGCAAGACCCAGCAAGGCGTCGGCGTTAGCCATCGAGCCATCCGGGTTGTTCGGCCTGACCACGACGATAACAGCGGCATCGGCGTCCTGCAGGGTCTCGATTTCCTGCACCGAATGCCCGGCCAGCTTCCAGGCCGCGTGGTGCTCCGCATAGGTCGGCGACAGCACGGCAACGCGCCCGGGCGGCAGCAGCCGCGGCAGGCCATGGATGATCGCCTGGGTGCCGGGGCCTGCCACGACCGCCGCCGCATCGCGCACGCCATATGCGTCGGCGGCGACTGCTTCGAGGGCCGCGATGTCAGCCGGATCCGGCAAGCGCGCCAGGCAGTCTGCCGGCAGCGGCGGGATCGGGTAGGCAACCGGGTTGATCCCGGTGGACAGGTCCAGCCACGGCTCCGGCGCACGCGTGTAGGCGCGCCGGGCGGCCATCAGCCCGCCGCCATGCATCAGCGCCGCTGCCATGCTACGCCGGTCCTGTGCTGCTCATTTGGCCGTCAGCGGCCCCCAACTCCCTGCTGATCGCGGTCGGCGCGCTGCTGATCGAAGCGGCCATCGGCTATCCGGCTATATTACTGCGGTTCATCGGGCATCCCGTCATGTGGGCGGGGGCAGCCATCGCATGGCTGGACGCGCGGCTCAACACGGGCGGGGACAGGCGGCGCCGCGGGATCGCCGCACTCGCAATCGTGCTGGCGGCTGCGGGGTTGCCCGCCTGGGCGCTGCAGGCCGCGCTGCTGCACTGGCTGCCGCGTCCGCTGGCCTTGGCGCTGCTGGCGCTCACCGCCTCGTCCTTGCTCGCGCAGCGCAGCCTCTACACGCATGTCCGCACTGTCGCCTACGGGCTGAGCGCAGGGTTGGCTCAAGGCCGCACAGCGGTCAGCCAGATCGTCGGGCGTAATCCCGAAAGCCTGGATGCGGCTGGTGTGGCCCGCGCCGCGATCGAAAGCCTGGCCGAAAACTTCTCGGACGGCATCGTGGCGCCAGCACTGTGGTGTGCGCTGCTCGGGCTGCCCGGGATCGTGCTCTACAAGGTGGTGAACACCGCCGACAGCATGATCGGCCATCGCACCCCGAGGCACGAGGCGTTCGGCTGGGCGGCCGCCCGGCTGGACGATGTCGTGAACCTGCCGGCGTCGAGGCTTGCGGCAGTGTTGCTCGCGGTGGCTAGCGGCCGAAGGTGCAGCGCGGCCCTGGGCACAGTCTGGAGCGACGCCCGGCGTCACCGCTCGCCGAACGCCGGCTGGCCCGAAGCGGCAATGGCTGGCGCGCTTGGGCTGCGGCTGGCCGGCCCGCGGGTTTATAGCGGGGTGCGGGTGGACGATGCGTGGATGGGCGACGGCAGAACGCAAGCTGGGGTCGGAGACATCAGCCGCGGGCTGGTGCTTTATGCCCGGGCGTGCGCGCTGCTTCTGCTGTTGTTGTAGCCCGCATCTTGATGCGGGTGTGCATCAAGACGCGGGATACGCGATCGACTTCGCGAACGCGGCCGCGGTGACATCGACCTGCGCGGAGGTCATCCCGGGCTTGTAGAGCGCGGATCCCAGGCCAAAGCCCTTAGCGCCCGCGGCCCGATACGGCCCCATATTGTCCGGCGTGATGCCGCCCACCGGCAACAGCGCCGTGCCTTTCGGCAGCACGGCCAGCCATGCCTTCATCACCGCAGGCGGCAGCCCCTCGGCTGGAAACAGCTTCAGCGCGTCCGCCCCCGCCGCCAGCGCCGCGAACGCTTCCGTCGGGGTCGCAACGCCGGGCACGCAGGCCATGCCGAGCGACTTGGCGCGGCGGATCACCGCCGTGTCGCCGTGCGGCATGACGACCAAGGTGCCGCCGGCGGCCTGCACACGGTCTGCGTTCGCTGGGTCGAGCACGGTGCCGGCGCCGACCATCACACCGGGGAAGCGCCGCGCCAGCAACGCGATGCTGTCGAACGGGTCGGGTGAGTTCAGCGGCACCTCGATGATGCGGAACCTGTGCCGCACCAAAGCCTCGGCGATGGCCTCGACCTCGCTGGGGCCGACGCCGCGCAAAATGGCGACCAGGGGAAACGCGCTGAGTTGGCTGGTGAAATCCATCATGCTCACTCGAACAGGCCAGCCGCGCGGGCGATCGCGTGCAGGCCGGTGAATGCCACATCGCCGTCGAGCACCCGATGTTCAACCCCGCGCAGCGCCAAGGCGCGGCCATACGGGGCGGCGAGCGCTTGGCTGCAGATCAGGGTGACATGCCCGGCGGGCGCTAGCCGCAGCGCTTCGGCCACCTCCTCACCCACCAGCAGCCCCGACAGATACGAAACCAGCGCGCCGGGCGTGCGCCGCCCGAACAGCCCGTCGGTCCGCGCAGAGAACAAGGCGTGGAGCACCGCGCCTTCCCCGGCCCGGCGGCAGCCATCGTCGAACGCGTCCGCTTCGAACCCGGCCTCGCCCTCCGGCATCAGGCGGCCGAGGATGGAGTGGCGGCGCATGACGGCGAACACCTCGCCGGTCATGAAAGTGCGGAACTCGGTCACCGCGCCGCCTGCGACGATGGCCCACTTGCTGTGTGTGCCGGGCAGCACGAACACGCCCGCATCCGCGCCAAGCTGAGCCAGCGCGCCGATGATCTGCACTTCCTCGCCGCGCATCACGTCCATATCCCGCCAGCTCAGCCCGGGCACGAAGCCGACGCGCACCCCCGCCGCCTCGGTCCAGGCCAGACTGCCCGCCAATTGCCTGAACCCGGCGGGGCACGACGCATAGGGCGCCTCCACCCAGCCTTGCCGGCTGCCGATCATGCCGCTGGCGAGCACTGCTGCGCCGGGATGCGACGCCAGCCAAGGGCCGGCCACGTGCGCGAAGATGTCCGCAAAGCCACGCCCGTTCGCGGCCATGATCCCATCCGCAGTCGCCAGCCGGTCCAGCACGGCGCCATCGGCCGTCATCAGCGCAGCCCGCAGCGACGTGGTGCCCCAGTCCAGCGCAATGAGGTGGCGTGACGGCAATGAAATCTCCTGCGGATGAATGCTGACAGCGCTTTCTGGCGGGCTTAGCATCCTCCGACTGCTGCAAACGAGCCAGGGAGAGCGAGCCATGACGATGTCGATCGAAGCGATCAGCCCAGCCTTCGTAGGGCGCGTCACCGGCCTCGACCTCTCCCGGCCGCTCGACGCGCAGCAGGTGGCGGCGATCGAGGCGGGGATGGACCGCTACGCTGTCTTGGTGTTCCCGAACCAGCAGATCACGGACGACCAGCAGAAGGCGTTCTCGCAGAATTTTGGGCCGCTGGAAGACACGACGGGCGGCAACATCACCAAGAAGGACGACGCGCGGTTGCCTCCGGGCATGGCCGACGTGTCGAACCTCGGCAAGGACGGCAAGCCGCT
>CAZZVB010000293.1:0-4075 GCA_964657445.1 uncultured Burkholderiaceae bacterium | reverse complement strand
CGCCGTCCGCCTTGACGCTGGCGCAGAGTTCGGCGGAGCCGAAATCGTGATGGTCCATGTCCTCAAGCACCCGGTGTTTTCTCCCGGATGTCGGCCTCGATCAGCGACCTCAGCTCGGCGGTGACCGCCGGTACAACGCCGAACCAGCGGGTGAAGCCGGCGACGGCCTGGTGCAGCAGCATGCCGAGGCCGTCCACGACCCGGTGCCCGAGTGCCGCAGCGTCCTTCAGCAGCCTGGTTTCGAGCGGCACGTACACCACGTCATAGACCACGGCGCCGGGCTTCAGCGGAGCAAGGTCGATCGCCAGTGCCGGTTTGGCCAGCATGCCGAGCGACGTCGTGTTCACCAGCAGGTCTGCCCGGCGCAGGAGGTCCGGTAGCGCCTGCCAGTCATGGCCATGCGTCCCGGCGCCGAAATGCGCCGCAAGCTCGCTGGCGTGCGACACAGTGCGGTTCACCAGATGCACCTCCAGCCCGCGCGCCAGCAGCCCATAGGCTGCCGCCCGCGCCGCACCGCCCGCGCCCAAAACAACCGCCGTCCCGCCGCCGCCATCCCAGCCCGGCGCACGATCATCGAGGTTGGCCATGAACCCGATTGCATCGGTGTTGCCGCCGACCAGGGCGCCGCCCTCCGTCCAGATCGTGTTGACCGCGCCGATCCCGCGCGCCGTGTCGTCGATGCGGGAGACGAACTCCATCGCCGCCATCTTGTGCGGCACCGTGACGTTGCCGCCGACATAGCCGCGGTCTCGCAGGCTGGCGAAGAAGCCGCGCAATCCCTCCGGCGGCACATCCTGCAGGTCATAGGCGCCGTCGATCCCGAGCGTGCGCAGCCAGTAGCCGTGCAACATGGGCGAGCGCGAATGGCCGACGGGATGGCCCAGAACGAAAGCGCGCGGCGTGGTCATAGCGTGCTGCCGAGCAACCGCGGCACGGCCAGGGTGATGCCCGGCACCGCCGCGATCAGCAGCACGGCTGCCACCAGCACGATCAGCAGCGGGATCATCGCCTTGGCCCCATCCTCCACCCGGCTGCCGGCGACCGAGCACGCGACGTAGAAGCCGATGCCGACCGGCGGCATGAAGGCGCCGACGCCCATCGCCAGGATCAGCACGATCGCATACTGCACTTCATTGATGCCCAACTGGCCCGCCAGCGGCATCAGCAGCGGCGCGAGGATGATCAGCGCCGGCAAACCCTCCAGCAGGGTGCCGATCAGGATCAGCAGCACGACGGAGCCGGTCATGAACACCGCCTGGTTACGCCCGGCCGCGTCCAGCAGCGCCACGAGGTGCTGCGGCAGGTTCGCCGCCGTCAGCGTCCAGGCAAACGACGACGCGGAGGACAGCACGAACAGCACCATGCCCGCGACCGAGGCGCATTCCATCACCAGCCCGAACAGCTCACGCGGCTTCAGCGCCCGGTACAACAGCAGCGACAGCAGCAACCCGTACACCACCGCGAAGGATGACACCTCGGTCGGTGTCGCGACGCCGAACTTGATGCCCGCGATCATCGCCACGGGCATGATCAGCGGCAGGATCGCTGGCGGTATTGCCCGCAGCCGGCTGGTGCCAAGCATGGAAGGCTTGTCCACCTCCCCGCGCGCGCGCAGCCAGATCAGCAGCAGCAGGCAGGCGGCGATCACCGCCGCCGGCAGTAGCCCGGCGATGAACAGCGTGCCGATGGAGATCGGCGTCACCGAGCCCAGCACGAGCATCGCGATTGAGGGCGGGATCGTCTCCGCCATGGCGGCAGAGGATGCCAGCACGGCCGCACCCTGCGCCGGGCGGTAGCCATGCCGCCGCAGCTCCCCGCGCATGACGGAGCCCACCGCGGCCACGTCGGCGATCTTGGAGCCGGAAATGCCACTGACCAGGTAGATCGTCACCACGATCACCTGAAGCAGCCCGCCGCGGGCCTTCCCCACCAGCGCCATCGCGAAGCGCACCAGGCGCAGGCTGATGCCGCCGCGCTCCATGATCAGCCCGGCGAAGATGAAGAACGGCAGCGCGAGGAGTATGAAGTTGCCGGTGCCATCGACCATGTTCTGCGGGATGGCGACGATCGGCGCTGCGTCCGTCAATTGCAGATAGACCAGCGTGCTCAGCAACATGGCGAAGCTGACCGGCAGGCCGAGCAGCACGGTGGCGAAGAAAAGCCCGATCATCGCTACCAGCGACAGCGTCGCCCCGTCACCGAACACGGACGTCATGTCGGTCCCGCCCAGCGCCGAGGCCACGAGCGCCGTCGCCAAGCCGACCGAGAGAACGACGCCGGGCGGATAGCGCAAGACCAATCGCTCCAGCGCGAACAGGGCGACCAGCCCCATGCCCACCGGCAGCGGCATGGCAATCCATGCGGTGCTGAACTGCAGGATGGGCGTCACGTTCGGCCAATCGCCCTGCAGCAGCTCGACCGAGTGCAGCATCGCCGCCGTGGTGGTGATCACCACAACCCATTCCAGCATGACGCACAGCGCGGACCGGACGGGCAGGGGCATGTACTCCAGCACCAGCCGGATCGAGGTATGATGCCCGCCGCGGTATGCGGCCGCGCCGCCCAGGAAGGCGATGCAGGACAGCGACAGCTTGGACGCCTCGTCCATCCATAGGAACCCGGCGTGAAACAGCTCCCGCCCGGCGACGTCGGCGAGGATCACAAACAGTTCCGTCACCATGGCCAGGGCGGCGCCGGCACGGGCCAGGGTTTCCAGCGCGTCGCCCGTCCTGCGGATCGCCAGGCGTACGGCGCCGGGTGCAGGGGCTAGGGCGGCGAGTGCGGCGTCCTCACTGAGGGTGACCACGTGTCAGGCAGCGCCCGTTTGTTGCAGCACCGCATCCACCAAGTCCGGCCCGATGATCGGGCGGAACTTGTCGTAAATCGGCTTGGTGGCTTTCACGTAGGCGTCGATATCCACGTCCGCGATGGTCACGCCGGCGGCCTTCATCGTTTCGCCGGCCTTGATGGTCGCGGCGGCTACGTCAGTGCGCCAATAGGCGGACATGTCCTTGGCGGCATCGCGCACCGCGGCCTGCTGCTCGGGCGTGAAGGCGTCGAAGCGGCGCTTGCTGACCATCAGGGCGCCGGCGTTATAGACGAAGTTGGTCTGGTTCACCGTCTTGACCACTTCCTGCAGCTTGCCCGCGATCATGGAGATCAGCGGCGTCTCGACCGCCTGCACCGCGCCTTGCGACAGGGCGACGTACACCTCGGTGATGTCGATGGCGACCGGGACGGCGCCCACCTGCTTGTAGGTTTCGGCATAGATCGCGCCGGGCTGGATGCGGATCTTCAGCCCGTCCATATCGGCGGGTTCCTTGAACACCTTGGTCGAGGTGCTGCTGACCGGGCGCCAGCCCCAATGGCCCCAGCACAGGCCATAGACGCCCCGTTCCGGAAACGGCTTGAACAGCTCGGTCCCGACCGGGCCGTCCAGCACCTTTTCCGCCGTCGCGGCGTCGCGGAACACGAACGGCAGGTCCAGCACGGCGGTCTTGGGGAAGATCGTTTCGATATAGCCGGTGGTGTGGGCGACGAAGTCGATGATGCCGGTTTGCAGACCGGTCAGCGCGTTCACCTGGCTGCCGAGCTGCCCGGCGCCGTACACCTGGATGTCGAGCGCGCCCTTGGTGCGCTCCTTCACGTCGGCGGCGAATTTCTGGCAGATGCCATAGACCGGGTTAGAAACCGTGTCGGCCAAGGTCATTTTCAGCGAGCGCGTCTGCGCCCGCGGATGCCCCAGCAGAGCCGGCGCGGCCAGCGCCCCACCCAGTATTGCCCGCCGCCCGATTTGAGCCATTTGCCGCTTCCCATCGTCGTTTTTCGTTGGGCGGACGCTATGGGGTGGGCGGAGGCAGGTCAACATTTGGGGCGTGACAGGCATCCGCGCAGCGAGGCGGGGCCTCACTCGATCCGGATCGCCGCCCCTAAAGCCTGTGCCGGCGCGAGCAGGTCGATCGGCGAGCCTTCCAGCAGCGCGGCGAGCACCTTCAACGGGCCGCCGTGGGAGACGATGAGGTGGTCGCCTGGCGGCAGGCCGGCATGAAACGACCGCACGCGCGCCACCAGCGCA
>CAZZVB010000292.1:0-4136 GCA_964657445.1 uncultured Burkholderiaceae bacterium | reverse complement strand
GTCCAGGGCAGGCCGAGCGGCAATGTCAGCGACCGGGACTCGCTACCAAGTGCCGCCGCACCCGTCACACCGATGAGGACGCAGAGTGCGAGGCTCGCGCCATACACGAGCGCCGCGCCATCCGGTGCGTGGCTGCGGATGCCGCCCGCCACTCCGGTCGCGAACAGCGCAAGGACACAGAGCAGGACGATGGTCATCCAGCCGTCACGTCCGGGTCGGCTGCGACACAATCCCGCATAGACAACCAAATGACATGCGCTTGCGCTGTTTGGCCAGGGGCGGCGATCAATGGCTGCCGCCAGTCTCCTCAATCCTTACGATAAAGTCATACTGGACGATTATCTTGGTCGTTCCGTGGCTGGCTGTCCCATATCACTGCTACGACCCGGTCTGCCCGAATCGCATCGAGCCGCAAGCCGGGTCAAGGGGAACCGTATGGATACGATCATGGCAGGGAACGCCTCGCCGGACCCAAGCACAGTGCATTCGGCATCCGCGCTGCAAGAACGGCGCGTCCACGCCCTCAAGAGTGACGATTGCTTCGCCATTTTCGACACTTTGGGGGACGTGGTGTCCGCCGCGGGCAGCCATGACGGCGTGTATCATCGCGACACTAGGTATCTGTCCCGGCTCGATCTGCTGTTCGGCAACGCGCGGCCTTTGCTGCTGAGTTCGAGCCTGAGCAGCGACAACATGATGCTCACCGCCGACCTGACCAACGCGTGCTTCCAGGACAGTGACGGCGCCGAGGTCGATCAGGGTGTGATCTACATCCGGCGATCGACCTTCCTCGCCGGCGGCGGCTGTTTCACGCGGTTCGGCCTGCGCAACTATGGCTTGGCGGCGCACGATATGCGGCTGCAGCTGCGGTTCGATGCCGATTTCGCCGATTTGTTCGAGGTGCGCGGCATGCAGCGGCGGCAGCGGGGCACACGCAGGGCTGCGGTCATCGGGCGGGACAGCGTGCGGATCGGCTATGTCGGGCTGGATGGCAAACCGCGGGAGACGCTGTTCCGCTTCGACCCGGTGCCCGAGTTGCTGACCCAGGATTTTGCCAGCTTCTTCGTGCGCCTGGAGCCCGGGGAGCGGGCTAATCTTTTCCTTCAAGTCGCGTGCGAGCCGGACCAGCCGGAGGGTCTGCGGCCCGGCAAGGCGTTCGGGACGTCGTTCCTGCACGAGCGCCGGCGTTTACGCGCGAGCGCGGCGCGGACCGCCAGCATCTCGACGGATAACGTGGAATTCGATGAGGCGCTGAACCGGGCCGAGCACGACCTGCGCATGCTGACGACGGAAAAGCCTACGGGACCGTATCCCTATGCCGGCATTCCCTGGTTCAGCACGGCATTCGGCCGCGATGCGCTCATCACCGCATACCTGAAGCTGTGGCAGAACCCGTCACTCGCCCGCGGCGTGCTGCGCTACCTCGCGCAGGAGCAGGCAATCGAGTTCGACCCGTCCTGCGACGCGGAACCCGGCAAAATCCTGCATGAGGTGCGAGCCGGCGAGATGGCGGAAATGCGGGAGGTGCCGTTCCGGCGCTACTACGGCAGCGTCGATTCCACCCCGCTCTTCGTCATGCTGGCCGGCGCTTACCTGGAGCGGACCGGCGATCTGGCGGCCGTGAGGGCGCTGTGGCCGAACATCCTGGCCGCCTTGCACTGGATCGACTGCCGCACCGATTCCCGCGGCTTTGTTCCCTATCACCGCATGACGGAGAACGGGCTGGCGAACCAGGGCTGGAAGGACAGCTTTGACAGCATCTCCCACAGCGATGGCCATCTGGCGGTTGGCCCAATCGCCCTGTGCGAGGTGCAGGGCTACGTGTTCGCAGCCCGCAAAGCGGCGGCCGCAATCGCGCGCCGGCTGGGACAAGGGGGTGTCGCCGCCGACCAGGAGGAGGCCGCGGGGCGGATCCGGACCGAGTTTGAGGCTCGGTTCTGGGTCGATCGGCTACAGGCCTACGCCATCGCGCTCGATGGAGCGGGTGCGCCGTGCGAGGTGCTATCCTCCAACGCCGGCCAAGTGCTGCTGAGCGGCATCGCGTCGCCAGAGCGGGCAGCGGCCGTTGCTGCAGCGATGATGTCGGCGCGGATGTTCACCGGGTGGGGCATCCGCACCTTGTCGTCGGACGAGGTGCGCTACAACCCGATGTCCTATCACAACGGCTCGGTTTGGCCGCACGACAACGCTTTGATCGCGCTCGGCTTCACTCGCTACGGCTTCATCGCCGACGCAGCGCGGCTGTGCGAGGGCCTGTTTGCCGCGTGTGGGACGATGGAACTGAAACGCCTGCCGGAGCTGTTTTGCGGCTTCCCGCGGCGGTTGGGTCGTGATCCGACGGCCTACCCGGTGGCCTGTTCGCCGCAGGCCTGGGCCGCGGCGGCGTTCCCGGCTTTGCTGCAGTCCTGCCTCGGCCTGTCGTTCCATCCGAATTCGCACGTCATCCGGTTCGATCGTCCTATGCTGCCTGCGTTCCTTGACCAGCTAGCGCTGCGTAACCTGTCGCTCGGAAGCAGCCAGATCAGCGTGCAGTTTCGCCGCGGCGGCGAGACCGTCAGCATCGAGACGATGGAGCGAAGCGGGGACATCGTTCTGGAGATGGCGGCGTAACCTGGGCGCGGCCGCTACAAAATCGGTGTGATAGCTCGCGTACGCGGGGATCAGGCCCTGTAGCGCCGTGGAATCAGCAAATTGCTGCCCGCCGTCAGCACCAGCGTCGTCACCATCAGCAGCAGCGCCATTGCGGAAGCAAACGGCCAGTTGTTGTTGGTGCTGAACTCCCAATACAGCAGCGGCGCCATCATCTGGAACCGTGGACCGCCGAGCAGATAGGGCGTGGCGAATGCGTTCATGGCCAAAATGAAGCAGAGGATGCCGGCGATCGCGGTGCCCGGCAGAGCCAGCGGCCAGACCACACGCCAGAAACTGCGGGCCGGCGGCGCACCCAAACTGAGCGCGGCTTCTTCCACGCGAGGATCGATCGTTTCGATCGTGCTCTGCACGGTCAGCACGACGAAGGGCAAGTTGACGGAGACGATCCCGAGGATCACCGCGAACGGCGTGTACATCAATTCGAGGCCGGGCAGCCCGGCCCAGCGCAGCGATCCGTCGATCAAGCCGCCATGGGCGAACAGGATCATCCAGCCCACCATGCGCGCGACATTGCCGATAAACAGCGGCAGCACGATTGCCAGCATGCAAAGCGTCTTCCAGCGGCTCGTCATCCGCGCCAGCCGGTAGGCGAGCGGCAGGCCGAGGACCAGGCATATCGCGGTGGATGAAAGGGCCACGCCGAGCGTCGTGCGCATGACGCCGACGTAGAACGGGTCGGAAACGAAGCGCAGGTAATTCGCCGCCGTCACCGTTTCGATCATCAACTCCTTGATGTCGTATTGGTCCAGGCTGAATCGCATCACCAGCAGGAGCGGCGCCACCAGCATCGCCAAGACGATGAACACCGCCGGGCCGAGGAAGCTGGCGGCCGCCGCGCCGCGGCGTTCGCCCATGCTACGCGCGTTGCATATTCTTCTTCCACCACTCCGACATCGGCGCTTGCAACTGCCCGGTGATGTCGTAATTGGGCGGGAACAGTTTTGGCGCAGGCTCCGGCAGGGCCAATTGCTCGGCCGTCTTGCCCGTGAGCGGGCAGTTGTTCACCGTCGGCAGATAGCCCATCCGGTCGGCGAACTTCGTCTGCGCCGACGGTTCCAGCATCGCATTGAGATAGGCGTACGCGGCCGGCTTGTTGGGCGCATTCTTGGGCACGACCATGCCCGACACATAGAGGACCGAGCCCTCGGTCTGGAACGACGCCTTCACTGGGATGCCGGCATTCTGCCACATGTTCACGCGGGCCAGCCACATGATGCCGACGTCGATCTCCCCGGATCTGATGCCGGCGCCGATCGAATCCGTGGACGGATAGAGCCGCAACCCGTTGGCGTTCAGCTTGAGCGCGAGCGCCTTGGTTTCCTCCGCATCGACCTTGTTCAGGTCGCCGGTCGCCGCCAGTGCGGCCGCCATCATGATGTAGAAGTAATTGATATCGCCGACGCCGACCCGGCCGCTGTACTTCGTGTCCAGCAGGTCGGTGAACGTCTTAGGCGGCTCCTTCACCTTGTCCGGATTGTAGATGA
>CAZZVB010000291.1:0-4148 GCA_964657445.1 uncultured Burkholderiaceae bacterium | reverse complement strand
GCTGGCGTCCCCATCGTCATCGATCATTACGGTCTGCCGCATGATGGCCCAGCCACCGATGAAGGCCGCGCCTTGCTGTCGCTGCTCGGCCGGCCATCGGTCTGGGTCAAGCTATTCGGCCCCTACCGGATGGGAGCCGACCCGTTGCGGACCGCACCGCCCAAGGAATGGCTGTCCGCGATCCTCGATGCCGCGGCGGCGCGGTGCGTCTGGGGCAGCGACTGGCCGCATACGCCGCTGCAGGAGTTGGGCAAGGGCGATGATCCACCGCACCTTCAATACCGGGAGATCGGTTACGCCGATCTGTGGGAGGACTTCCGGGCCGCCCTGCCGGGTGGCGCGGCCGAGGCGGTTCTGATCGACAACCCGGCGCGGTTGTATGGCTTCGAATGATGAGTTCGGTGACCGGCCAAAGTGCTGCCGGCGGCGCCACTCAGCTTGCGGCTGATCGTAAAACAGAAATAGGACGCGGACCCATGGACGCTGCACGACGAGATCTGTTGCTGGCCAGCCTGATGGCCGCAGTGCCGGCAAGCCTCATCGGCCGGGCCTCGGCCAGCCCGCTGAACCCGGCGCAGACCATCATCCAAACGCCGGACCAATTCACTTGGGTGACGACGCCGGGCTACCCGGAGCGCAGCGCCGACCGGGTGCAACTGGCCGGATCGCTGACCGAGCCGGGCCTATACTACAGCCTGCAACGCTGGTGGCCGGGCTACATGAGCGCGCCGCACACTTACGTGCAGGACCGGCTTTGCGTCGTCGTGTCCGGCACATGGTGGTGCAATAGCGGCCCGGACTTCGACCCGGCGTCGTGCGTTCCGGTGCATGCCGGCAGCTTCGTGCACCGGGTCGCGCACACCCCGCACTATGACGGCGTCATCAAAGGCCACCCCGAACCGGCCATCATCGCGATTTGTGGCATGGCGCCGGTCGGCTATCAGCTGGTCGATCCGGATAAGCCAGGCTGGCGGGCCGTCTAAGGTTCAGCGCGTTGGGGGCGATGTGCTGGGCCAAGCCCCACGCGCCGGGGTCCTTGCGCCGCCCCGCTTTGCTGGCTCGGGCTGGTTTGAAGGCTGCAGCCGCGAACGTTCGTCCGCGATCAGATCATCGAGGCCGCCGGCACGGCCGGCGTCCGCAGCCTCCGGCCTGATCGCGGCGGCGACGTCCCCGTCCGGGGTGCGCAGCATTGCGCCCGCCTCCATGTATTTGCGGACTGCCACTTCGACCTTGGCGTGCATCGCCACGGCGTCTGCATGGCCGCTGCGGTCAATCCGCTCCACGATCGGCAATTGCGGCGCCATGACAGCCGGGCGTTCGGCCATGGGCAACATGTCCACCCGCACCGCCTGCTGCTCGACGGACGAAAGGACAGCCGTCAACTCCTCCACCAAATCCGGCGGGCCTGCCAGGATCAGGTTCGCCTCGGCGGGATCGCAGACGAACAGATGCAACCGGGCGGTGCTGCCCGCGAGGTCCCTGATCACCGACCAGAATTGGTTGACCGCGACGATAGCGTCCGCAACCTGCTCCAAAGCCGGTGTCTCACCGTCGCCGCTGACGATCTCGACGCAGACTTCCTGCATGCCAGCGCGGAACCGGCGCGCGCCCGACTCGATCATGCCGGCAAGCGCGGGCAGGTTCTCACCGAGAACACGGATGCGAGCGCAGAGGTCCGACACTTCGCTCGACAGCGAATCGGAGATGGACGACCGGCTTGCCCCAGCGACCAGCCGCGCCCACCAGGCCGGTTCAACCAACGATTGAAGGGCGAGAGCAGAAATGAGACGTCGCTCAGGCTCCTGAAATGATGCCTGCCGTATAGACAACGCCGCAAAACATTGGAGCAGGATGTCGCCACCGGGCAGCGGCGCACTGGAATAAAGCCCAAGGGGAGCAAGGACTTCTGCCGCGCGACAATCTTCCAGCGCTCGGTGAACGGCTCGCAGCGCACGGGCCAGACTAATGGGCGACATTAGATACGGAATTCCTGACCGATGCGGCCGCGAAGGTCGGTGGCACTAATATGAGACAATACCACATAAATGGGCGGGCTTGCCTAGGGCCTTCCGCGGCCTTGCTCTCGATGCGGCGCTGTGCTGGAAGGTCCCATGGTAGAGTTGACCGCACATCAAGACCGGGTCCTGATCCTGGACTTTGGCAGCCAGGTCACCCAGCTCATAGCGCGCCGGCTCCGTGAATCCGGGATTTACTGTGAGATTTGGCCCTTCAACGCCTCCGCCAGCCGTTTGAGCGAATGGCGGCCCAAGGCAATTATCCTGTCCGGTGGACCGGCCAGCGTCACTGACCCGGCGAGCCCACGCGCCCCGGAGACGGTCTGGACCATGGGCGTTCCCGTGCTCGGCATCTGCTACGGCCAGCAGCTGATGTGCCAGGATCTTGGCGGAGCGGTCGAAGCACACGGGGTTCAAGAGTTCGGCCGGGCGTTCGTCGATGTCACCGGACACTGCCCGCTCTTCGCCGACACCTGGACGGAGGGACAGCGCGAGCAAGTCTGGATGAGCCACGGTGACCGGGTCACCCGGCTTCCCGACGGCTTCCGCAGCGTTGCATCGAGCGAAGGCGCCCCGTTCGCCGTGGTGGCCGATGACGTGCGCCGGTTCTACGGCGTGCAGTTCCATCCCGAAGTCGTGCACACGCCGCACGGCGCCGCGCTGCTGCGCAACTTCACCCACGGCGTGGCCGGGCTGCGCGGCGATTGGAGCATGGCGGAGTTCCGGCAGGAGGCGATTGCCAGGATCAGGGCGCAGGTCGGACAAGGCCGGGTCATCTGCGGCCTCTCCGGCGGGGTGGACTCCTCCGTGGCGGCCGTGCTGATCCACGAGGCGATCGGCGACCAGCTCACCTGCATCTTCGTCGATCACGGCCTGCTGCGCCGGGGCGAAGCGGAGGAAGTCGAGCGGACGTTCCGCGACCGCTTCAACATCCGCCTGGTGCATCGTGACGCCTCGGCGCTGTTCCTCGATGCGCTGGAGGGCGTCACCGACCCGGAGACTAAGCGCAAGACGATCGGCCGCCTGTTCATCGACGTGTTCGACGAGGAAGCGACGAAGCTCGGCGGCGCAGACTTCCTGGCCCAGGGCACGCTGTATCCGGACGTGATCGAAAGCGTCAGCGTCACCGGCGGCCCCAGCGTCACGATCAAGAGCCACCACAACGTCGGCGGCTTGCCAGACCGTATGCGCATGAAGCTGGTCGAGCCGCTGCGGGAGCTGTTCAAGGACGAGGTGAGGGTGCTCGGCCGGGAACTCGGCTTGCCCGCGACCCTGGTCGGCCGCCACCCGTTTCCCGGTCCAGGGCTCGCCATCCGGATCCCCGGCGCCATCACGCGGGAGGCGCTGGAGACGCTACGGCATGCTGACGCGATCTACCTCGAGGAAATCCGGGCGGCGGGGCTTTATGACGCAATCTGGCAAGCCTTTGCCGTGCTGTTGCCGGTCCGCACGGTCGGCGTGATGGGCGACGGCCGCACCTACGCCCAGGTCTGCGCGTTGCGCGCGGTCACCAGCACGGATGGCATGACGGCAGAGTTCTACCCGTTCGACATGGCGTTCCTGGGCCGCGTGGCCGGGCGGATCGTGGGCGAGGTGCGCGGCATCAACCGTGTGACATACGACATCACCAGCAAACCGCCGGGCACGATCGAGTGGGAGTGAGCCTGGCGCTCTCCAGGGTCCCCGGCTGCGGGTTATCGCGCATCTCAGATGCGGGAAAGTTCTTGTCTCTAGATGTGGTGTGTGGAATTTTCGCGCATCTGAGATGCGGGACAATCCAATGCCGATCCACTTGGTCGGAGACACGATAGACGCCAAGCGAGCGCATCAGCGCGCCCAAAGCGGTGAGTTGATCCCCCTCGTTCGTGGTGTTTACGTGGATCACGACAGCGACGCCGAGACGGCTATCCTGGGCCACGCCGTCCGCATCGCGCATTACCTCTACCCAAACGCATACCTATCATCTGCCAGCGCGGTCCTGCTCGCGCCCACCGCGGATGGGCGCCTCTTTATCATTGGCCGCCGCAACCAGCGCACAAGGTTGCGGACCCTGGAGATCATCCAAAACGAAGCTCCGGCCCACCCCTCGACGGCGATCGCCGTCATTGGCGATGATCTCGGAGAACTGCGCAT
>CAZZVB010000290.1:0-4233 GCA_964657445.1 uncultured Burkholderiaceae bacterium | reverse complement strand
AGCATCTCCGCCCGGAGCGGCAGCGAGCGCACCCGCTTGCCTGTGGCGTTGAACACGGCATTGGTCACTGCCGCGTTCATGCCGACGACGCCAATCTCGCCGATGCCTTTCACGCCGAGCAGGTTCACGCGGCTATCAGCCTCCGGCACCAGGATGATCTCAATAGACGGTACGTCTGCGTTTACCGGCACCATGTAGTCGGCAAGGTTCTTGTTGGTGTATCGCGCCGTTGCCGCATCGATTTCCGAGGCCTCGTGCAGCGCGGCTGAAAGGCCCCAGATCGCGCCACCCATGAACTGGCTGCGCGCCGCCAGTGGGTTGATGATCGTTCCAGCGGCGAAGGCCGACACCACGCGCGGCACGCGGATCTCCCGCGTCAACGCGTGCACCCTCACCTCGACAAAATGGGCGCCGAACGAGAACGCGGCGATATCTTTTCGGCCGTCGCCGCGCGACATCATGACCTTGCCGCGATACAGCCCCGCCATTGCCGACGAGGGAAGCCCCTGCGGCACGTGCTCGGCATAGACTTCGAGGAACGCAGCCGTGCGCCCCACCACCTTGTTCAGCGGCTCGGATCGCCCATCGGCACCGGTGAGCTTGCCTGCTGAAAGGCTCAGCGTAGCCGGGTCGGCGCCGTGGAACGGACTGTCCTCTGCTTGTGCGGCCGCTTCGGCGACCCGGCGTCGCAACTCCTCGCACGCCTTGACCACGGCCAGCGTCGTGGAGGCGGCATTGTTCGAACCGCCCGCCACCGTCACCGGCGGCAAGTCACTGTCGCCCAGCAGCACCGTCACGTCCTCGATCGCGATGCCGAGCGACCGGGCCGCGGTGATGGCGACGGTCGTGTAGGCGCCGGTGCCGATTTCATGCGCGGCCATGCCAACGTTGGCTTTGCCGTCTGGCGTTAGCGACACGCGGGCGGCGGCCGGACCAATATTGGTCGGGTAGCACGCGGTAGCGCAACCATAGCCCACCAGCCAGTCGCCATCCCGCGTCGCCCCAGGCTCGGGGTTGCGCTGTTTCCAGCCGAACTTGGCCGCCGCCTGATCGAAGCATTGCATCAGTGAGCGGGATGAGAACGCGAGCCCCGACACGGGATCGGACTGCGTGTCGTTCACCCGGCGCAGCTCGACCGGATCCATGCGCAGCGCGTAGGCCAATTCGTCCATCGCGCTCTCGAGCCCGAACATATACGGCACCTCGGCCGGGGCGCGCATAAAGCCAGGCGTGTTGCGGTCGACGTGCACGACCTGCACCGCCGTGGCGATATTGGGACAGGCATACATCCGCGCCGTCACGTCCACGCCGGCGACGTTGTAGCCGGACGGGCGAGACGTGACTTCCCACCCCTCGTGCGAGAAGGCGGTTAGCCGGCCATCCTGCGTCGCCGCGAGCTTAACCCGCTGCTGCGTTTCCGCGCGGTATGTCACGATGGTGAAGCCCTGGTCCCGCGTCGGCACCAGCTTTACCGGGCGGCCAAGCCGCCTGGCCGCAAGGGCGATCCAGGCGGTGCGTGCACCCGGCTCGCCCTTGGAGCCGAACGCGCCGCCCACGTAACGGGAGACCGTCCGGACGTTCGCCTCGTCGATCCCGAGCTGCGTCGCGACGGCCGCCTTCAACCCCCACATGAATTGCGAAGGCTCGTAGATCGTGAGCTTCGGCCCGTTCCAAATGCAGGTGGTTGTGAACAGCTCAAGCGGGTTGTGATGCTGCGTTGGCGTGTCGTACTCGGCCTCGATACGGAACGGCGCGGCGGCGAGCGCGGCGTCTACGTCGCCCTTTCTCGGGTCCGGGCCACCCCGGCCCTTATGCTCCGTAGTCTCGCTGCCTGGTGACCCAAAGGTGGCACTAGGTGTCTCAACCGCATAGCTGACATCGACCTTGAACGCTGCTTCCCGCGCCGCCTCAAAGCTGTCGGCGAGCACGACGGCAATGATCTGGCCGTCATGCCAGACGCGGTCGCTCTCTAGCGTGGTCGTGGTGGGGCCGCCATCCGGCCCGATCGGCGACTTTATCGCACCGCCGACATTCTGGTGGGTAAGGATGTCGAGCACGCCCGGAACTGCATTGGCCCGGTCGAGCGTCATCGCCGCGATGCGTCCGCGCGAAATCGCCGATGTCACGAGATAGGCGTAGGCGGGGTTTGCCACCGGCTCGTCTGAGGCATAGCGGGCGGCGCCCGTCACCTTGGCAACTCCGTCAATACGGGGGATCGGGCGCCCGAACAGGAGGCCGGGATCGATGGTCATATCAGGTCTTCCTCGTGGTGCCGGGGATTGCGGCAAGCGTCATCGTCTTGGCCTGCATAAGGGCGCGGACGACGGTGCGGCGGCCGAGTTCGGGCTTGTAGGCATTCTGTCCCAGGGTCACTGCGCCCTCCAGCGCGGCCGCGGCGGCCACCTCGGCGGTGTTGCTGTCCAACGTCTTGCCGGCCAACGCGGCTTCGGCCGCGCTGGCGCGCCAGGGGCGGTAGGCCATGCCGCCCAGCCCGATGCGCGCCTGCCGCACAACGTCGCCGTCCATGTCGAGCGCCACTGCGACCGACGCGATGGCGAACTCGTAGGAGGCACGGTCCCGCACCTTCACGTAGGTGGAGCGCCGGGTCCACGGGCCGGATGGCACGGTGAACGCAGTGATCACCTCGCCGGGTTCTAACGTCGTCTCGAGATGCGGTTGGCCGTTCGGCGGCCTATGCAGCGCGGCGAATGGAATCACGCGGACGCCCTGCGGCCCTATCAGTTCGACCTTCGCGTCGAACGCGACGAGCGCCACCGCCCAATCGCCAGGGTATTGCGCGATGCAACTGCTGTCAGTGCCGAGCACCGCATGGTTGCGGTTGACGCCGGTCAGCGCGGCGCAGCCCGACCCGGGGTTGCGCTTGTTGCAGGCGGTCCAGCTGGTGTCGCGGTAGTAGGTGCAGCGCGTACGTTGCAGCACGTTGCCGCCCAGCGTGGCCATGTTGCGTAACTGCGCGCTGGCAGCGAGCTGAAGGCTTTCGGCTATCGCCGGATACTCGGCAAGAATTACGGTGTGCGCCGCGACGGCCGCCATCCTAGCAAACGCGCCTAGACGCAGCCCATCCGGTCCGGCGGTGACGCCGGCATGGTCCGAGCGCAGAGGCGCGAGATCCACAACGTGCTGCGGCGTCAGCACGTCGAGCTTCATGAGGTCGTAAAGCGAGGTGCCTCCGGCAAGGAACTGCACCGGCGCGTCCGTCTGTCCTTGTCCGGTCTGCTGCCCTAGCGATATCGCCTCGGCCGCCGTCGTGGCCCGGACGTAACTGAACGGACGCATCAGGCGCGATCCATTTGGGCGCGCGCCTCCTTGATCGCGGCGACGATGTTCGGATACGCGGCGCAGCGGCAGAGATTGCCACTCATATACTCGCGGATGTCCGCGTCCGTAGCCGCATTGCCCTCGTTTACGCAGGCGACGGCCGACATGATCTGACCCGGTGTGCAGTAGCCGCACTGGAAGGCGTCGTGGTCGATGAACGCCTGCTGCATCGGGTGCAGCGCCCCGCCTGCGACGGCAAGCCCCTCGATGGTCTTGATCTGCTTGCCCTGTGCGGCCACGGCGAGGGTCAGGCACGAAAGCACCCGCTCGCCATCGATGTGAATGGTGCAGGCGCCGCACTGGCCGTGGTCGCAGCCCTTCTTGGCGCCAGTCAGGTCCATGTGCTCGCGCAGCGCGTCCAGCATGGACGTCCGGACGTCCATGACGATGCGGTAGTCGCGCCCATTCACGTTGAGCACCGTTTCGGCCGGGCCTGACGCACCCGATGGGATGGGCGGAACTGAGGGAACGGGCGCAGCGCGGGCCACCATGGGGATTGAGGCCAGGCCAGCCGCGCCGCGGAAAAAGCCCCGCCGGCTCGGCCCCTGAGCTTTGTCGTTGGACCCTTCGCTCATCGCGTTCTCCTTTTTATAGACTAGGCCGGGCTGAACGCAGCAGCAGGCCTTAGCTTAGCCCGCTGACTGGTCTCAGTAATGAATAGAGGGTCCGACATACCCGCCCGGACGCCTAATCAGATGTCGGTGTTCGCCGTTGGCCGACCCCCAGCGGAGTCGCTTGGGGTCGGCGTAGCCATCATGACGCTTCGCTGGCGCCGGCTGTCGGTTGCCAGAGCCCTTTTTCTCGCGCCCACTTCTTGCCTGCCATTGGCGCAACGGCCGCGAAGGAGGCGGATTTACTGCTGACCGACACTGGCGGGTGGCTTGAGGGAAGAAA
>CAZZVB010000289.1:0-4255 GCA_964657445.1 uncultured Burkholderiaceae bacterium | reverse complement strand
CATGCGCACGACCTGATCGAGGTTTGCATAGGATCGGCGGTTGGGCTCGCCGGCGCCGCCGCTCTCGTGTGGCTTGCCGGGCGGCGGCCGAACTTCAGGGCCTGGCCGGTGGGGGCTGCCGTGATCGTTGCCATGACGCTGTTCCACGGCGATCACCTGGTGGCGGAGCAGCCGATCCACCATTTCCCGCTGTTCACGTGGATGCCGCTGCCGAGCCTATGCCGGATCTGACCGTGGGTGCGCGCCGTCCCGCTGCAGCGCCAGGCGCCATAGCGCCAGGCCGATCAGCCCGACCAGGACCTCCCGCGCGCGTTTGACGAGCGACAACGAAACGCCCGTCGCTTGCGGCAGCCCGATTGCGGCAGCCGCGACCGCGAACCCGGTTTCCTGGACGACGAGCGCGCCCGGCACCGCGAACCCCGCACTCCGCGCTGCCATTCCCAAGGCTTCCACGATCAAGGCGGCGGCCGGGCTGACAGGGTTGCCGAGCGCGTTCAGCACCGCCCAGCTCTCGATGCTGCCGAGCAGCCAGGCAATCAGGTGCAAGCCGCCCGACCGCAACAAGGCGGCTCGGTTGGCATAGATTGCGGTCACCGCTTCGTTCATGCCGACCAAGGCGCCGGCTGCGGGCCAGCGAGCCGCGATCTGCTTCGCCAATGACTCCACTAGCCGCAACAGCCCCACCTTCTGGGCCGCGATAAGGCCTGCGGCCGTCACGGCGATCAGCAGCGCCGCGCCAAGCCATGCCTCCCAGGCGCCATCCGGCGATACGATCGCCAGCACGGCGATACCGCTTATCAGGAAGGCGAGCTGGGTCAGGAATTCCAGCGTCACGTCAACCACGATGCTGGCGCCCGTTATGGCCACCGGAAGATTGCTCTCGAACGCGAGCAGCCGCGCACCGACGATTTCTCCGCCGACCTGCGCGACCGGAAGCAGCGAGTCGATGCCTTCGCGGATGATGCGCAGCCGGTAACAACGCGGCAGCGGAAGGTGCGGCGGCAGCAGGCATTGCCACGCCCGGGCGGAGAGCAGCAACTGGCAGAGATGCAGCGCCGCCAGCGGCGGCAACAGCCACAGCGCCTGCAGCGCCTCCACGCCCACGGACAGCACGCCCCGGCCAGCCGACACCACGGCCCATGCTGCAAATCCCAGCAACAGCGCGATGAACCCGAACGACAGGAGACGCTTGGCGGTCAGGCGCGCTCCAAGTGAACGCGTGCGCGCCAGTCAGCCAGCACGTCGGCCAGGGTCTGCGGCCAGGCGATCGCAGGCGCCCAGCCCAGCAGCGAACGGGCAAGACCGGAGTCGCCGGCGGCGACCGGGATCTCGGACGGCCGCATCCGAGACGGATCGGTTTGAACCTCCGCACGGATACCCGCGATGGCAAGCAACTCGTCCAGCACGTCGCCAACCCGGCGTGGCATGCCCGATGCGATATTGATGATGGTTCCGGACGAGATCTGGTTGCCATGGCGCAAGCAGAGGCAATAGGCCTGGCAGACGTCACGCACGTCGAGGAAGTCACGCAGCGGATCGAGTGCGCCGACCTGCAGCACGGCAGGCTGCAGTCCTGCCGCGATCCGGGCGACCTGGCGCGCGAAGGCAGCCACGACGAAGGCGGCCGATTGGCCGGGGCCGGTATGGTTGAACGGCCGGACGCGGATGATCTTCAGCGCGTCGTTCGCGATCGCACCAAGCGCCAAATCCGCCGCGGCCTTGGTCGCGCCATAGACATTCATCGGGTTGAGCGCCGCCGTCTCGTCCAGCGTCCTGCCGAGCTTGAATGATCGGCCGTAAGCATCTGCTGTTGAAACAAACACGAGCGTGCAGCCTGCCGCCTCCTGCGTGAGGATACGGGCCAGGCGCAGCGTGCCGCCCAGGTTGACCGACCAGGCGCCGTCGGGCGCCGACTGCGCCATCGGGATGGCCGAGATCGCGGCCAGGTGGATGCATGCGTCCGGTCGCGACCGGCGCACGGCGGCCAGAGTGGCATCCTCGTCGGTCACGTCGAAGGGGTGGCAGTCGATGTGCGCCTGCGGAAAGGCGGAGCTTAGGGCAGGGAGCAGATGGGCGCCCACGAACCCGGCGGCGCCGGTCACCAGGATCCGGCCGGGGGCGGCCATTGTGTTGGCTAGGCGGCCATGCGGGCGCGATGCCTCGCCAGATCGGCGTCCACCATTTCGGCGATCATCGCTTCGAGCGATGTTTCCGGCGTCCAGCCCAGCACTTGATGCGCCTTGCTGGCATCGCCCAGCAGCACGTCCACTTCGGCCGGCCGGATCAAGTCCGAACGAGTGGTGACGTGATCGTCCGCATTCAGGCCGGCATGGCTGAATGCGATGCGGCACAATTCGCGGATGGAGGTGGTTCGGCCCGTGGCGATGACGTAGTCGTCCGGCTTGTCCTGCTGCAACATCAGGTGCATCGCCTGCACGTAGTCGCGCGCATGGCCCCAGTCGCGTGTCGCGTTGAGGTTGCCGAGCGGCAGCTCCGTGGCAAGTCCGAGCTTGATGCGCGCAACCCCATCGGTGACCTTGCGGGTGACGAACTCGATGCCGCGCAACGGGCTTTCGTGATTGAACAGGATGCCGCTGCTGGCGTGCATGCCGAAGCTCTCGCGGTAGTTCACCGTCATCCAGTGCGCATACAGCTTGGCCGCGGCGTAGGGCGAGCGCGGGTAGAACGGGGTGCGTTCGCTCTGCTTCGGCTCCTGGATCAGGCCATACATCTCTGAAGAACTGGCCTGGTAGAAGCGTGCTTCCGGCCGGATGAGCCGCACCGCCTCGAGGACGTTGGCGGCGCCGAGCCCGGTCACGTTGCCGGTCAGCAGCGGCTGCTGCCAGGATGCCGCAACGAAAGACTGCGCGGCGAGATTATAAACCTCGTCCGGCTTGTACACGCTCATCACGCGGATCAGGCTCGACAGGTCGGTCAGGTTGGCATCCACCAGTTCGACATCCTTGAGGATCCCGAGCCAGCGCAGCCGCTCACCGATCACGTCCGAGGACGCCGAGCGGCGCATCATGCCAATGACCTTGTAGCCCTTCCCGAGCAGCAGTTGCGACAGATAGGCGCCGTCCTGGCCGGTTACGCCGGTGACGAGTGCTGTGGGCATCCTTGGTCCTTAGCGAATGTAGAATGAGCGAATTAGCTGCGGCCGTAGGAATCTTCGAAACGAACGATGTCGTCCTCGCCGAGGTAGGCGCCGGACTGCACCTCGATCAGGGCGAGCGGGATGCGGCCGGGGTTTTCCATCCGGTGCACCGTGCCGAGCGGCAGATAGATGCTTTCGTTCTCGCGCACCATGATCTCCTCCCCGTC
The DNA here is from genome assembly GCA_964657445.1 of uncultured Burkholderiaceae bacterium. Lineage (GTDB taxonomy): Bacteria > Pseudomonadota > Alphaproteobacteria > Acetobacterales > Acetobacteraceae > LMUY01. The sequence goes on along the minus strand of CAZZVB010000289.1, from coordinate 931 downwards.
GCGCGTGACGATGGCCGTGCCGTTGACCACCACCCAGTGTTCGGCGCGATGGAAATGCTTCTGCAAGCTCAGCTTATGGCCCGGCGTCACCACGATGCGTTTGACCTGGAAGCGGTCGCCGAGGATCAGCCGCTCATAGTAGCCCCACGGGCGATAGACACGGTTATGCGTGACGGCTTCGTGGCGCTTGCTGGCCTTCAGCCGGTCCACCACCTTCTTGACGTCCTGCGAGCGGTCGCGGTGCATGGCGAGGACGGCGTCTTCCGTGACCACGACGACAGCGTCCTTCAAGCCGACGACCGCGGTGAGGATGCCATCGCTGCGGACGTAGCAGTGCTCCGCACCCTCCAGCAGCACGTCGCCGACGATGACGTTGCCGCTCTCGTCCTTGGCGCCCAGTTCCCACAGCGCCCCCCAAGATCCGACGTCGGACCATTTCAGGTCGGCCGGCACCACTGCGATGCGATGCGTGCGTTCTGCCACGGCATAGTCGAGGCTGATGTTGGGCGAGGCGCTGAACGCCTCAGGCTGCAAGCGAATAAAGTCCAGATCATGCGTCGCGCTGTCCAGCGCCTTGCGCACGGCTGACAGAACGTCGGGCGCGTATTGCTGCAGCTCCTCGATCATGGTCTGCGCCTTGAAGACGAACATGCCGGCGTTCCAGAGGGCGCCGGCTGCGACCAGTGATGCAGCGCCGGCTGCATCCGGCTTTTCGACGAAACGGGCCACGGCGTGCACGCCGGGCACTCCGTCGATCCCGGCGCCGACCTCCATGTAACCGTAGCCGGTTTCGGGCCCGGTCGGTTTCATGCCGAGGGTCACGATGCGTCCGGCGCGGGCGCCGGCAACGGCCTTGGCAAGGGTGGCATGCAGCGCCGCCACGTCCTCAATCGCGGAATCGGCGGCCATCATCCAGATCACCGCCTCCGGA
>CAZZVB010000288.1:0-4263 GCA_964657445.1 uncultured Burkholderiaceae bacterium | reverse complement strand
CCGCCTCAGCCCGGCAAAGCGCAAACTGCCCCGGCAACGGGGCCGCGGGCGACCGATCACACCAACAGATTGTGATCTGGCTCCGTGGGCAGCGCACAAGCCAGCGCCAGAGACCGGCGCCAGCGACGTCCAGGAGACCATCCAAACGCTCACTGACCAGCCAACCGCCGCCGCCGTGTATGCTGCAGTAAGCTGCGCGCTGCGCCGAGCGAGTTGCCAATCGGTGGGAAGACTCGTAACCGCCTGACCCAGACAACAAGCGATTCATGGGGCAGGGCATGTCGGACGCCAGCGAGATCAACCAGGTTGCCGTCGTCACCGGTGGCGCGCGCGGCATCGGCCTCGCCGTCGGCCAGTGGTTCCTAGCCCACGGCTACAAGGTCGCATTGCTCGACATAGACCGCGCAACGCTGGCCGCGACCGAGGCGGAGCTGGCATCGCCCCAGCGGGTGCTGGCTCTGCCCTGCGATGTCTCATCACCGGCCGAGGTCGCCGCCGCCGCGGCGGCGGTCGTCGCGAAATGGGGCCGCGTCGATGCGCTGGTGAACAATGCCGGCGTCGCCGTGTTCAAACCGGCGCTGGAAACCTCCTTCGAGGAATGGCGCCATGTGCTCGGCACCAACCTCGATGGCTGCTTCCTCTGCTCTCAAGCATTCGGCGCCATCATGAAGGAGCAGCGGAGCGGCGCGATCGTGAACATCGCCTCGATCTCCGGCCTGCGCGCCAGCACGCTGCGGGTCGCCTACGGCACCAGCAAGGCGGCGATCATCCATCTCACCAAGCAATACGCCGTGGAACTGGGCAATTTCGGCGTGCGCGTGAACGCCGTCTGCCCCGGCCCGGTGGAAACCGAGATGTCCAAGCTGGTGCACAGCGTGGCCATCCGCTCCGACTATTACGACACCGTCCCGCTCGGCCGCTACGGCACCACGCAGGAGATGGCCAACGTGATCGGTTTCCTGTGCAGCAAGGAGGCGAGCTACGTGAACGGGCAGTATCTTGCCAATGACGGCGGCTTCGACGCAGCCGGCGTCGGCATCCCGACCTTCCGCCGCAATGCCGGCATCAACCAGGTGGGAGACGACCCCCACTAAGCCGCCCGGCGCGGCGCCATCTCGTCCAGGCTTTCAGGCAGCGCCTCGAGAAGCTCACCGCTCATGGTCACGCCCCCATCATTGGGGCCGTTCGATCGCGTGGCGGATCAACGCGCCGGTCCGGTACACCCCATGGACGAACTTGCTGTAGGGCATGGTCAGGAACAGCGCCAAGACGAACCCCAGGTGCACGCACAGCACCACGCCCATCGCGCCGGTCGCACGCACCGAGAGCAGCAGCAGCCCCGTCACCGCGATCATCGCCAGCAGCGCCAGCAGCCCGGTATCGGCGCCCAGCAGATCGGCCGCCTGCGGTTCATGGTCGCCGCCCAATTTCAGCCAGAACAGCCCGGCGGTGCCTGCCAGCAATCCGGCACCGCCCACCGTGCCCAGCAGCACGGGCAGGCTGACGAACGCATAGGGCGCGGCCCAGCCCAGCAGGTGATCGTACACCGTCGCGGTGGAGGTGGACGCAAAGCACAGCAAGAAGCCATACGCCATCAGATGGTGAAACCAGCGCCGCTGGCTGGAGAAGCTGCCGTCACGGTCGTTGCAGCCATGGCCGCCGCCGCCCAGGTATTTCAGCGTCGCCGCATCGTGCAGGGCCTGCAGCAGCGGCTGCCGCCGGGTCAGCTCCTGCGCCGTGCCGCCAGTGTCCTGCCAGAACCGCGCGAACCCCATGCCCATGGCCAGCAGCGAGAACAGGAACGTCACCGACGCCACCCACACCATCGTTCCATACGGGATCACGTTATAGAACCCTTGACCCGGCGCGACCGGCTGCGCCCCGAACAACACGCCGTGCCGCTGCAGCAACAACGCCAGCAGTAGCACGCCGCCCACGGCCAACCCCATCGCGATCGACATCACCAGCCCGCCGCGCCGATACAGCGCCGCCAGCGGCGTAGGCCAGGCATATTTCGCGTAGCTCTCATTGCGCACCTGCGCCAGCACGCGGGGCACGTTGATGCCGAACTCATGCGGCGGCGCGTATTGGCAGGCGTAGTAGCAGCCGCGGCAGGAATGGCAGAGATTGGCCAGGTAGTTGAGGTCGCCCTCCCCAAAGTCGCGCCGCAACTCCATGGCGGGGAACACCGCGCAGAAGCCTTCGCAATAGCGGCATGCGTTGCACACCTCCATCGCCCGGCGCGCCTCCTGCATCGCCGCCGTGCCCGTATCCGGGTCGGCCAAGGCCATCAGGTCAATTGCTGGCACGCTTCGCCGCCTCCTGTCCTGCGATCCGGCCGAACACCGTGCCGATCGCCATGCCGAACCCGGCGAGGTAGCCCTTGCCTAAGATGCTGCCGGCCATGATCTCCCCCGACGCGAACAGGTTCCCCGCCGGCCGCCCGTCCTCCATGATCACCTGCGCCCGCTCGTTCACCTTCACGCCGAGGTAGGTGAAGGTGATCCCCGGCCGCAGCGGGTAGCCGATGAACGGCGGCTCGGTGATCGGGCGTGCCCAGTTCGTCTTCGGCGGGTCCAGCCCCTCCGTATGCACGCCGTCCAGCCGGCTGCTGTCGAACGCGCCGGGCTGGCAGGCGGCGTTGAACCCGGCGATCGTGGCTTCCAACGCCGCCGGGTCCAGCCCCAGCTTCACCGCCAATTCCCCGGCCGAACCCGCCTTAATGGCCGGGAAGATGGACGGCATGAACAGCCGCTCACTCCGGCTGTCGATGATGCTGTAGGCGACTTGGTCCGGCTGCTGCGCCACCAGCCGGCCCCAGATCGCGTAGCGCTTCGGCCAGACATCCTGTCCCTCGTCGTAGAAGCGCTCGCCGTGCTTGTTCACCACGATCGAGAATGGGATGCAGTCCAGCCGCGTTGCGATCCCGCCATCGAACTTCGGCGCCCGGCCGTCGATCGCCACCGCGTGGCACTGCGTCGGGTCCCCCACCGAGGCGACGCCCTGGCCCAGCAGGTTCTTCAGCACCGTTCCCGTTGCATACGGCGTGCCCCGGATCAGGAAGTTCTCCGCCGCCGGACCCCAGCCCTGCTTCAGCCACTCGATATTGGCCTGGAACCCGCCCGACGACGCGATCACCACCTTCGCGCCGACCTCGAACGGAAACCCCTTGCTGGTGACGGTCAGCTTGCGGACGAAGCCGTCGTCCAGCGCGATCTCGGTCACCTGGGTATCGTACAGCACGCCGACGCCCAGCCGTTCCGCATGCGCATAATACGCGTTCACCAGCGCCTTGCCGCCGCCGAGGAAGAAGGCGTTGGTGCGCGACAGGTTCAGCGTCCCGGTCAGCGAGGGCTGGAACCGCACGCCGCACCGCTCCATGAACGGCAGCGCATCCTGCGTGGCCCGGATCGTCAGCCGGGCCAGGGTCTCGTCGGTCTGCCCGCCGGTCACCCGCAGCAGATCGTCCCAGTACTCGTCTTCCAGATACGCTTCGGTCAGCACCGACGTCGGCTTGGTGTGCATCGCCCGCAGGTTGCGCGTGTGCCGGCTGTTGCCGCCGCGCATCGCTTTCGGCGCGTGCTCCAGCACCAGCACCGACGCCCCCGCCTCCCGCGCCGTGATGGCCGCCGTCAGCGCCGCATTCCCCCCGCCGACCACCACCACGTCGTACGTCCGCATCGAACCCCGCCCGTATCGCGCGGCTACAAGTCGCGACCCTGTCCCTGCTGTCAACGGCTGCTGAGGTCGGCGGCAGCCACGGGAGCCCAGCCCAATGCAGAACAGCGAAGCCATCTGGACCATCGTCGATGACAAACGCGACGGCTACATCGCTTTGGCCGACCGCACGCGCGCCACCCCGTACATCTGCCCGCTGCCCTCGGACGTCGAACCGCCGATCAAGGCAATGAGCATGGGGACGTAGAAACGCGCCCCCTGACGCAAGAAACCCTCTCCCTCCGGGAGAGGGCAGGGTGAGGGGCCAGCAGCCCAAAAATCCTCGGCCAGTGGCCTGCGCCCCTCACCCCGTCATCGCGAGCCGAAGGCGCGGCGATCCAGGGCAACCCGGCAGGTGCGACCCGCGTAGCCCCCAATTGCTTCACAAGGGCCAACAACCAACGACGGTCAAACCGACCAAACCCAACCAAACCCTAGCAAGTATCCCGCGCCACCAAACCCGCGAGATCCCCCGCGCAAGCCTCTTCGATCGCCTGCCCAGCCAGCCCGAGATCGCGGCAAATCCGCCGCACCACCTGGTCCACC
>CAZZVB010000287.1:0-4265 GCA_964657445.1 uncultured Burkholderiaceae bacterium | reverse complement strand
GCGCGTCGGGTCGCGCGGCTCGACCGCCGTCACCCCATGATAGACGCGACCGTCGTCCACCCAGGCGGCATCCATCGGGCGGGTCAATGTGAACGAGCCGAGAAGCCGTTTGTCCAGGTCATGGATCGTGGTCTCGCCGCTGGCGATGTTCTCCCGCCGGACCAGCAGCACCAGAACCCAGTCCACGCCGTCGCGATGCATCCCCTCCGGCGTCGGCTTACCGACTTCGCCAAGCTGTGCCTCGATGCGGAACTGATGCACCTCGACATCCCAGCGGGTCACGCCGGGTGACAATGCCTCGAACACGCGCTGACAGGTGCCGAGGATCGCCTTGAAGGCCGGCATGTTCTCGACCGCTTCCGTCACCGGGTCGAACCAGCGCGCGATGCCACCGTTCAGCATGTTGTAATCGCGGCTTTGATAGTGCGGTTGATGCGGCAGCCGCTCGATACCGGCTGGTCCGGCGGCGAAAACGCCATGCCTGCGGCGGCGATAGCGCCCGCCATCGGCCATGTAGGTGTCGAGGCCGAGGTCATCCCAACTCGCGGCAAACTCGTCCCACCCCGTCAACCCGTTCTCCTGCAACACGCCGCGCATCTCGGCGTCATGCACGAAGGCGAAGCCGTCTCGCCCGATCAGCTCGGCGATGGTCGGGCGGCTCATGGCTGGGTTGGTCATTGGGCAGCTTCCTGGATCGGGCTCGCAGCCGAGGCGGGGGGCTCGGGCGGCGGCGGCTTCGGGATCGGACGCTCCGAACCCGGCGGCAGCCAGCCCTGCACCTTATAGGCAGTGATCGGGCTCTGCACGGCGTTCTCGTCAAAGCAGTACTTCACCCGGCGATTGAACTCGCGATTCACCACCCATCGCTGCGACGGCGTCGTGCGGATACGGACCCGCATCGTCCACGCGGTATCGGTGAAGGAATACACGCCCATCACCTCGAGGTCCGACGTGATGGCATTCTGCCAGCGCGGTTCGTCGCGCATCTTCGTCACCACGTCGCGCAGCAGATCCCCGATCCGGTCGGGCTCTTCATTCAGGCCAATCGGCAGATCGACCAGCGCGTAGGAGAAGTCGCGCGTCTGGTTGGTCACCGTGGTGACGCTGGAAAATGGGATGATGTGGAGCGAGCCGTCCAACGCCCGCAGCCGGATCGTGCGGATCGAGAGGTACTCGACCGTGCCCGACAACCCGCCCAGCGTCACCACATCGCCGACCTGCATGGTGTTCTCGAGCAGCAGGAACAAACCGGTGATCAGGTCCTGCACCAGCTTCTGTGAGCCGAAGCCGATTGCGACGCCAAGCACGCCGGCCCCGGCCAGCAGCGGCGCGATGTTGACCCCGATCTGACTGAGCACGATCAGGCCGCAGATGATCAGGATGGTCACGAACAAGCCGGTCCGCAGCATCGGCATCAAGGTGCGCAGGCGCGCGGCCCGCGCCGTCTGCGCCGCCCGGGTTAAGCTCGCGACCTTGTTCTCGACCGCCGCGTTGGCCGCTTCCCACACCACGACCGCCAGCACGACGGTGATCAGCGAGGTCGTCAGCGCCGACAGCAACTGCGCGCCCAATTGGCCGCCAGAGAACCAGCCGAAGGGGCGCAGGCCCCAGACCTGGAGCAGCACGACGCCTGTGGCTGCCGACAGCACGGCGATGAGCGTCACGCGGACGGCCGGGTAGTAATTGCCAAGCCTGCGCTCAAGGCCGGGATACTCTTCCGAAGTATCGGCATCGATGTGAACGAGCTTATCCAGCGCGCCCAGCAGCACGATCCCCAGCAGGCGCGACACCAGGATCGTGCCGGTGGTTACGACGAAGAAGTGCAGCAGCCGCTGGTAGCCATTGTGGATCTCCGCCGCGGCCACCAGCCAGAGGGCCACGATGTAGAAGATGGCGATGCGGTGCCAACTATTCGCAAGGCCGTTCTGCAGGCTGGCCACCGGCCCGGACTTCCGGTGCGGCGCACGCAGCCGGGCCGCGATCGCGAGGCGGGACCGCAGCACCACGATGATCAGCATGACGTGCACCACGAGCCCGACCATCTTGATCAGCACGTCGTGCGCCGAGGGATAGAGCCCGAACAGCAGGCCCACTTCGCTGAATGCAAAGCCGAATACCGTGACGATGCTGATCCGACGGACCCAGCGCTCGATGAACGCAGCCCAGGCGTCATCGCATTGGATCAGCCGCAGCCGGTGCGTCTGGGGTGAGACGAAGGTGCGGGTGATGCACATGATCACGCGGCAGAGCACGTAGGCGTTGACCACGGCGACGATGACCAGCCGGGCGTTGGCCGAGTCGCCGAGCGGGGTGGTGAGCAGGGCATTGCCGACGGCCGCGAACACGGCCACGGGCACCAGGTCCACGACCAGGGCGGCCAGCACGAACGGCAGCCGGCGCAACAGGCGGAGTGCGACGGTCAGGCCGTGCCGGCGCTCGGACGGGGTGCCCGGGTCCGGCTCCTCCGCAGCCTCGGTCAGCGGGGGGTCGGCCGGCGCCCGGTTCTCCAGGTAGCGCCGCGCCCCCACCAAGGCCCGCCGCATCGCCCATTCGATGGCACGCGCCGAGATCAGGATGACCGCCAGCTTCCACCCCGTGTCGAGGATCCGTTCACGCGCCGCCGGGTCCTGGGCCTGGGCCACGAACCACTGCCACAACATCGGCACGTCGCCGACCGCCTGCGCCGTTGCGGTGAACTGGGCCGCCAGCTGGTTGGCCCAGGACGAGGCCTGCACGATCAACTCGGCGCCGACGCTGTTGGCGGCGAGCGGGACGCCATGCCCCGGTGCCACGGCCGGAACCGCGTGGACCATGTTCTCCAGCACGGCGGTGAACTGGGCGCGCGCCTTGTCGTCCTTCAGCACATTGAGCACGGCCTGGGCCTGAGCCGGCGTGAGGGTGGCTGCCGGCGGCGCGGCCGGGACTGCCGTTTGGGCGAAGGCTGGAGCCACGGCGCAGAAGATAAGGACGAGGAGGATGGCTATCGGACGCATGCCGCGGTACGTCACTGTTGACCCCCCGATGTCAACCAATCCGGCCGTTTCAGGGTGCACAAGCAAGGGAGCGCACCCATGTCAGAACCATGAAAGTCGTGCTGGTCATCCTGGTCGTCGTCATGATGCTGGCGACGCTTGGCGTCCTGTTCGCCGGGCTGCTCGGCCTGGCGCGGGGCGGCGGTGACCCTTACCGGTCCAACAGGCTGATGCGCTGGCGGGTGCTGCTCCAGGCAGGCACGCTCGTGCTGTTCATCCTCCTGCTGCATCTGCTGAAATCGTGACCGGTTTCATCGCTAAACTGTGGCCGGCCCGCAGTGCCGGGCGGTTTGACACTGCGCAGGCGCGGCTTCTAAGGTCCGGCCCACAAACGGCTGTTGCAACGGGGAGGGCCCGGTCTGTAAGGCGTCGGTCCCTGACGCCTCTGGCTGCGCATTCAGACCGCCGCATCTGTCGTCCAAAGCTTCAGGAAACGACGGCGTCTCTATGAAAATCATCGTCCCAGTCAAGCGGGTGGTCGACTACAACGTGAAGGTCCGCGTGAAAGCGGACGGCACCGGGGTCGAAACCTCCGGCGTGAAGATGTCCATGAACCCGTTCGACGAAATCGCCGTCGAAGAGGCCGTGCGCCTCAAGGAAAAGGGCATCGCCACGGAGGTCATCGCCGTATCGATGGGCATTGCCGCCTGCAGCGAGACCATCCGCACGGCCCTCGCCATGGGCGCCGACCGCGGCGTGCTGGTCGAAACCGATGCCGAGTTGCAGCCGCTGGCGGTCGCCAAGATGCTCAAGGCGTTGGTGGACAAGGAGCAGCCGCGCCTCGTCATCATGGGCAAGCAGGCCATCGACGACGACATGAACGCCACCGGTCAGATGCTGGCGGCGCTGCTGGGCTGGCCGCAAGGGACCTTCGCCTCCAAGATCGAAGTGTCCGGTGACGGCCTGACCGTCACGCGGGAGATTGACGGCGGCCTGGAGACGCTCGGGCTGACCTTGCCGGCGATCATAACCGCGGATTTGCGGCTGAACGAGCCGCGGTATGCCTCGCTGCCGAACATCATGAAGGCCCGCAAGAAGACCATCGAGACCATCAAGCCCGACGCCCTGGGCGTTGACCCGGCCCCCCGCTTGAAACTCGTCAGCGTGGCTGAGCCGCCGAAGCGGAGCGCCGGCAAGAAGGTCGGCTCCGTGGCCGAGCTGGTGGCCAAGCTCAAGACCGAAGCAAAGGTGATCTGACATGGCATCGCTTGTCCTGCTCGACTTCGAAGGCGC
>CAZZVB010000286.1:0-4400 GCA_964657445.1 uncultured Burkholderiaceae bacterium | reverse complement strand
CCGCGGCCCGAACCCATGATGGTCAGCCCGGCGAACGCTTCTTCCAGATGGTCAGCGTCGTTGCGGAAGCTGACGCAGTCGCCGCAGGTTCCCACGATCGGCATCAATGCGCGAGGTTCGCCCAATACGTGCCGAACACATACACGGACAGCACGAAGCCAAGCACGACGTTGACCGCAACGCCCGCGGTGAAGGCCAGGAACGGTTTGCCGCCGGCCGGGGCCAGGTCCTTCAGCCGCGTCGTCAGCCCGATGCTCAGGAAGCAGAAGGTGAAGGCCCACACCCGCAGCGACGTGATCGGCAGCACCAAAGCCGGCTTCACCACGCTGTTGTAGTCGCCGAAGCTGACGTTGCGCACCACCAGCGTGACGAAGATGGAGGCGAGCAGGAACCCCAGCACGAACTTCGGAAAACGCCACCAAACCTGCCCGTAATTGACGCGACCGCCTACCGTCACGGTCTCCCAGCGCGAGACGGAGATGATCGACAGCACCAGCGCCCAAATGCCGATCCACACGTCCCGGCCCACCACCTTGATCAGGGTGTAGGACCAGATCGCCTGGTCCGGCGTGCCGGCGATGCCGGTGGCAGGCCCGACCTGGCCGCCATAAGCCTGCGCAGCCGCAATGCCCGCGGCGTCGGCAAATTCCGACGTGCCGATCCAGGCGCCGCCGACGCCGGCCGGAAGATGCAATGCACCAGCGATCAGCGGCAGCAGGAAGATCATCACGATCGCCCAGCCCACGACGAGCGTGATTGCGATCGGCGGATACTCCTTCTTCGCCCGGACCGCTCCGGCGATCGCGATGGCGGCCGATACGCCGCACACCGCGCCGCCCGCGCCCAGCGTCGCCGCCAGCCGCTTGTCCAGGCCGAGTTTGACGGCCACGAAGAAGATCACCAGGAACGTCACGATCGAGACGATCGACGCTTGCAGGATCGCGACCGGCCCGGCCCAAATAATGAGCGTAAACGGAAGCGTCGCACCCAGCAGTACGATGCCGGTCTTGACGTAGAACTCCACCCGGAACCCGGCGTCCAGCCAGCGCGGCAAACCGAACACGTTGGAGATCACCAGGCCGAGCACCAGCCCGACCAGCGGCGGCTCCAGATTATAGGTTTGCGACTTCTCCCACGCGCCAGCCGCGACGATTGCGACCGACAGCGCATAGAGCAACGTGAACGCGGGCACGAAGGCGCGCGCCCTGAAGCCGAGCGCCTTGATGGCGCCGGTGAATAGGACCAGCCAAAGCGCAAACTGCGCGACGTAGCGCGGTGCGTCCTTCTCGAGCTGCGCGCCGAGTTGAGCCAGGTTCGCCCATTTGGACGGCGTCACGGCCAGCCAGGCAAGGCTCGACCCATTCGCGAACAGAAGATACGCGGCGATGGTTAGGCCTAGCCCAAGCCAAACCGCCCACCAATCCTCCGTCCGCCACAGTTCCTGCCAGCCAGACCGGTCAGAAACAGACGGTCCATGGCCGATACCGGCGGTGGTCTCACTCACTGATGCTTCTCCAGTCAAGCGCGCGAAGCTGCGAGGATAGACCGCCAGTGTCAAAGCATCAGATGCGTGCGCCGGTAAAAAGAAATGGCCTGCTGCACGCGCTTCGACTGGGAGAATATCAACGTAGAGCGCGAACGGGCGGAGAGATTATTTCGCCGTGACCGCAAGCGCTGGCCTGCGCATCGGCGCCGCGGCCCGGGCCGGCGGCAGCCCGCCGATCAGTCCAGCCAGGTGCGTGGCCAGCGCCTCGCACTGGCGGCGCAGGTCGGGCACCGCCGTCATCTCCCAAAACATCGCTTTGGTGATCGGCCCGACCGCGAACAACTGGCGCGACACCGCCCCGCTTGCCTCCCGCAAGGCGCAGGTTCCCGTCACGTCCAGCCCGAGGCGGAGCGGATCGGGCCGCGCCAGGCCCATGTCCAGCAGCGCGCGCAGCAGAGGATCGGCAGTGCGCTCGTAATCGCACGACGGACCGGAGCAGTTGATGACCCGGCTGACCGTCAGCCTGTCCTCACCGCCGCCGTCCCGTGGGCGCAGGCCGAACGTCACCTCGACCCCGCCGGCGCCCGGCCGGTAAGACCGGATACGCCCGGCCCGGATGCTCAACTGGCCCGAGGCCCGCGCCGCGGCGATCCTGTCCGCCACGGACGGCGCCATGCGGTGCCGGTGCACGTCCCACCACGGCCGCAAATGGCGTAGGAACGCCGCCCGGTCCTGCGGAGGCATGGATTGCCACACGTCCTGCGTGAAGGGCCGTAGCGAGTCGACGGTGCTCTGCCACGATCCGCCGCGCCCGGCCGACTGCCGCGCCTCCCGGCGCATGAAACGCAGCAGCGCAATGGCGCCGGTCGGGAACGCCGGCACGGCATCCCGCGGCATGGCCGGTGCATCGGCATGGCGCAACGGCAGCAGTCCGCGCCGGGACAAGGCGGTGAGAGGCCCGGTATGCCCGCGATCCAGCAGGGAGATGACGGTGTCGATCGCCGTCAAGCCGGTCCCGATCAGCAGCACCGGCGCCGTTGGGTCAACACCCTCGAGCGCACCGGGCTCCCAGGGGTCCGCGCGGTATGCTGGGTTGTCGTAGAAGCTCGGGTCTTCCACGCGGGGTGGCTCCGGCGGAAAATTGCCGGTCGCCAGCACCGCGATATCGGCCGTCAGCACCCGGTCGCGGCCGAGTTGGAGCGCCAATTGCGCACCCTGGGGCCGGATGCACTGCACCTCGCCACGCACCAGCATCAGCCGGCTGGCGATGTCGGGGCGGCGCAATTCCGTCTTCAGCAGGTCACGGACATAGGCGCCGAACGCGTGCCTCGGCACGAAACACTGGCCGGTACAGTCCTGCCAGGCCGGGTGACGGTGCAACCACTCGAGGAAATCGGCGGGCCGGTCATGGAAGGCGCTCATTCGCGCTGCCGGCACGTTCAGCACATGGTTCGGGTTGCCGCTTCCGTAGGCGAGGCCGTGGCCGAAGCGTCGCGAGCGTTCGATCAGCAGCACGGTGGTGCCGGCCGGTGCACGGCGCAGCGCATGCAGCGCGAGCAACGTGCCGCTGAAGCCCGCGCCGACAATGCCGATGGTGCGCGTCAACAAGCCGCCTTTCGCATCCCGCCCATGTTCCTGCCCTGCGTTTCGTTCTGCGTTGTCTTAGCGCAAGCGGGCCAGTCAGTCAGTTAATACCGGCGTCAGCGGCCCGGCGGTCGAGGCATGCGAGCATTCTACCGCAGGGTTTGCAGCGCGTAACCGGCAACGTCCTTGTAGCTGTCGGACAGCGCGCGCAACTCGTCCTGGGTGATGAAGTCGTCCAGCCGCTCGAACGGACGGTCGCCGGTCAGTTCCTCGACGCGGATGTTGATGAAATCGGGCGGGTTCGACCGGTTGGTGCGCACCACCTTGGCCGTCGGCTCCCGCCGGATCGCCTCGTACGCCAGCAGCGCCGCGGGCACGCCGGGTTCGTGCCCCAGGCAATCGGCCAACACCCGCGCGTCGATCAGCGACTGGGCCGACCCGTTGGACCCGCGCGGATACATCGGGTGCGCCGCGTCGCCGGCGAAGGTGATGCGCCCGAACGTCCAGCGGTCCACCGGGTCCTTGTCCACCATCGGGTATTCGAGGACGCTATCGGCCGACTGGATCAGCGCCGCGGCGTCCAGCCAGTCGAACTGCCAGTCCCGGAACACGGGCAGGAAGTCCTCCATCTTGCCGGGCTTGTTCCAGTCGTTCTGGTCGCTGACCGGGGCGACCATTTCCGCCACCCAGTTGATCAACTGGTTGCCCTCGCCATCCACGTCATCGACAATTGGATAGATCACCATCTTGCCCGTATTGATCGAGCCCACGCGCAGATACGTGCGCCCGTCGAAGATCGGCCTATGCCGGGTCACGCCGCGCCACATGTTGATGCCGGTGCTGGCCATCGTCTCGCCGGGGTAGAATTGGCGCCGCACGACGGAGTTCACGCCGTCGCAGGCGATCGCCGCGTCCGCCACGACGTCCGGCATCGGCGTGCCGTCCGCGCGGGCAAACCGGATGGTGACGGCGCCTGCGTCCTGTTCGATGCCGGCGCAGCGGCAGCCGGTCACCACCCGCTCCGTGCCCAGCCGCTCGCGCGCCGCGTCGAACAGGATGCGGTGCAGCTTGCCGCGATGGATGGCCAGCTCCGGGAAGCCATAGCCGGCATAGCGGCCGCGCTTCTCCGCGTAGATCTTCTGCCCGAAGCGATTGAAGAACGCGCTTTCGGTCGTCTCCAGACCGGCGTGTTCCAACTGGCTCAGCAGGCCCAGCGCCGCCAATTCCCGCACGCCATGCGGCAGCAGGGTGATGCCGACGCCGATCTCCCGCACGTCGGCCACCGCCTCGTAAACCGTGCATTCGACGTCCCGCGCCTTCAGGTTCAATG
>CAZZVB010000285.1:1750-4429 GCA_964657445.1 uncultured Burkholderiaceae bacterium | reverse complement strand
CCGGCGCAGCCAGCCCGGGCTGTGACTACCTGACCTCCACCAGCACGGCCGACTACCAGCGCCGCGCCAACACCTACCAGGCCCTGCTGCGCTACCGTGGCACGTTCGGGCCAGTCGGCATCGCCGCCACCGCCGAATACACCGGCTCCGGCCGGGTGCATGACAGCGGCATCGTCGGTTCCACAACCAATCCGAAGCACCAGAAGCTTGAGGATCTGAGCTACGGCGACTTCGGCCTTGCCCTCACCTATGGCGGGCTGTCCTTCGGCGGCAACGTCGAAACCGGCCGCTACAGCGTGCTCGCGGGCAGCGGCCCAGGCGGTTTGCTGAACCGTGGTTCGCCAAACTCGACCGCCTACATCATCGGCGCCACCTACACCATCGGCCCGGTGATCTTCGGCGCACACGGGCTGCAGTCCTGGTATGAAGGTGACCGCCAGACGGCCACCAACACCAACCAGACAACCGGTGCGTTCACCGGCGGCACGGTGCAGGGCGGCCGCCGCAAGGATAGCGGCATCGCCGCAGGCGCCACCTACTCGCTCGCACCCGGCGTCTCCATCTTCCTCTCCGGGATCTATGAAGAAGCCAAGCAGCGCGGCTACAACTTGGTCACCGGCGCGTCGAACAATGCCTACAACAACAAGCTGAGCCAGTCGGTCGTTGCCTTGGGAACGTCGTTCGCCTGGTAATTTGACCACACTCGGAGTTTAGGATCGGGGCGGCAGAGCAATCTGCCGCCCCTTTCGTTTCAGCGGCCTGCCGATTGCAGCGTTTCGGCCAAGCTATCGGCAGCCAGGTGCGTTCGGCTGGGCGCCGCAGCCGCCGGAAGACGCGTTGGTCTTGCCGCGCGGCACCGGCGCGCTCACCACGGTGCCGTCCTGCGTCAGGCCGTTCACCGTGCACTCGCAGAAACCCCCGACCGGCATATACGATCCGCAGACCAGTTTCTCGGTCTGACACGAATTCGCGCCAGCCGGCATGGCGGCGAGCGCGCCGGCGGCAATGGACACAGCGAGAAACAGGGTGCGATGCATGGGAGTGATCCTGTCAGAGTGAAACCGTATCTTTCCGGCGCCGCCCCGCCCTGCCAAGTGCACGCAAGCGCTCCTCAAGAATGCTTCTTGAGTTGCTCAGGTTTGTGCACTGCCTCTTTCCCGGACTTGTCGCTCTTGACCAAGACCTGCGGCGCCGTTTTGGTCGCCTTGGCGACGTGGCTTTTCACCTTGGTGTCGGAGGTGACGATCTTTTCCACCTCGCCATGTGTCTCGCCCTGCGCCGTTTCCCAGCTGACCTTGTCGCCCTTCTTCGGCAGCTTTGCCATGTCGTCCCCACACGTTGGTGACGGGAGAAACGATTGGCAGCGGGGGAGTTCCCAAGCGCATCCCGCGGACGGCCGATTGGATGTTCCAATCCACCGCTTCATCGTCCTAGCCTAAGGTCCAGCCGTGCCGAGAGATAACATTGCCCGAAACCAGCCTGCCTGGCGCCTCACCCTCGTCAGCCTCGGCTTGGCATGAGCCGGCATAAGCACCGGGCAGCGCCGCCGCGCGCTGCCGCGGGAGCGTTGCCTGCCGCTCCATCACGGGCCGAGCCAGACGCCCGGTGGCTCAGGCGAGCGAAGCTCGGAACGGCTGCGATGGCGACCTGGTATCTTGGCGGGTTCATGCTGCTCGGCGCCGGGGCGATCATGCAGGTAGGGCCATACGCCTGGGTCGCGGCTTGGCAGGCGCGGCACTGGGGCTGGAATAGCGTCCTCCTGTCGTTCCTGCCTGGTTTCATGCTGCTGGCGCTGCCTGTTATCATCCTGCAATTCATTCCCCGCCGGCCTGACCGGCCGTTTCTGTCCGGAGCACAGGACGCGTTCGGGAAATCCCTCGACCCTGCCCGGCGGCCTTCGCCAGAGCGCATGGCCGCGATCCTTCGCCGCTTCGTCATCGGCGGCCTCATCATGTCAGCGGTATTCCCGGTCGCCGGTGTAGCCAGCTATGGCTTGATCGAGCATCTCGGCAATCGCGGGGCCGGTGCTCCCCTGCCGGAGCGGACGCTCGCGGCCGTCTCGGCGCCCGGCGCCGCGTTGCCGGACTATGCGCGCCTGGTCGGGGCGGAACCGCGGCCGGAGATCGGCTGGGTACATGACGAGTTTGACCGGCGGCTGCATAGGCGCGACTTCTACATGCCCCTGACGCCGCCTGGCTGGCACGCCGGCGACCCGGTCGCGGTGCTCGAGGTAAACCGGACTGTCGTTCGTGACGATCCGCCCGACCCATCCCCGCCTGCCCCTTTCGAGGGAACGCTCGAACGAGGCGTTCCCGATTGGATCGTCAGCGAATTGCGGCAGAACGGTGCCCAGGTGACGAACGATCCGGTCTTGCTTGTCCGGCATGACCTGCACGGCGTTGTGCCCGGCGCCGACATGATCGGCGCCTCGCTCTGTCTGGTCTTCGGCGCCACGTTCATGCTGGCGTCGCTCGGCGCATCGCTGGCTTGGCACATAAGGCGGCAGCGGCTGTTGCGTGGCCTCGCCGGGCAGCCATGATCCCGCCGTTCAACCGCCGCGATAGCCTCCGCTTCGCGTGCGGCTTGGCCTTTATCTTGGGGTGCATCGCCGCCAGCATCGCCGGGCAGCGGGGCGCTTCGGGACGTGAGATGGGCCTGAGTGCCGCCGTAGCGGTCTGC
>CAZZVB010000285.1:0-1650 GCA_964657445.1 uncultured Burkholderiaceae bacterium | reverse complement strand
TCCGCCCGCGTATGGCTGCGCCGCCTGGATTTGCGCGACCAGATCAACGCGCTTCCGGGCACCGACTCGGACATCGCAATCCGTGCGTCCGGCAGCAAGTCCAGGTCCTACGGGGTGGAGCGACATGGGCTTGCGGCCTTGCTGCACGACGAGCGGATGATCCTGGTGAGTCCTGACGCGGGCGAAGCCTGATTGCAGCCGCCGGTAAGGGCCGCAGAGGCGCCTGGCTGGGCAATGCGGCGGGGTTTCGCCCCCGGGATACCAAGGAGACGATCTTGTAGTACTCCGGCCGGTCGCGAGCCCGGACAGGCGCGGCAAGCTGATCCCGCCACCGCGGCTCGATGATCGTTGGGCTGACGAACACGTCGACGCATCGCCACACGCGTCACGTCCGTGACGCTGCGGCCTAGGCGGAGCCCTGCTCCAGGACGGCCAACGCGTGCCGCATGTTCCGGCGTGCCGAAGCGTCGTGCTGCGAATGGAAGCTGTCGCTCAGGAACAGCCGCTCCCGCTCCAGCATCGTGCGCAGGAAGTGCGCCCGCCCATGACGAAACGGAGCCAGGCCGAACACGGGCACGTACTCGGCGGCGACGCCGGCCTCGTAGGCCATGTATGCCGCATGGTCTGCGCCGAGCACGGCCATGTCGAGGTCGAGGAACAGCGCCGCATCGGCTTGGAGGCTGGGGGGACAGTCGGCAGGCACTGCGTGATCGGCCGTGGCGCGCACCAGCAGGCAGGCCCGGTCCAGTAACGCGGGATCGGCGAGACCGTCCAGCTCGGCCCGCATCAGCGCGGCGCTGCGGGCTTCGTTGTCCTTGGCCGCCGGGTCATAGATCGCGTCGTGATACCAGATCGCCAGTTCGACCGCGGCAGGATCGGCGATGCCGTCGCCAAGCACCTGAAAGCCCGTCAGCATCGCGTCGATGTGCGACTGGGTATGGTAGGCCCGATGCGGCTCCGCATAGCGGGCGCGCAAGCCGGTCAGGCAGGCGGCGATGGCGCGAAACATGGTTTGCTGCAGCTTAACGCCAGCCGGGGCCGGTCTCATAGCACGTTGACCAGGCCACGCCCGCCATCGACCGTGACGGCCTGCCCATTGGTCAACAAACCCATCACGCCACGTACGGCCATCACCGCGGGGATGCCATGTTCCCGCGCCGCGATCGCGCCATGCGACAGCGGCCCGCCGCTTTCAGCCACGATCCCGGCCGCCTTGGCGAACAGCGCCGTCCAAGCCGGCGTCGTCGCCCGCACGACGAGGATCGCACCGGCCGGGCAGGCCGCGAAGTCTGCCGGCGAGCGCACGATATAGGCCGGCCCTTGCGCCCGGCCCGGACTGCCGGGGATGCCCGTCAACCCGCCGGCGGCGTCTGCCACGTCCAGCTCACCTCCGGGCGTCCAGGGCGGCGACGCTTGCTGCTGGCGTGCATAGGCCAGCTTTGCCGCAGCGACCTTGGCGCCGAGCTGCCGCCACGCCTCCGGACGGTCCTGCGTGACGGCCTGCGCCAAATCGGCTTCGTGCGCGAAGAATAGGTCCAGCGGCTGCTCGATCGCGCCGTCCGCCGCCGGGAGCCGCCCGAGCGCCGCGACAGCCCGGCGCATGATCGGGCCGAGGCGCGCGGTATGGTAGTGCTCCGTGTCATCCAGTTC
>CAZZVB010000284.1:0-4480 GCA_964657445.1 uncultured Burkholderiaceae bacterium | reverse complement strand
AGTCCGCGCAGCAATTCGGGTAGTAGGGTCAGGATGAAGGCGCCCAGCACGGGCGCCAACGGCGTGCCGATGCCGCCGAGCAGGGCAAAGGACAGGATGGTCACCGCTGGCTCGAACCCGTATTCGGCCGGTCCGATGAAGCTGGAGACGTGGGCGTTCAGGCATCCAGCCAGCCCGGCCAGCACGGCGGAGGCGATCAAGGCACCCATTTTATACCGGAGCAGGTTTACGCCCATCACGGCGGCGGCCGTCTCGTCCTCGCGCATCGCTTCCATGGCGCGGCCGATCCCGCTGCGGCCGACCAGCCAGAGTGCGGCGATGGCGGCGAACAGCAGGCCGTAGATCGTGACGTTGTCCGCGCGTTCCGGGATGCCGGATAGGCCGAGCGCGCCCCCGAACAGATCGACGTTGAGGTAGATGGCGCGCAGCACCTCGCCCAGCCCGATGGTGGCGATCGCCAGATAGACACCGGACAGCCGCAGCGTCGGCAGGCCGATTACCAGCGCGAACAGCACCGGCACGACCGCCGACAACGGCAGCACCGCCCAGAACGGCCAGCCGAGCGACAACGTCATCAGCACGGAGGAATATGCGCCAAGGCCCATGAAGGCAGCCTGGCCCAGGGAGAGCTGCCCCACCGCGAGCACCACGTACATCGACAGCGCCAGCAGGCCGTTCACCCCGAGCGCGTGCACCAGGTTGCCGTACGTCCACAGGAAGTCGTCGAGCCAGGGCGGGATGGTCATGCCCGCCTCGTCACCGCGCGGCCGAACAGGCCGGACGGCCGGGTCCAGAGCACCGCGACCAGCACCAGGAAGGCCACGGCCTCCTTCAGGTTGGAGTCGATATACCCGGCGGTCAGCACTTCCAGCATGCCTAGCAGCAACCCGGCGATGACGGCGCCGCGGATGTCGCCCAGCCCGCCGACGATGATGACCACGAAGCCGCGCAGCATCATCTCCTCCCCCATGTAGGGTTCGATCGCGTTGCGCTGCAGGCCGATCAGCACCCCACCCGCCCCAGCGAGGCAGCCGGACAGGAACGAAACGATCGCAGCCGCGCGGGCGGTGTCGATGCCCATAAGCTCCGCTGCGTCCGGGCGGTCGGCCATCGCGCGGATGGCCAGGCCCAGCTTGGTCCCGCGCAGCAGCCAGACGAGCGCTGCAATCAGCAGCGCCACCGCCCCAAGGATCAGCAGTTGCGCTTCGGTCACCCGCACCGGCCCAAACTGCAGCGCCTCGCCGCTGATCACGCTGGGCGGCAAGCGGCGGATGTCGGAGCCAAGCCAGGCGGTCAACGCCGAATAGAGCGCCAGCACGGCGCCGAGCGTCACCATCAAGGAGGCAAGCTCCGGCGCGCGTGCGGTCCGCAAGCGGGTCAGCAGCAGCCAATCCACCACCACCGCGATCAACCCGGCAGCGGCAGCGGCAAGCGGCAAGGCTGTCCAAATGCCGAGCCCCACGGCGCGCACCAGCCAAAGCGCGATCAGGGCGCCTGCCGAGAAGTAGAAGCCGTAGGTCAGGTTGATGACCTTCAGCACGCCGAACATCAGCGTGAAGCCGAGGGCAAACAGCGCGTAGGTGGCGCCCAACAGGACGCCATTGGTGAGTTGCTGGGCGAGCATCGGGCTAGGTCGGCGTGCGGTGCCCGTTCACCTGGGCGTCAAGGCGCGATGGTGAACTGGCCGTTCTGCATTGCCAGCACGACGACACCTTCGGTGGACGCCGGGTCACGGCCCGGCGTGAACGAGAATGGCCCCATCACGCCGTCGAACTTGGTTTGCAGCAGGGACTCTCGCAGCTTAACCGCGTCCGTTGCTCCAGCGCGGTCTATCGCGGCGGCCATGATCTTCATCGCGTCGTAGGCCTGGGCGGCGAACTGGTCCGGATCACGGCTGTATTTCTCGCGGAAGTCGGCGACGAACTTGACGTTCACCGGTGTGCTTTTACCGACGAACCACGGGCTGCCGACGATCAGCCCGTCGGCCGCCTTTCCGGCGATTTCGCCCAATTTCGGCGAGTTGCTGCCGTTGCCGCCGATGAACAGCGTCTCCGGCCCGAAGCCGAGTTGGCGCGCCGCGAGCAGCACGCCCGACACCGGCTCCACTAGGGCGGATATGCCGATCGCGTCCGGCTTCAGCGCCTTGATCTTGGTGAGCTGGGCCGAGAAATCGCTGTCTTTGCTGCCGAAGCTCTCGATATCGACGATCTGCAGCCCCGCCTTCTCGGCTGCGGCCTTCATGACGTCGAAGCCCGACTTCGAGAACGCGTCGTCATTGGCATACATCAGCGCGATCGTCTTGACGCCCTTGGACTGCGCCTTCTTCAGCGTGACGGGGATGACGTCGCTTTCCGGCAATGACGTCCGGAACACGTAGTCACCGATCGCGGTGATCCCGCTCGCCGTGGTGGACGTGCCGAGGATGGGGATGTGGCGCTCGTTGGCGACCGGTCCCACGGCAAACATCTCGTTTGAGAGGGTCGGGCCGATGATCGCGACCACCTTGTCGCGCCCGATCAGCTTGCGGGCGGCATTGATCGCCTGGTCCTTGTTGGCGGCGCTGTCCTCCACCGTCAGCACGATCTTGCGGCCGCCGAGGACGCCTTGTTTGTTCACCTCCGCCAGCGCCAGGTCCAGCCCGGCCTTGATCGCGGTGCCGTAGGCGGCGTTCGGCCCGGACAGGATCTCGATCGCGCCGAGCTGCACCGGCTCCTGCGCGTGCGCTGTCCCGGCCAGCATCAGCAGGCTGGCAAGCGCGGCACCGATCCCAGTTCGCCTGCGGATCATGGTCGTTTCATCCCCTACACCGAATCCGCGCGAACCTAGTCCAACCCGTCGCATAATCAAGCGCGCTTGCGCCTGTGCTGTCTGCGCGGCATTGCCGGGTCATGCCCGACATCCGTATCGCGACGTGGAACATCAACTCCCTCCGGCTTCGCCTGCCATTGCTGGAGCGCCTCGTGAAGGCCCTTGATCCGGACGTGATCTGCCTGCAGGAGACCAAGGTGCCCGACGAGCTGTTCCCAGACGCGGGGCCGCCTGCGCTCGGCTATCCCTACGTCGCCCGCCGCGGGATGAAGGGTTACAATGGCGTGGCCATCCTGTCGCGCATCCCCCTGGCGACCGACGAGGCGGCGCCGGACTGGTGCGAGAAGGGCGATTGCCGCCACCTGCAGGTGGCGTTGCAGGTGCCGTCCGGGCCGGTGGAGCTTCACGACTTCTACGTTCCTGCGGGCGGCGATGTCGCCGACCCGGCGGTGAACCCGAAATTCGCCCACAAGCTGGCCTTCGTATCGGAAGCGACGAACTGGTTCGCAGCCCGGCGGGGCCTCACCCGTGCGGTTCTGGTGGGCGACCTCAATATCGCTCCGTTGGAGCATGACGTCTGGAGCCACAAGCAATTGCTGACCGTTGTCAGCCACACACCCATCGAGGTCGAGCATATGCTGGCATGGCAGCGGGCAGGGTGGCACGACGCGCTGCGGCATTTCGTTCCGGAGACGGAGAAGCTATACACGTGGTGGTCATACCGGAACCGGGACTGGCGGCTTTCGGATCGCGGCCGGCGGCTTGACCACATCTGGGTTACGCCAGACCTCGCGCCGGGTCTACGGGACCTGACCATCCTGAAGGACGCGCGGGATTGGCCGCAATCGTCCGATCACGTGCCTGTTGCCGTGACGGTGCGATGCTAAAAGGTGGATTTCGTATCAAAACTTCTCCCTTGAGGTCATTTTGATTACGGACAGACAGTCCGCTTTCTGTTATTACGGCGCAACATCGTTCTCGCATCGGGCGTCTGCCTTCCTGCAAAGGCGTTGTCCGGACTGAAAGTCGCTGCTTCATGTCAAGTCTCGTCGTTTCGTCAGGGCAAACGCTTTCCGGCGTGCAAACCTCGGGGATCACCGTTTCAGCAGGCGGCCGCCTGCTGAACGTCACACTGAGCGGGGGAGGGTCTCAATACGACGTGATCCTCGCAGGTGGGACCGGAACCGGCACGATCGTCAAAACTGGCGGCAGTGAAATCGTATCCTCCGGGGGCGTCGCGAGCGGCACGACGATCAGTGCCGGCCGGCAATACGTCGATGCCGGCGGGCATGTGTACAACACGACCGTTTTGCGCTCCGGGACGGAGTATGTGTCGTCGGGTGGTATCGCGGCAGGAACGACCGTCAGCAGCGGCGCCGACGCCTTCGTCTTTTCTGGCGGCACGATAAGCGGCGGATCCGTGGCCGCGGGCGGCGTCATCCTGGTTCTATCGGGCGGCAGCGCGACGGGGACGACAGGGAACGTTGTCGCAAACGGCGTCGTCACGATCTCCGGCACGGCTTTCGTCTCCAGTGCCACCGCAGCGGTCAACCCGGCGATCGCATCGGGCACGATCGACTACGTTTTGGCGGGTGGCAGTGTTTCGGGTGCCCAGTTCGGTGCCGGAGCCGCGATCTACGTCTACGACGGTGGCACCACGACGAACGGCACC
>CAZZVB010000283.1:0-4501 GCA_964657445.1 uncultured Burkholderiaceae bacterium | reverse complement strand
AGTGTCGGGAGCGGACATAGTCGAGAGGGCGTCGCGAGGGCTGCGAGCTGGCGGACGCCGGGAAGCTACAACCCGCCCCGGGGTCGCCGGAGCAGCGAGGCTACGGGATCATCGTCCCAATCGTCGTCCCAGGTTGCCGGGTCAAACGGATTGGCCAACGGCACGCCTGCCTGCCGGAAGTGGCCCAGATTCTCGGTCGCGATACCGTAGCCCCTGGCCAAGGCGGTCGCGGCGATTGCTTTGTCGGCGTCTCTCAGCGAGGGAAACCGGACCGACACCTCCGCCCACCTTTCCGCCGCGGCAAGATCGATGGGCAACAGACGGTCGGCAAATCGGGTTGTCACGTCGCTATACCAGACGTGCTTGCGCCTCAGCCGAGCTTGCTCCCGCGTCCTCGCTTTGCGGTCCGAAATTGCAGCGACTTTGACCTCCAGCAGGATCAAACCTCGGCGCATCTCAGCGATGGTCACCACGCTGATGTGGACAAGCCCGCCATAGCGCCTCAGCCATTCCAGCAGATTAGGGTCGCCCTCCACATCCCCCCGGTTTGACAGCACGTTGGTGTCGACGACGTAGCCAGGCGGCGCCTCAGCCGCCACTGGAAAGGTTCATTCCGACGGACTCGGCATCCTTGGGGCCGAACGGGGAATGAGCGAGCAATTCGGAGAAATTCGCGTCGGCCTGCCTCACCAGACGACGGTAGTCGTCCGGTGAGAGCACGATGGCGACGACGTCCTTGTGCCGCATCACAACTTGCGGGCCACTTTCAGCAGCCGCATCCACCAAGTCGCCAAAGCGCTGCTTTGCGTCCACGGTCTGCCACTGTGTCATCGCTATCTCACCCGAATTGTGGATATAATGGACTTTTCAGTCGATCGTGCAACGCCGCCGCGAATGCTGCACGTTCCCTGGACCCCCACGCCTCCCCCACCATGCGCACCGGACTGAGGACAAGGAGGGTATCATGACAGATGCAGACATTACGCGAGAGGCGATCGCTGCCACCGCCGAACTCATTCGCCCGCATGTCCGCCGCACCCCGATGCTGCACAGCGATGCGGCGGAATTCGGCCTGGCGCCGGGTCCGCTGACCTTCAAGCTGGAGTTGTTGCAGCACTCGGGCTCGTTCAAGGCACGGGGCGCGTTCGCCAACCTGCTGCGGCGGGAGGTGCCGGCTGCCGGGGTGGTGGCAGCCTCCGGCGGCAATCATGGGGCGGCGGTCGCCTACGCCGCGGCGCGGCTGGGCGTGCCGGCGGCGATCTTCGTTCCGTCCATCACCTCGCAGGCCAAGCTGGACCGTATCCGCAGCTACGGCGCCACGCTGTTCGTGGGCGGTGAGCGCTATGCCGACGCCCTAGCGGCCAGCGAACGACACGTGGCCGATACGGGAGCCATGCCGGTTCACGCCTTCGACCAGCCGGAAACTCTGCTCGGGCAAGGCACGGTGGCGCTGGAGATGGAGCAGGATGCGCCCGAAACCGACACGGTGCTCGTCGCGGTGGGCGGCGGCGGGCTGATCGGCGGCATCGCGGCCTGGTATGGCGGGCGGGTAAAGGTGGTGGCGGTTGAGTCGGACGGCGCGCCGACCCTGCACGCTGCCTTCGCCGCCGGGCAGCCGGTCGATGCACCCGCCGGCGGAATCGCGGCCGACAGCCTGGCCCCGCGTCAAGTCGGTGCACTGATGTTCCCGATCGCCCGCGCCCACGTCGCCCCGGACGTCGTGCTGGTCAGCGACGAAGACATCCGCCAGGCGCAGCAGGCGCTTTGGTCAGGCCTGCGCATGGTCGCCGAACCCGGGGGCGCAGCGGCGTTTGCCGCACTGCTGAGCGGGCGTTACAGGCCAGCGCCGGGCGAGCGCGTCGCCGTGTTGCTGTGCGGCGGGAACACGACAGCGGTGCGCTTCGACAATGAGGCGCAGCTTCAGTGAGCTTGCTGGAACAGAACCACCTCTGCTCCGGCTTTGGACGTTCCCCGGTGTTCGGCGCCCAAGGGTACGACACAGCATTGGCCGGCTGTGAGGTGCAATGTCTGGTCTCGGAACTCCACGGTGAAGTCGCCGCTCCAGACGATGACCGTTTCGGCCGTCCCGTCGTGATGGTCCCACCGGCCCTCGCCGCCGCCGTTGATCCGGACCAGCCGCACGTTGACGCCGCCGAGTTGCGACGTTTCCTCGCTGCGTCCGTCCTCGGCCAACCGGGCGAAGGTTTCGGCAAAATCAGTGGTTTGGTTCATCGCTCCACGTCCTCCGGCGAGATATCGATCCTATAACGCCCCGAGTTCCCGCTCGACCACCTGCGCCCACCACGCCACGCCGAGTGGGATGATCGCGTCGTTGAAGTCGAACTTCGGCGTGTGCAGGCCGTGGGTGATGCCGTCCAGGCCGTTGCCGTTGCCGATGAAGATGAAGGCGCCGGGCTTGGCCTCCAGCATGAAGGCGAAGTCCTCGCCGCCGGTCACCGGCGCTGCGTCGGTTTTGACCGCGGCATCGCCGGCCAGCGCCTTTGCCGCACTTGCGGCGATCACGGTCTGCTCGGGATGATTGACCAGCGGCGTTGTGCCCCAGGCGATCTCGAAGCTTGCTTTGGCGCCGTGCAGGGCGGCCAAGCCGTGGGCGAGTTCGCCCATCCGGCGCTCGATGATCGCGCGTACCTCCGGCGTGAAGCAGCGGGCTGTGCCGGACAACGTGAGTTCCGACGGCATCACGTTCACCGCCTCGCCTGACCCGGCGGCGATGTGGCCGACGGAGATCACGGCGGTGTCGCGCGGCGGCACGTTGCGGCCCACGATGGTTTGCAGGCCCAGCACGAAATGCGCCTGCACCACGGTGAGGTCCGCCGCCAGGTCGGGCGCGGCGCCGCCATGGCCGCCATTGCCGCGGAACGTCACGACCCATTTCGAGGTGCCGGCCAAAAACGGGCCGGTGCGGATCTGGAACTGTCCGGCCGGCAGGCCCGGCGTGGTGTGCATGCCGTACACCGCATCCACCGGGAAGCGGTCGAACAAGCCATCCGCGAGCATCTTTCGCGCCCCGCCTCGACCTTCCTCGGCCGGCTGGAAGATCAATTGCACTGTGCCGCCGAAATCCCGCGTGGCAGCCAGGTGCTGCGCCGCCCCGAGCAGCATCGCCGTATGCCCGTCATGCCCGCAGGCATGCATCGTGCCCGGCGTGGTGGATGCATACGGCGCGCCGGTGGTCTCGAAGATCGCAAGCGCGTCCATGTCGGCCCGCAGCCCGACGGCGCGATTGCCCGGCCGTTTGCCCTGGATGGTGCCGACCACCCCGGTGCCGCCCACGCCTTCCGTCACCTGCACGCCCCACTCCCGCAGCTTGGCCGCCACCAGCGCCGCGGTCCGCACCTCCTCCAGCCCCATCTCCGGATGCGCATGAATGTCGCGCCGGATCGCCGTCAATTCGTCATGGTGGATGTGCAGTTGGTCGATCAGGCCGTCGGGCATGGATGCCTCGCTGTGTTTGCCGGAGGGTGCAATGACGCGCCGAGCAGTGCAAACGCGCCGGTCCTTGCTGTAGGGTGGGCTTCAGCCCACCTCACTTGTTGCCGTCACTTGTTATAGTGCGCTTCAGTCACCGTTGCGATGAAGCTCCATTCTGGCGAACATCATTATATGCCGGAATATCGCCGCAACTGGGTGCCTGGGGGATCATTCTTCTTCACTGTCAATTTGAGCGATCGGCGATCCGCGTTGCTCGTCACCCAAATTGATGCCCTTCGCAAGGCTGTCCGTGCGGCCCGAGTTCGCAACCCGTTTCACATCGATGCTTGGGTTGTGATGCCGGACCATATGCATTGCATGTGGACTTTGCCGTCCGGCGACGCGGATTTTGCGGCTCGTTGGCAGTTCATCAAGGCAACATTCTCAAGATCGTTGCCACCGGCGGCATGCCGACGTGCTTCTCTGATCCGAAAGCGAGAAACCGGTGTCTGGCAGCGCCGCTACTGGGAACACGCGATCCGCGATGAACGGGATTTCGCGGCTCATATGGACTACGTCCACTTCAACCCGGTCAAGCATGGGCTGGCGGCAACCCCGGCGGACTGGCCGTTTTCGACTTTCAGGAGGTGCGTCGCGCTGGGGATGTATCCTCGGGATTGGGCAATGGTTGAAGTCGGACTTGTTGCCATGGGGGAGCGGGAGGTGGGCTGAAGCCCACCCTACACTGGCAACGGTGACCTACAAAAACGAAACCGGGTCCACGTCCACATCCACCCGCACGCCCTTGCCGACGCGCACCTGCGCCAGCCACTCGCGCAGCAGCGGCTGCACGGCCACGTCCCGCCGTGCCTTCATCAGCAGGCGGCGGCGGTGGCGCCCGCGCAAAATCGCCAGCGGGGCGGGCGCTGGCCCCAGAACGGTGATGCCGTCCTGCCGAGGGGCGGCGCGGCCGAGGTCGCGGGCGGCCTCGTCGGCGGATTGGGCGTCGTCGGCGGAGACGATCAACGCAGCCAGCCGGCCATGCGGCGGCCAGCCGCCAGGCCGCCTC
>CAZZVB010000282.1:0-4517 GCA_964657445.1 uncultured Burkholderiaceae bacterium | reverse complement strand
TCGCTGTCCGCCTATGCCCGCCAGTTCCTGGAGCTGATGGGCAAGCCGGATGTGGACAGCATCGAGGGCCTGTCGCCGGCGATTTCGATCGAGCAGAAGACCACCAGCCGCAACCCGCGCTCCACCGTCGGCACGGTGACGGAAATCCATGACTACATGCGCCTGCTGTGGGCGCGCGCCGGCATTCCCTACTCGCCCGCCACCGGGCTGCCGATCGAGGCGCAGACCATCAGCCAGATGGTGGACCGCGTGCTGGCGATGCCGGAGGGGACGCGGCTGCTGCTGCTGGCGCCCGTGGTGCGCGACCGCAAGGGCGAATACCGCAAGGAACTGGCGGAGCTGCAGCGCCGCGGCTTCAACCGCGTGAAGGTGGACGGCACGCTGTACGAGATCGCCGACGTGCCCGCGCTGAACCGCAAGACCAAGCACGAGATCGAGGCGGTGGTGGACCGGGTGATCGTGAAACCCGGCCTAGAAGCCCGGCTGGCCGACAGCTTCCAGACCGCATTGAGCATGTCGGACGGCATCGTCTATGCCGAGACGGCGGACGCCAAGGCCGAGCGCACCGTGTTCTCGTCCCGCTTCGCCTGCCCGGTCAGCGGGTTCACGATCGAGGAGATCGAGCCGCGGCTGTTCTCCTTCAACTCGCCGCACGGCGCCTGCCCGGCCTGCGACGGGCTGGGCGTGGAAAGCTTTTTCGATCCGTCGCTGGTCGTACCGGATGAGCGTGCCTCCATCGCGGAAGGCGCCATCGCGCCGTGGTCGGGCGCCAAGAGCGAATACTACGACCAGACGCTCGCCAGCATCGCGCGGCACTTCAAGGTCAGCACCCGCAAGCCGTGGGACGAGCTGCCGGAGGACGTGCGCAACGTGATCCTGCACGGCGGCAAGACGCCGATCGAGTTCACCTACAAGGACGGCGTGCGCGCCTACAGCGTCACCAAGCCGTTCGAGGGCGTGCTGCACAATCTGCAACGCCGCTGGGCGGAGACCGACTCCGCCTGGGTGCGGGAGGAGATGGGCCGCTACCAGGCGGAAAAGCCCTGCGCGGTGTGCCACGGCGCCAGGCTGAAGCCGGAAGCGCTGGCGGTGCGGGTCGCCGGGTCAACGATCTCGGCCGCGTCCGACCTGTCGATCAAGCGGGCGCTGGAATGGTTCGGCGGCGTGGAGGCGACGCTGACGCCGCAGCGCGCCGCGGTCGCCGGGCGCATCCTGAAGGAGATCCAGGACCGGCTGCGCTTCCTGGACGATGTCGGGCTGGAATACCTGACCCTGTCGCGCGGATCGACCACGCTGTCCGGCGGCGAAAGCCAGCGCATCCGCCTCGCCAGCCAGATCGGCAGCGGGCTGACGGGCGTGCTGTACGTGCTGGACGAGCCGTCGATCGGGCTGCACCAGCGCGACAACGAGCGCCTGCTGGGGACGCTGCGGCGGCTGAAGGCGCTGGGCAACACCGTTCTGGTGGTGGAACATGACGAGGACGCGATCCGCGCCGCCGACCACCTGATCGACATGGGCCCGGCGGCCGGCACGCTCGGCGGCCACGTGATCGCGGCCGGCACGCCGGACGAGGTCGCGGCCAACCCGGCGTCGTTGACCGGCGACTATCTGTCGGGCCGGCGGCGGATCGAAGTGCCGGCGCGGCGGCGGCCGGTGGACCCGAAGCGGATGATCCGCGTGGTGGGCGCGCGGGGCAACAACCTCAAGAGCGTGACCGCCGGGTTCCCGCTCGGCACGTTCTGCTGCATCTCCGGCGTGTCCGGCGGCGGCAAGTCCACGCTGGTGATCGACACGCTGTGGAAGGCGGCGAGCCGGCGGCTGATGGGCAGCGGCCAGGTGCCCAGCCCGCATGACCGCATCGACGGGCTCGATCAGCTCGACAAGATCATCGACATCGACCAGTCCCCGATCGGCCGCACCCCGCGCAGCAACCCGGCGACCTACACCGACCTATTCGCCCCGATCCGCGACTGGTTCGCCGAGCTGCCGGAAAGCCGCGCCCGCGGCTACAAGTCCGGCCGGTTCAGCTTCAACGTGAAGGGCGGACGGTGCGAGGCGTGCCAGGGCGACGGCGTGCTGAAGATCGAGATGCACTTCCTGCCCGACGTGTTCGTCACCTGCGACACCTGCAAGGGTGCGCGCTACAACCGCGAAACGCTGGACATCAAGTTCCGCGGCAAGACGATCGCCGAAGTGCTGGACATGACGATCGACGACGCCGTGGCGTATTTCAGCGCCCAGCCGAAGATCCGCGACCGGCTGAGCATCCTGCAGCGCGTAGGCCTGGGCTACGTGAAGCTCGGCCAGCAGGCGACGACGCTCTCGGGCGGCGAGGCGCAGCGCATCAAGCTGAGCAAGGAGCTTGCGCGGCGGGCCACCGGGCGCACGCTGTATATTTTGGACGAGCCTACGACGGGCCTGCATTTCGAGGACGTGCGCAAGCTGTTGGAAGTGCTGCACGCGCTGGTGGACCAAGGCAACACGGTGGTGGTGATCGAGCATAATCTGGAGGTGATCAAGACCGCGGACTGGGTGCTTGATCTAGGTCCCGAGGGTGGCGAGGGCGGCGGCCGGATCGTGGCGGAGGGGACGCCGGAGGATGTGGCGGCGGTGGCGGAGAGCCACACCGGACGGTTTCTGGCGCCGATGCTGGCGGCGAAGGTGGCGGCGGGGAAGAAGGTGCGCAAGCGGGCGTGATGCGCCGTTCGTGGCGTGCATGGTCGCCATCCGTGCCGCTGACATAGGCCGCGCCGGGCCCATCTGCTGCCATATGAGCGAACTTGTTGTCTGGTTTGATGGCGACTGCCCCTTGTGCCAGCGGGAGATCGCGCTGATGCGGCGGCTGGACCGCCGCCGCGCCATCCAGTTCACCGACGTCTCCGGCGGTGGGGCGACCAACTGCCCGATCGACCGGGCGATGCTGCTGGCACGGTTCCATGCCCGGGAGGACGGCCGCGTGCTGTCCGGGGCGGCCGCATTCGCCGCGATGTGGCGGGCAATCCCGGTGCTGCGGCCGTTCGGACTGATGGCGCGCAACCGCCATGTGCTGGCGGTGCTGGAGCAAGCGTACACGGCGTTTCTGCGCATGCGGCCCCGGCTGCAGCGCTTGGCGCGGAGCCTTGGGTGACCGCCTTCGTGCCAACCCGGGCGGCTGGGCTGCGTCGGCTGGCGGCGTTCTTGCCAGCGGCCGGCCGAGACTACGCGGACAACCGGAACGCCGATGGCGGCCCGGAGGCGCGCGGCAACGTCTCCGTCTTGTCGCCCTACCTGCGCTACCGGTTGCTGACGGAGGACGAGGTGATTGCCGCTGCGACGGCCCACCACGGCCCGATCGCCGCGGGCAAGTTCGTGCAGGAGGTCGCCTGGCGCACCTACTGGAAAGGATGGCTGGAGCTGCGCCCCGCAGCCTGGCGGCGCTTCCTGGCCGAACGCGACGCGACGCGCGCAAGCGGCCTGGCGCGTGCCGTCGCGCAGGCGGAGGCGGGTGCGACCGGCATCGAGGGGTTTGACGATTGGGCGCGCGAGTTGGTGCAGCACGGCTACCTGCACAACCATGCGCGGATGTGGTTCGCCTCCATCTGGATCTTCACGCTGGGCCTTCCCTGGGCGCTAGGGGCGGACTTCTTCCTTCGCCATTTGCTGGATGCGGACCCGGCGTCCAACACGCTGTCCTGGCGGTGGGTGGCGGGCTTGCAGACGCCCGGCAAAACCTATTTGGCCACGGCAGACAACATCGCCCGCTACACCGCAGGGCGCTATCGCCCGCAGGGCCTGGCACGCCGGGCGCAGGCACTGACCGAGCCGCCTCTGCCCGCAGCGCGCACGTTGCCGCCGCTGCCAGAGAGCCGAGGCGAGCCATCCCTGCTGTTGCTGACGCCGGAGGACCTTTGCCCGGAGCGGATGTGGATCGACGGCGACGTCCGCGCCGGGCTGGCGGTGCGAGGCGCGCCGGGCTGGCCGTGGGGTGACGCGGCGGGGGCGTTCGTGAAGGGCGCCGTGGCGGATGCGGCCGACCGGGTCGAAGCGGCGCTGGGATGCCGTGTGGCTGTGGCCGACGGGTTGGAGCTGGGCACAGTGGTCGAGGCGGCGAACGCCGCGGGAGCGCACGCCGTGGTGACGGCCTACGCGCCGGTCGGCCCCGTCGCGGACGCGCTGGATGCGCTCGAAGCGCCGTTGGCAGCGGCCGGGTTTCCACTGGTCCGCATGCGGCGGACGTGGGACGAGCAGCTTTGGCCGTTTGCCACCAAGGGGTTCTTCGCGTTCAGGGAGCATCTGCCAGCGCAGATGCCGTAGTTCCGCAAGCCACCTGCAATTCAACGGCGCAGGCCCATCGGCTTGGCGGATTACCCGCGGATCAGCGCCAGCCGGTCCGCCGTGCGCAGTACGAAGCGGCCACCATCGAGGCCGCGCGCATCGGCGTCCAGCATCCAGCCCCCCGCCGGACGCGGCGAGGCGAAGCTGCCGAGCGCGTCGCGGACCAAACCGGCCGCGAGCCGGCCGGTCCCCACAGTCCGGCC
>CAZZVB010000281.1:0-4545 GCA_964657445.1 uncultured Burkholderiaceae bacterium | reverse complement strand
AACCGGCCGGCGCTGGACGATCGCCTTATCCACCGCCCCCGGCGAATTCACGCTGGGCGAGCAGGAGCAGGCGCTGTCGGCCGCCCGCCGCAATGCCGCCGCCGAACATCCGCTTGTGCGCGCGATCCTGGACGCCTTTCCTGGCGCCATCGTGGGCGCCGTGCGGGACACGACGCTCGACAGCTACGGGCTGCCCCCGGCCGCGATCCCGCTGGGCGAGCCCGATATGCCCGATTTCGCCCCGCCGGATGCCGAGCCGGCCGACATGATGGAGGATGACAGTTGAAGAACCTTGCCGGGCTGATGAAACAGGCCAGCCAAATGCAATCCAAGATGGCCGAGATGCAGGCCAAGATG
Source organism: uncultured Burkholderiaceae bacterium (assembly GCA_964657445.1). Classification (GTDB taxonomy): domain Bacteria; phylum Pseudomonadota; class Alphaproteobacteria; order Acetobacterales; family Acetobacteraceae; genus LMUY01. The sequence continues at coordinate 4,188 of CAZZVB010000281.1, read as the reverse complement.
GAGACGCTGGAGATACAGGGCGAGTCCGGCGCCGGGATGGTGTCGGTGACGCTCTCGGGCAAGGGCGACCTGAAGCGCGTGAAGCTCGATCCCAAGCTACTCGACCCGGCGGAGAGCGAGATGGTCGAGGACCTGCTCATCGCCGCCCACGCCGACGCCCGCCGCAAACTGGAAACCACCCAGGCGGAGGAGATGGAGAAGGTCACCGGCGGCATGCAGCTACCCGGCGGCCTGAAGCTGCCGTTTTAAAGCCCCCTCCCGCCGGGAGGGGGTTGGGTGGGGGGTCCGCACCACGATCTAACCCACAATGAACTCCCCCGAAATCGACCATCTGATCGGCCTGCTCGCCAAGCTGCCCGGCCTCGGCCCGCGCAGCGCACGGCGGGCGGCATTAAAGCTGCTGCAGCAGCCGCAAACCCGCATGCTGCCGCTTGCGTCTGCCTTGGCGGAAGCGGCGCGCGCCGTCATCTCGTGCAGCCAGTGCGGCAATCTCGACACGCGCGACCCCTGCACGATTTGCACCAACAATCAGCGCGACCGGTCGCTGATCTGCGTCGTGGAGGGCGTCGGCGACCTGTGGGCGCTGGAACGCGCCGCCGTGCATGACGGCCTGTATCACGTGCTGGGCGGCACGCTGTCGGCGCTCGGCGGCGTCGGTCCGGAGGACCTCAACGTGCGCCCGCTGATGAGCCGTGTCGCCGAAGGCGGCGTGCGGGAAGTGATCCTGGCGCTCGGCGCGACGGTGGAAGGCGCCAGCACAGCGCATTGGCTGGTGGACAGGCTCGCCCCGACCGGGATCACGGTGACCCGGGTCGGTCACGGGGTGCCGATCGGCGGCGCGCTCGACGTGCTGGATGACGGCACGCTCGGCGCTGCCCTCAAGGCGCGCCGGCCCGCATGATCTCGGGCGTATCCGTTTCGCCCTTGTGACGCCGGGCCAGTTCGACGAAGCCTGACTTCACCTTGAGCAGTTCGTCGGCCTTCATCTCCTCCAGGTCGAGCAGCGCCAGCCTGGCGCCCTCGGTGACGCGGATCAGTTCGTCGATCTTGATCTGTAAAGCGTCGGTGTCGCGGTTCTGCGTGTTCTGAATTAGGAACACCATCAGGAACGTCACGATCGTGGTGCCGGTGTTGATCACCAGCTGCCAGGTATCGCTGAAGCCAAACACCGGTCCGCTGAGCGCCCAGACGATCACGAGCGCCGTGGCGATTACGAATGTCGCCGGACGGCCCGCCCCGCGCGCCACGACCTGCGCCACCTTATCGAAGTTCATCGCCGATCCTCCCCGGGGCGCAAACCCCGGAGCAGGCGGATGGTTTGCCGCTCCTTCTCCTGCCCCTCGCCGGAGTGGGCCGGGGCAAGGGCTGTCAGGCCGCTTCCGCCATCGCCCCGGTGCGGATCCATCCGCGGTTGCCATCACCGTAAACCTCGGCCCCCGTTTCGGTAACGGCCAGCGTGTCCTCCAGCTTGATGAAACCACGGCGCGGGTGCAGCAGCGTGGTCTCGACCGAGATCACCATCCCGGGCTGCAGCGGACGGTGAGCATCGTCGTCCGAATACTTCACTGGCCCTGAAGTCGTGAGGTGCGGCGCTTCGTGCGACACCAGGCCCATGCCGTGCGCCAGGAACACGTATTCCGGGCCTAATTTCCGGTCGCGCATCTCGGTCAGCGCCGCCTCGTAGATCACGCTGCCCATCGCACCGGGCCGCACCGGCTTGAACGCCGCCCGCTGCACCGCTTCGATCGTGTCCAGCAGGCTGACCAGCTCGGCATCCGGCTCACCGACGATCCCCATCCTCGCGATGTCGCCGATGTAGCCGTGGTAATTGCCGCCCGAATCCATGGAGATCACGTCGCCGGCCTCAATCACCTGGTCCGACGGCGCACGGTTGTGGCTGGTGCCGGCGGCGATCAGGCAGTAGTCGAAGACCAAACCGCGCTGAACTTCCGCCTCGCGCAGATGCTGCACCAACGCCCGCTTGGTCATGCCGGGCCGCAGCGCTGCGAACGCCTCGTGCATCGCGGCGCTGACACGCTCGGTCGCCTCCCGCACCATCGCAAGTTCGGCCGGAGATTTGCGCAGCCGCAACTGCTCCAGCACGCCGAGCGCATCTGTCAGTTCGGCGCCGGGTAGCGCGCGCATCAGGATTTGCGCGGAGGCAAGCGGCAGGAAGGCCGTTTCGACGCCGATGCGCCTCGGGTTCATGTCCCGCATGAAGCCCAGCGCCTTTTCGATCGCGTCATCGGCGCCCGAGGAATCGGTGCGCGCGGTGTCCGGCCAGAACGGCGCCGCCTGGCGCTGGTGCGTCTCGAGCCGGTGGCCGACATAAGCGGCCTGCTCCGGCTTGCCGCGCGGATACACCAGCACTGGCAGATACCGGCTAAGCCCGATCGCATCCATCGTGTCGAAGAACCCGGCACGATGCCCGCCCGTCATGTACTGGACGACGTGCTTGGAGGTGACCAGCAGCACATCCATGCCCGCCTCCGCCATCAGGCTGTCGAGCAAGGCAGTGTCGAACGGTGCGGGACGGCTCATCGGCAGGCCTCCTGGATGATGCTGCGGCGGGCCGAGCCCGCAAAAAATACGTAGGATGGACTGCAGCCCATCATCGATGCTTTGGAAGCCGAAGCTAACGCGCCCGCGCGCCAGAATGCTAGGCCGCTCCTCGCTCGGCAGGGCGATGCCCGCTGACCTCGGCGCCGGCCGTGTGCGGCAGGCGGTAGAACCAGGGCAGGCCCGAAAGCATGATCACCGCGACAGCGAAAAACGTCAGGTGGAAATCGGCCAGCACCGGCGTCCCGCCATGACGCGCGGCCGACAGATGCAGGATCGCGGCACCCAGGGCCACGCCCATGCCCACCGCCATTTGCTGCGACACGCTGATCAGGCTGGACGCCCCGCTCATGCGCGGAGGCGTCACATCGGCGAAGGCCAAGGTGCCGAGCACGGTGAACTGCAGCGAACGGGTGATCCCTGCCGCAAACAGCACCACCAGGATGACCGGCAGCGGCGTCGCCGGAAACAGCACGCCACAGAGTGCCAGCGCCAGGCTGGCAAACAGCCCTGTTCCGATCGCGGACGTGCGGAAACCCCAGCGCCGCATGATCGCCGTGGTGAACGGCTTCATGCCCATATTGCCCAGGTAGGTCGCCAGCAGCATCAGCCCGGCATGGAATGCGTCGAAGCCGAAACCAATCTGGAACAGCAGCGGCAACAGGAACGGCGCCGCATTGATCGTGATGCGGAAGATCGTGCCGCCCATCAGCACCGCATTGAACGTGGGCACCTTCACCACCGCGAGGTCCAGCATCGGATGCGCCGCACGCCTGGCATGCTGGATGGCGACCGCCCCCAGCGCCCCGCCGGACACAAGCAACACCGGCGCCGCCCAGACAGGGCCGTTGCTGCTCACGAACTCCAGCCCCTCCATGATCAGGGACAGCGACAGGCCGCTGAGCACGAAGCCTGGCAGGTCGAACGGCCGCGCCTTTTCTTCCCGCAAGTTGGGCATCAGCACGGCCGACAGCGCCATCGCGATCAGCCCCACCGGCACGTTGAGGTAGAAGATCCAGCGCCACGATGCATAGGTGACGAGGATGCCGCCCACCGTCGGGCCCATCACCGGGGCGGCCAAGGCCGGCCAGGTCAGCAGGGCGATGGCGCCGATGAGCGCGGATTTCTCGGTCGTGCGCAGCACCGTCAGCCGCCCGACCGGCACCATCATCGCCCCGCCCAGGCCTTGCAGCAGCCGCGCCGCCACGAACGGCCACAGCCCATCGCACAGGCTGCACAGCATCGACGCGCCGGTGAACACGGCGATGGCGGACAGGAACACGCTGCGCGTGCCGAAGCGGTCGGCCACCCAGCCGCTCAACGGAATGAACACGGCGAGCGCCAGCAGGTAGGCGCTGATGCCGATCGACAGCTGCTCCACCGGCCGGGCGAAGTCGGCGGCCATGGCCGGCAGCGCGGTCGCGATCACCGTGCCGTCCAGGTATTCCATGAAGAACGTCGCCGCCACGATCAGCGCCACCACGCGGGCGCGGCCCGGCGTCATTGCACCGCCCGCCGCCAATACCCGAGCGTCACAGTCCCGATCACCTCAGCCGCTCCGGACTCGTACAGGGCTTCCAGGTCCCGCAACAACGCACTCGCTTCGTCCTGCAAACCGAGCAGGTGAAG
>CAZZVB010000280.1:0-4549 GCA_964657445.1 uncultured Burkholderiaceae bacterium | reverse complement strand
GAGGTCGGCCAGGAACGGCGTCTGCGGATCTGTCAGGGTGAACTTGACAGTGTAGTCGTCCACCTTGTCGATCGCGGTGATCAGCTTCGCGAAGCCCATGTCGCCGTAATAGTCGTAGCTGCCGCCGGAGACCTTGTGGAACGGACTGGCCTCGCTGCCCTGGCGGTTGAACGAGAACAGCACGTCATCCGCGTTGAAGTCGCGGGTCGGCTTGAATGCGGCATTGCTATGCCACTTCGCGCCGTGCCGCAGATGGAAGGTGAAGACCTTGCCATCGGCCGACTGGTCCCAGCTTTCCGCGAGACCCGGCTGCAGGTCCGTCGTGCCGTGCTTGAACTCGATCAGCCGGTTGTAGATCGGCCGGTTCGCGTCAAACGTGGTCCCCGTCGTGTTCAGCATGGGATTGAAGTTCTCAGGCGAACCCTCCGAGCAATACACAAGGGTTTTGGCGCTTGCTGGCAGGCAAGCAGCCAACACCGTGCTGGCCAGCAGCAATCCAGCGAGCGAGCTACGAATCGGACGGAACGACATAGGGAAGCCTTTCAATGAGGTGACGTCAGCCTAGCGCGGGCCGCGGCGGCGGTTGAAGGCAAGTTCCTCGGGCGTGAGCTGAAAGCCGACTTGCAAGCGGTAGTCCGAGCCCTTCAGCGTATCGCTCACCGGCAGAATGACGTCGATCTGGTTGCCCATCAGGCGCAGCCGATCGGCATTGGCATCGAACTCTGCCGGGATGACATAGACCTGCTTGGACAGGATCGTGTCCCCGCGGGAAACCGAGACGAAATACGGCACGTCGGCCCGGCGGCTTTTGGTACCCGGCCCGCGCGTAAGGTCCATCGCAACCGAGATGGTCGTACGCAGGTGCGCAAGATCGTCCAATGAACATTTTCCCGACACGCCTGTGATCCGGCCGTCGAGAACCATATCCGTCAAGTCGGTCCCAGTGGACTTGAAGCGCGTGACGTCGGCGGCATCGAGGACGATGCCAGTGTTAGGGCACGCGGGTGCGAATTTCGGCAGGTCGGGCCCGCAACCCGACAGCGTTGCCCCAAGACCGAGGAGCAGCGCGCCGCCCGCGAGCCGGCTGAGCGTGCCACGGACGCGCGGGATCGGCGCAGGAGCAGGAGCGGTCATGGAAGCAGACATGGTCGAAAGCATGGTCGTCTCCGGAAGGACGGTCCACGAGCGTGCAGACATGATGGATGAGCTGGAATGGAATGAGGCTGGACAGGGGTCCGGCGTGGGTCGGGGGCACTCTGGGTTGTGGCAGGATGGGCGGACCGGCATACTGCCCGCCTCAGCCACCGCGGACAACATGGCCCTGCATCCTCCTCTACGCGTCCTGCTTTCCGGCCCCCGTGGCTTTTGCGCTGGGGTTGATCGCGCCATCCGAGTCGTCGAGGAAGCCATCCGGCGCTTCGGCGCCCCTGTCTATGTCCGGCATGAGATCGTGCATAATCGCACGGTCGTGGAGGCGCTCGAGGCGCAAGGCGCCGTCTTCGTCGAGGAGTTGGACGAGGTGCCGCCGGACGCGCACGTCGTGTTTTCCGCCCATGGCGTGCCGAAGGCCGTGCCGCTAGAGGCCGAACGCCGCCATCTGCACTATTACGACGCGACCTGCCCGCTGGTCAGCAAGGTTCACCGCGAGGCCGAACGCCACTTTGCCGAAGGTGGCCCGGACCAGCGCCACATCCTGATGATCGGTCATGCCGGGCATCCAGAGGTCGTCGGCACGATGGGCCAGTTGCCGCCCGGCGCCGTGACCTTGGTGCAGGATGCGGATGAAGCGGCGGCTGTGCAGCCCGCGCCCGGCCCGCTCGCCTTCATCACGCAGACAACCCTGTCCGTGGACGACACGGCCGAGATCGTGGAGGTGTTGCGCACCCGCTTCCCAGCCATCGAGGGCCCAAAGCGGGAAGACATTTGCTACGCCACCACCAACCGGCAGGCGGCCGTCAAGGCGGTGGCGCCGGATTGCGACCTGGTGATCGTCATCGGCAGCCCGAACTCATCCAACAGCCAGCGGCTGCGGGAAGTGGCCGAGCGCGCCGGCGCCCGCCGGGCCGTGTTGGTCCCACGGGCGCGCGAACTGGACTGGTCGATCATGGACGGCGTGAATACGCTCGGGCTGACCGCCGGCGCGTCAGCGCCCGAGGCGTTGGTGCAGGAGATGCTGAACCATCTGTCCGAGCATTACTCGCTGAGCATCGAGGAACGCCGGGTCACGGAGGAAGACGTGATCTTCAAGCTCCCCGCCCCGCTCGCGTGACGGCGGCTGTCTGGCGCATCCCCCCCGTCGCGGCGGGGTAATGGCGGTCTACACCGAGGTTACGGACGAGGCCCTGGCCGCCTTCCTCGCTGGCTATGACATCGGCACGGTCGTCGCCTTTCGTGGCATCGCGGAGGGGGTAGAGAACAGCAACTTCTCCCTTCGCACGACCCAGGGCGACTTCATCCTGACGCTGTACGAGAAACGCGTGGACCCGGCGGAACTGCCCTGGTTCCTCGGCCTGATGGAGCATTTGGCCGGCCAGGGCATCACCTGCCCGCAGCCGGTTCGCGCGCTGGACGGCAATGCGCTACGCCACCTGGCCGGGCGGCCGGCCTGTGTCACGACGTTCCTGCCCGGCGTGTGGCCGCGCCGGGTGCGCCCCGCGCATTGCGCCCCGGTCGGCGACGCACTGGCAGCACTGCATTTGGCCGGCGCCGGCTACCGGGCAGAACGGCCCAACGCGCTCGGCCCGTGCGGCTGGACGCCGCTGCTGGACCGCTGCCTGCCGCGCGCGGACGAGGTGCAGGTTGGGCTCGGCGCGCAACTGAGCCAGGCGCTGCAGCTCATCCTGGCCGCCTGGCCCGCTGCCCTGCCCCGCGGCCACATCCACGCCGATCTCTTCCCCGACAACGTGTTCTTCCTCGATGGCCGGCTGTCCGGGATCATAGACTTCTATTTTGCCGCCACCGACCTGTTCGCTTACGACCTGGCGGTTTGCCTCAACGCATGGTGCTTCGAGCCGGACATGGCGTTCAACGTGACCAAGGCGCGCACCATGCTGCGCGCCTACGCGGCAAGGCGCGGGCTGACCCGGGAGGAGCGCGCGGCGCTGCCCGTGCTATGCCAGGGTGCGGCGATCCGCTTCCTGCTGACCCGGTTGTTCGATTGGGTGAACACGCCGCCGGGTGCGCTGGTCACGCGCAAGGACCCTTTGGAGTACCTCGGCCGGCTGCGCTTCCATATGGCCGCCAAGGACGAGCATGCCTACGGACTCTGATGTTGGCGCCGCTACGGACCCGGCGCCCGACGACACGGTCGAGATCTGGACCGATGGCGGCTGCAAGCCCAATCCTGGCCCGGGCGGCTGGGCTGCAATCCTGCGCTTCCGCAAGGTAGAACGCGAGCTGACCGGCGCCGACCCGGCGACCACCAACAACCGCATGGAACTCACGGCGGCGGCGGCGGCGCTGGAGACGCTGAAGCGCCCGTGCCGGGTGGTGATCCACACCGATAGCGAATACGTCCGCAACGGCATCACTCGCTGGCACACCGGTTGGGTCCGCAAAAACTGGCGCAACGCCGCCGGCGACCCGGTTGCCAACATGGATTTGTGGAAACGCCTTTTGGAAGCGGCCAAGCCTCATGCGATCGAGTGGAAATGGGTGCGCGGGCATGCGGGGGACGTGATGAATGAGCGCGCAGATGTTTTAGCGACGAAAGCGCGATCGGATGCGTGAGGCGGCTGTTGTCGAATGGGGCATAGCTTGGCACAATGGGCCATAAGTTCATACTGTAACGACCTCATCGTTCAGTATCATAGGGCGGCGCAAGGGCAGCTCGGCACCAAAACAGCACATAAGAGTCAATTGTGTGAGTGCTTCACAAGTAGACATCGCTCTACAGATTTAAGAACTGATTACCATTATGCTTAGCTACGGAAATGGTGTTTTATATAGTTAGTTTTACAGTCAGGTCTACTGCTATTACAGTCTTTCTACTAACCATCGTGTCGAGGAACGGATGCAGGCCGGCCTCTACGCGCAGCTATACCATATCCGAGTTCATTAGGAGGAGGCATGATCAAGCTATGGCTGGCCGGCGCGTCCGAAGCGAGCTTGCAGGCCACATTGGACCTGCAGGATGCGTCGCCGCCCCGGTTCAAGTGGGTGAACGAGGCCGAAGCCCACGCTGCCGAGATGCGTATCGCATCGGAGTACGGCGCGCACGGTATTGCCGAAGTCGAGCCGCTGGCATTTAGGGCAATGCCTGCGCCCGCCTTCGAAATTGCCGACAAGAGCTTCCGCTTCGACTTCTTCGAGTGGTCCATAGCACACTGTGCTTCGCGTCGCCTGCGTGCCGTGCTCAATCTTCCAGCCGGAGTAGTGGAATACCGCGACGTGGACGTCAGCGGCAGCGCTCCGTCAGTTTACGAAATGGGTTATGAGGCCATGCAGGTGCTCGCCTTCGCGGACCCGTTCGATCACGACCGGACCCCGGGACGCATCGAGACCATACGCGCGGCCGATGGGCGCACGACGGAGGCATGGCGGCCGGCGG
>CAZZVB010000279.1:0-4560 GCA_964657445.1 uncultured Burkholderiaceae bacterium | reverse complement strand
GGCGCATGCCTGGGGCTGGGACCGCGCCTATGCCGTTCTTCAGCATCCCTTGTTCTGCGCGGCCGTGCTGGTTGGAAGTGCGACTTTGCTGGTATCCACCCTGCCGGTCTGGAGTTTCAAGAACTTCAAGGTGCCCTCGCCTTACGTCCTGCCCTTGTTGCTCGGCACGGGAGCATTCGCCGCGGTGCTGGTGGCCGATCCATGGGCGGCGCTGGCCGCTGCGGGGCTGATTTATCTCGCGATGCTGCCGTTCAGCCGGCGTAGCTACCACCGGCTGCGGGCGGCGGCCGATGGCAGCGCGGCCGAGGACGGGCTGGACGGCGTGCACGAAGCGCCCGCCGCACACTGACCGCTGGGCCGAACCGGTCTCTCAAGACCTGTCCTAGGAACTACTTTATAAGACCGATGGCTTAGCCTAATAGGCCGCCCTCGCAAGCGCACTTCTCCGCCCACACCGCTAGTTTGCCGCGGTTAGTCAGGGCAGGAGCGGCGTCTATGGCGATTGCGACCAGCGGCGGGATCAGTAAGGACATTGCCGGCGGCTATGTGCTCACTGGTGCGGGTACCATCAGCGGCACGGGCACCACGACGCTCAGCGTCGCTGCGCTCGGCGACTTGACGGTCGCCGGCGCGGGCACGGACATCACCCTGTCCAACATCGTGCAAGCCGGCATCCTCTATAATATCGATGTCCAGAACGGCGCACATCTCACGGTGACGGGCCTCGCCGGGGTCAACGTCGGCAGCACCTACACGATCGAGTCCGGCGGGAAGCTGACGCTTGGCAGCGGCTTGAGCATCTCCGCCGGCCAGTCGGTGGACTTCAAAGGCGGCTCCGGCACGCTGGAGTTCCAGGCCCCGTTCACGAGCAAGGTTCCGATCGTGAACTTCGGATCGAGCAGCCAACTCCTCATCGACGGCGCTGTCTTCGATCCCGCCCTGTCGAGCTACAATGGCGGGATACTGCATCTGGTTGCCAGCAACGGCATTTCGGCCGATGTCACGCTCGGCACCGATGGATCGGCTGGCAAGTACTTCCACGTCGCTTACAACACCGCCCTGGGGGCAGATGCAATCACGCTGGACAACAATGCCACTGGTGGCATTCCGGCGTGTTACGCGCGGGGCACGCACATACTGACCGGCCGCGGCGAGGTGAAGGTCGAAGACCTGGTCATCGGCGATCTGCTGGTCACCGCGTCCGGCGCCCTGCGCCCGTTGAAGTGGATCGGGCAACGCAGCTATGCCGGCCGCTTGATGGCCGGGAGTGCCCGCCTGCACCCGGTCTTGATCCGGCAAGGGGCGCTGGCAGACGGCGTCCCGCACCGCGACCTGCGGGTTTCGCCGGCGCATGCGATGTTCATCGATGGGGTGCTGATCCCGGCCGCGTCACTGGTGAATGGCCGGACGATCGTGCAGCAGACGGACGTGACCGAGGTCCACTACGTGCACCTCGAACTCGACACGCACGACATCATCGTGGCCGAGGGCGCGGCATCCGAAAGCTACGTCGAGGACGACAATCGCGGCATCTTCCACAACGCCGGTAGCTACGCGGCACTCTACCCGGAGGCGGTGCGCTGCGACGCAGCCTACTGCGCCGAACGGGTCGAGAGCGGCTACGTGCTGGAAGCGGCCCGGCGCCGGATCGCGGCCCGTGCAGCAGATCGGGCGGCGCTCGGCGCTGCCCCACCCCGCGAAACAGGCGCTTTGGCGGCCTGATCGCCGCCGGGAAGTTGCGGCGTGCCCTCCCGCAGCTTCCCGGTGACTGAACGAAATGCCGTTTTTCTTCGGGAGAGGGTTGGTTCGGGGGACAGCAGGCACAAACCCAGCCCGGTCAGCGCCGCCGGTGCCCCACCACCCGCAGTCCCAGAGGGAGTGGAAGCGTCACAGCGGGTATTCGTAGCGAATGAACCCGGTGTGGCTCGCCAAGCGGTCATACAACGTCCGCGCGACGTCATTATGGCTCTGGGTGAGCCAATACAGGCGCGGCGACCCGGCTGCGCGCGCCGCTTGCGCTACGGCCTCGATCAATCGGCGTCCCCCGCCGGTCCCACGCACCGCCGGGTCCACGAACAGGTCCTGCAGGTAGCAGACCGGCCTCGCCGTCCAAGCGCTTTCGTGAAACAGGAAGTGCACGATCCCGGCGAGGCGGCCTTCGTGGCGGAGGCCGAATCCATGCAACGCCTGGCCGGACATCAGGCGCTGCCACGTGTGGTCATACTGCTCGTCCGGCAGGACGGTGCCGTAGAACTCAAGATAGGCACGCCACAACTCCGTCCAGCGGTCGCGGTCGGCCATCGTCAGGCGCTCGATCACGTGGGAACCGTTCCATCCAGCTTGAGCACCTCTCCGGCAAGGTAGAGGCTGCCGCAAATCAGCACACGGCCGGACTGACCTTCAAGTGAAGCCAGGGCGCCGGTCACCGTCGGGCCCGCGCGTGCGACGCCGCCGGAGGCCGCGATGATCGCCTCGACCGGCAGCGCGAGATGCTGGTCCGGCTCGGCCACCGCCCATACGCTGGCGGCCAGCGGCAGCAAGGGGCGCAGGAATTCCGCGGTGTCCTTCGCCTGCTTCATGCCCACGATCAGGTGCGTCGGTCCGTCCCACGCGCGGAGCTGGTCGGCCAGGATTTCGCCCGCACCAGGATTATGGCCGCCGTCCAGCCACACCTCCCGGCCGGCATGTGCGAGCCGGCCGCGCAGGCGCTGCAACCGGGCGGGCCATTGGGCCTGGGCGATCCCGCTGAACTCGGTGACGCCAAGTGCGGCGGCGCGGACGGCCGCGACAGCGATCCCGGCATTGTCGATCTGGTGAGCGCCGGGCAGCCCGGGTGGTGGGAGAAACAACTCACCTTGGGCGTCGCGGTATCGCAGCCCCGGCCCGGCAGCCTCGATCCACCAGTCGCGGTTTCGCGTCAGCACCGGCCCTGCACGTTCGAGCGCCGTCATCGCTTCGGACGGCTGCAGCCCCGTGACGGCCGGGACGCCGGGCTTGAAGATCCCCGCCTTCTCCGTCGCGATCAGCGTCAGCGTGTCGCCCAGCATCTCCCGGTGGTCGAGCGAGATCGAGGTGACGGCACAGGCCGCCGGGTTGATGACGTTCGTGGCATCGCCCCGGCCGCCGAGCCCGACTTCCAGGACGCAGAGATCGGCCGGACACGCGGCGAACAGGACGAAGGCGGCGGCGGTGATCACCTCGAACACCGTGATCGGCTGCCCGGCATTCACCCGCTCGATCTGCTCCATCGCGTCCGCCAGCGCGTGATCGCTGACCAGTGACCCGGCGATCCGAAAGCGCTCATTGAAGCGCACCAGATGGGGCGAGGTATAGACATGGGTCCGCAGCCCGGCGTGCTCGGCGATAGCGCGGATGAAGGCGCAGGTGCTGCCCTTTCCGTTGGTGCCGGCAACGTGGATCACCGGCGGCAGCCGCCGCTCCGGGTGGCCGAGTTCGGCGAGCAGCCGCTGCAGCCGGTCGAGGCTAAGGTCGATCAGGCGCGGATGCAGCGCGTGCAGCCGCGCGATCACGGGCTCGATTCGGCTCATCGCCTACGCCGCGGCGGCGGGCTCGGCCGTGTCCTCGCGCACGCCGCGCAGCATTCCAACGACCCGGCCCAGCGTCTCTCGCATCTCGCCGCGGGGCACCACCATGTCGATGATGCCATGCGCGTGCAGGTACTCCGCGCGCTGGAAGCCTTCGGGCAACGTCTCGCGCACCGTCTGCTCGATCACGCGGGCGCCGGCGAAGCCGATCAAGGCGCCGGGTTCGGCGATCTGGATGTCGCCCAGCATGGCGAAGGACGCGGTGACGCCCCCGGTGGTCGGGTCGGTCAGCACGGTGATGAAGGGCAGCCCGGCTTCCTTCACCAGGCGCGTCGCAATGGTGGTGCGGGGCATCTGCATCAGGCTGACCGCGCCTTCCTGCATGCGGGCGCCGCCCGATGCGGTGAAGATGATGTAGCTCGCATCCTGCAGCACGGCCAGGTTCGCGCCCGCCAGGATGCCTTCGCCGACCGCGGCACCCATCGAGCCGCCCATGAACTCGAACGCCATCGCAGCGACGACGGCTTTGTGGCCGCCGACCAGCCCGTGCGCCACGACGATGGCGTCCTCCAGCCCGGTCTTCTCCCGGGCTTCGCGCAACCGGTCGGCATAGCGCTTCTGGTCACGGAAGCGCAGCGGGTCGGCGGGCGCCTTCGGCAGTTCGATCCGGGTGAACTGACCGTCGTCGAACGTCCACGCCAGCCGTTCGAGTGCCGACGGCCGCATGTGGTGGCTGCAGTTCGGGCAGACCTTGAGGTTCCGGTCGAGATCCTTGTGGAAGATCATCTGCTGGCAGGACGGGCATTGCTGCCACAGGTTCTCCGGCACCTCGCGGATGTCCTGGCCCAACCACGAGCGGATCTTCGGGCGAACGACTTCGGTGAGCCAGCTCATGGGACGCTCCAGTTAGGCCGCGGCTTTGACGCCGCGCACGCCATCGGCCAGCGCGCGCACCTGGTCCAGCACCCGGCGCACGCTGTCCGGCGCCGGGCGGCCCTCCGCGTCCAGGCTCGCG
>CAZZVB010000278.1:0-4642 GCA_964657445.1 uncultured Burkholderiaceae bacterium | reverse complement strand
CCAGCTATGGGCGAGGCCGTTCGCGCAGTTGGCGCTGGTCGCCTCGTCCGCCAGCAGGAGCAAGCCGCGGCCGGGCAGCGGCAGAGGCGTGTGGGATCCGCCGGCGAAAGGCGGCGATAGGATGCGGTGGGAGAGCAGGCGAGGGGCCACCGGGTCCGACAGGTCGTGCAGGGTGAAGCCGCCGTCGCGCCAGGCGGCGTAGCCGGTCGTACCGGCCACGATCATGTGGTGCAGCGCCCAGCGCTTGCCGGCGGGCCAGGGCGGCGCCTCGCCGGCGGCGCGGTCCATGCCGGGAAGCGCCCAGCGGGCCACCAATTCCGGCCTGGTGGGGTCGGCGACGTCGAACACGGCCAGGATGTGGTCGGTGTAGCCGTCGAAATGACACGATGCGTAGGCGTAGCGGCCTCCAACCCACCAGATGCGGTGCAGCCCGATGCCCTCGACCGGACAGAAGCCGATCTCGCGCGGGGCCGCCGGATCATCGAGGCTGAACACGCGTAACCCGGCGGTGAACTCCCGCTCACGCCGGGTGAAGCTGTCGGCGAGCGGGGCGGTGAAGTAGTCGGCCTGATCGCCGTAGCGCTGCATCGCCCAGATGTTGGCCGAATTGGTGGCGAGCAGGATGCCGTCATGCACCTGGATGTGGTGGCTGCGGGTGTTGGGCGGGCAAGCGATGAAGCCGACCGTCCGCGGTGCGCTCGGCATGCGGACGTCCAGGACGGTGATCCCGTCGCTGAACATGTGGCCGACATAGGCGTAGCCTTCGTGCAGCATGATCTGCACGCCGTCCGGCCGCCCGCCCTGGTCCGAGTGGCCGAGGAGTTGGAGGCTGCCCCTCACTTTCCCCAGATCGCCTTGTAGTGGTCGCGGTAGCCGTTATCCGGGTCGAAGCGGTTGTTCGCGCCGCCATCCGCTTCGACGTTGTCGTGGGTGACGAGGTGCACGCCAGTGACGTAGCCGCTCCAGGGGGCGCCGGCGAAGGCGCGGTTCAATTCGTCCACCGCCATCCAGCCTTGCAGGTTCAACGGTTCCGGCACCGTCGCCGCCTGATACTGCCCGGCCTTGATGCGGCCGTAGGCGGACACGCTGCCGTCGCCGCCGGAAACCAGCAGCGGCGGCCCTTCCGGCCCGGCGCCGGCGGCGCGCAAGGCGGGGATCGCGAAGTCAAAATACAAATCGTTGATCGCCAGCATCCAGGTCAGCTTGCCGCTGAAGCGCTGCATCAGCGAGGAGGTGAGCGGCGTCACGCGTGTGGAGGTCTCGACGATCGGGATCACGTCGAACGACAGCACGGAGCAGCCGCTGCACTCCTCGATCCGCTTGCGCATCAGGTCGCCCTTGGTGCGGCCGATCAGCGTTTCGCTGTTGCGCATGATGGCGACCTGGGCCTGGCCATCCGACTTTGCGATGGCGTAGTCGGCGGCGGTAAGCGCGATCTGCTCCGGCGGCGTGGTGATGTTGGCGAACACCGCCGGGCTCTCGATTGGGCCGGGCTTCGGGCTGGAATGCCAGCCGACCACCTTGATGCCGAGCTGCGTGGCGCGTTCCAGGGTCGCGCGCTGGCCGACCGCGTCGATGGTGCCGAGCACGATGCCGTCCGGCTGCAGTGCGATGGCCTGGCCGATAGCGGCGGTCTGCTGCGGGACGGAGCCTTGACCGTCGATGATCTTCAGCGTCCAGCCGATCGCGGCGGCAGCTTCGGTGACGCCGTTGCCGACGCCCAGCGCGCCGCCGTTCCGCTGGTCGGCCGAAATGTAGATGATCGTTTTACCGGCAGCCGCTTTTGGCCCGGCCGTAGGCCCGTCCCACGTGCTGACGGGCGCGGTGGCGGATGCGACGCGGGCCTTCGCCTCGGCCAGCACGTCTTGCGCATGGGCAGGGGCGGCGAGGGCGGCGAGGGCGAGAACCGGCAGGATAAATCGTTGCATGGGTTTCCTTGGGCGTTTTTTGGGTCAGGCCGTCTTGCTGGCGGCTTCGGATTGGGCGGCCGCACCGGCGGTGGTGCGGGAGGCACGCAAGCGGCGCCGGGCGGCCCAGCCGGCCATGCCGACGGCGATCACCAGGGTGGAACCGTTGAACAGCGGCTCGACATAGAAGGCGCCGCCCATCTGCTCGATGCCGGAGATGCCGACCGCGAGGATCAGCACGGCCACCACGGTGCCCCACACGTTGACCCGGCCGGGCCGCACGGTGGTCGCACCAAGCAGGGCGCCGACGAAGGCCGGCAGCAGGAATTCCTGCCCGACATTGCTCTGGCCCACCTGGATGCGCGCGGCGAGGATCAGCGAGGCGAAGGCGGTGATCACGCCGGACACGCAGAAGGCGCCGATGACATAGCGGTTGACGCGGATACCCGTGAGCTCGGCGGTACGCTCATTGGCGCCGATGACATAGAGGTAGCGCCCCGTGGGCAGGAATTCGAACACCACCCACATCACGGCCGCCAGCACCAGCAGCAGCAGCGCGGAGAGCGGCAGGCCGAGAACGCGCGTGCTGTCGAGCAGCAGGAAGCCTTTCGGCAAGTCACCGATGATCTGCTCGCCTCCGGTGTACCAGCCCGCCAGGCCGTAGGCGACGGTGCCGACACCCAGGGTCGCGATGAAGCTGTCGATCTTGGCGAAGCGAACCAGCACGCCGTTCAGCAGCCCGATCGCCAGCCCGATGCCGAGCGTCAGTGCGCAGACCAGCGGCCAGGGCGTTCCCGCCACCATCAGTCCGATCGCCAGCGAGTGCAGCAGGCTGACCATGTAGCCGACCGACAGGTCGAACTGGTTGGCGGAGATCACCACCATTTCCGCCAGTGCCAGGAAGGCGACGATGGATTTGTCGGACAGGATGGACTGCATCGTCAGCACCGACGGGAAGGTGCGGGGCAGCAGCAGGGAAAACAGGATCACCAGCGCCACGGTGAGCAGCAGCAGCGCATGGTTGGCCAGCAGTTTGAACGCGGTCTTATGCATGGCTCAGCGCCTCGGCTTCGGCAGGTGTGGGCATCTGTCCGCCGCAGGCGCCGATCAGCCCGGCGGGGGTGAGGTCGTTGCCGGCAAGTTCGCCCGCGATGAGGCCGCGGTCGAAGATCAGCGCGCGATGGCAGATGGCGGCGACTTCCTCGAAATCGGTGGAAACCACGATGACGCCGCCACCGTTCGCTGCATGCCGGTCCAGCAAGGCGTAGATGTCAGCCTTGGCGCCGACGTCCACGCCCATGGTCGGCTCCTCCAGCACCAGCACGGACATGGCGCCGCCGAGCCAGCGCGACAGCACGACCTTCTGCTGGTTGCCCCCGCTGAAGGTGGCGATGGCCGGTTCGGTGACCAGCGGGCGGGCGCCGACGGTGCGCAGCCGTGCCAGCGCCAGTTTGGCTTCGGTGGCCTCGCTGATCGGCGAGGCGGTTCCGCGGCCTTCGACGGAGGGATTGATGAACAGGTTTTCCCGCACCGCCAGCGGCATGGCGAGACTTTCCTCCTGCCGCTTGCTGGAGACGAAGGCAATGCCTAAGCCCACTGCATCTGCCGGAGTGTGTGGCGCGATAGCGCGGCCTGCCAACTGCATGATTCCGGCGGCGCGGGGCAGGATGCCGCAGATCGCGCGCCCGACCGGTTCCTGCCCGGCGCCGCGCAACCCGGCGAAACCCACGATCTCCCCAGGGCGGAGCACGAAATCGATCGGCCCGGCGTCCTCCGCGACGATCCCGCGGCCGGCCAGCAATGGGGCGGCATCCGGTACCGGCGCACGGGCGGCGAGATGCAGCGGGGTGCGGCCGACGATGAGTTGCACCAGCTCAGCCGGGGTGGTGTCGGCCACATCCAATGTCGCGACCCGGCGGCCATCGCGCATCACCGTCACGCGGTCGGCGATGCGGAAAATCTCGTCCAGGCGGTGGCTGACATAGACCATGCCGCCGCCGGCCGCGCGCAGCCGGTCCAGCACGACAAAGAGGCGGCTGACCTCGGCAGCGGGCAGGCTGGCGGTGGGTTCGTCCAGCACGATCACCTCGGCCGCCGTGGCGAGCGCGCGGGCGATGGCGACGATGGATTTGTCGGTGCGCGACAGGTCGGCCACTCGCGTATCGGGGTCGATCGGGCAGCCAACCTGGTCCAGTGCCCGGCGGGCCTGGTCGTAGACGGCGGGCCAGCGCACCAGGCCCAAGCTGCCGCGCGGATAGCCGGCGGCGAGCGCGATGTTCTCGGCGACGGACATCCATTCGACCAGCGCGAGATCCTGGTGGATGAAGGCGACGGGCAGCCGGTCCGTCTGTGGATCTACCGGGGCGCCGCGCACCAGCACCCGGCCGCTATCGGCGCGATGGACGCCGGCGAGCACCTTGATCAGCGTGGATTTGCCGGCACCGTTGCCGCCGAGCAGCGCGTGGACCTCGCCGGGCCGCACGTCGAAATCGACGGCGTCCACGGCGCGCGTGCCGCCGAACACCTTGGTAATGGCCTGCATGGCGATGATCGGCGCCAAGACGTTCTCCCCCGTGGCGCTTCCGGCCGCGATTCCCGCGCCACGCTCCCCGATACGTTCGCCAAGCGCAAGGGGGATAGCGCCCTCACCCGTGAAGGGCGGTAGAGGGAAATGCCGCTGCTTTAGGGCCGATCCTGCGCTGCGTGCCAAACGCGGAGAATTGTGACGTTAGCGC
>CAZZVB010000277.1:3034-4666 GCA_964657445.1 uncultured Burkholderiaceae bacterium | reverse complement strand
AAGTGCACGTCATGCAGCGGGGGCAGATCCGGGCGCTGCACGACCACGCCCAACGCCGCCAAATCCGGGATCGTCGCGGTCACGCGGCCGGAGAGCGACCGGGCTGCCGGATCGGCGGCGCCGTCGAAGGTGGCCGTCGCGCCGCCCGCGGTGATTGTGGTCTTGACCGGCCAAGGCCCCGGCTGCTCACCCGTGATCTGTGCCCAGTCGCCCAGGGTGGCATCGATCGTCAGGCCGGTGCCAGCCAGTTGAGCCTGCGCCAGCAGGTGCGACGGCCCGTCACCCAGGTCGAACACCGCATCCGGCAGGTCGGCCGTGGCCGATTGTCCCGTCACGCCGTTGCGCCAGGTCACGTGCCCGCCCGTGACGCGCAGGCTGTCGAGGGTCGTCACCGTCCGCGGCCCGCTGGATGGCGCGCTCACCGGCCCTGGCGCAGCCGCCGGGCGCATGAAACGCCAGTTGCCGCGGCCCTGCGCGTCCGTTTCCAGCAGGATGTCCGGGTGGATGAGCGTCACGCTCACGATGTCCACATGGCGCGACAGCAGCGGCAGCAACGCGATGCGGGCTTCCAGCCGGCCGACCGTGGCCATGTCGGGCCGCGATCCACCCGGCATGTTGGCGAGCGCCACATCCTCCGCTTCGATCGTCGGCTTGAGCCCCCAACTGACCCGCATCGGCCCGGCCAGGGTGAGCTGACGCCCCGTGGCGCGGTACACCGCCTCGGCGATGCGCGCCTTCTGTCCGTTCGGGTCGAAGCTCAGCGCGGCGGCCGCAAGCCCGCCCGCCAGGACCAGCAGCAACAGCGCCAACCCGATTAGCCAGCGTCTTGCCATTCGTGCTCCTAAGCCAAACCCAGACCTGCTGGGCGGCCTACTTGATCGCCCATTCCCGCCACGTCACCGGCGCGGGCGGCGGCGCCTGGAAACCGAGTGTTGCAAACGTCTCGCGCATGTGTGGCGGCAGCTCCGCCGTGATCACAAGTACGCCGCCCGCCGGGTGCGGCAGCGCCAGGGACCGTGCGTGCAGGTGAAGGCGATCGGCCAGCCCCTCGACGAAGCTGCCGCCGGTGCCGTTGTCCCGCGGCTCCGAATACTTCGCATCGCCCACGATCGGCGTCCCCAGGCTGACGCAATGCACGCGCAACTGATGCGTCCGCCCGGTCAGCGGCTGCAGTTCGAGCCAGGACAGCTTGCGGCCGGCTTTGTCCAGGGTGCGGTAGTTGGTGTAGGCGCGCTGGCCCTCCCGGTCCTTCCGGTCCGTCGCCACCGTGCGTTCCCCGAAGGCGCTGGATTGGCGTTTCAGCGGCTGGTCGATCTGGCCGTCCTCCGGCACCGCATTGCCGACCACCACGGCCCAGTAGGTTTTCTCGACATCCCGGGTGCGGAACGCCGCAGCCAGCTTCGCCGCCACTCCCGCCGTGCGGGCCAGCACGATCACCCCGGAGGTGTCGCGGTCCAGCCGGTGCACCAGGCGCGGGCGATCGCCACCGTCACGCAGCGCGTCCAGCATGCCGTCCAGATGCCTGGTAATGCCCGGGCCGCCCTGGGTGGCCAAGCCCGGCGGCTTGTTCAGCACAATGATCTGCTCGTCGCGATGGAGCACCATGCGCTCCATCTCCTTCGCGTCGGCCGG
>CAZZVB010000277.1:0-3024 GCA_964657445.1 uncultured Burkholderiaceae bacterium | reverse complement strand
GATCGATGCCGGTTGCGAGGTGCGTGGCGACGATGCCGTGCAACGCGCCGATGCCAGGGTAAAGCCCGCTTCCGACGAGGATTGGGACACCGAGTACGAGGATGCCATCATCACCGCGAAGGTCGTCGACGGCGTCACCGCGGCGACGCGCTTTTCCGGCGCGGCCGGCATTGGCGGCACCCGCACGGCCTGCCCGGGCGCCAGCCTTGCCGAAGCCTCGACCCGCTGCCCGTCCACCCGGATTTGCCCGGTGCGGCACATCTTCTGCAACACGCCCTGCGTCAGCGCGGGAAAACGCCGGCGCAGGAACCGGTCAAGCCGCGTGTCGGCTTCGTCCTCCGACACGGTCTGGATGGAGACGCTCACGCCCGCCGCTCCGCTCGCAGCGCAGCCCATTGGGCCAGCCGCTTGCCGATCTCCCGCTCGAACCCGCGATCCGCGGGGCGGTAGAATGCGACCCGGTCCATGCCCGGCGGGAAGTAGTCCTGGCCGGAGAACGCGTCCTCGGCATCGTGGTCGTAGTCATAGCCGGCGCCGTAGCCGAGCTGCTTCATCAGCTTGGTCGGCGCGTTCAGGATATGCGCCGGCGGGGCCAGGCTGCCGGTGTCCTTGGCCGCGCGCATCGCCTGCCCGAACGCGGCATACACCGCATTCGATTTCGGCGCGGTGCCGAGATAGACCACCAGTTGCGCCAGCGCCAACTCGCCTTCGGGGCTGCCTAAGCGCTCATAGGTCTCCCAGGCCGCGATCGCCTGCAGCAGCGCCTGCGGATCGGCCATGCCGACATCCTCTGCCGCGAACCGCGTCAGGCGCCGGGCGATGTAGCGCGGGTCTTCGCCGCCGGTCAGCATGCGGGCGAACCAATACAGCGCCGCATCCGGGTCGGAGCCGCGCAGCGACTTATGCAGCGCGGAAATCAGGTTGTAATGCTCCTCCCGGTCCTTGTCGTAGAGCGCGGCACGCTTGGCCAGCAGCTCCGACAGGGCCGTTGCGTCCAGCGGCGCGGTGCCTTCGGGAAGCGCCTGAAGCTGTTCCGCCATGTTCAGGATATAGCGTCCATCGCCATCGGCCATGGCGCGCAGCGTCGCGCGCGCCTCCTGCGTGAGCGGCAAGGGTTCGCCGCCTTCCGCCCGCTCCAGCAACTGCTCCAGCGCCATGTCGTCCAGGCGCCGCAACACCAGCACCTGGCAGCGGGACAGGAGCGCGCCGTTCAGCGCGAACGATGGGTTCTCGGTCGTCGCACCCACCAGCACGACCGTTCCGTCCTCCACCACGGGCAGGAAACCATCCTGCTGCGCGCGGTTGAAGCGGTGGATTTCGTCCACGAACAGCAAGGTGGATTGGCCCGCGGCCCGGCGGCGCTTGGCGTCCTCGAACACGCGCTTCAGGTCGGCCACACCGGAAAACACTGCGGAAAGCTGAGTGAAATGCAGACCGGCGGCCTGCGCCAGAAGCCGCGCAATCGTCGTCTTGCCGACCCCGGGCGGGCCCCAGAAGATCAGCGACGCCAGCGAGCCGCGCGCCAGCATCCGCGTGATCGTGCCGTCCGCGCCAACGAGGTGATCCTGTCCGACGACCTCGGCCAGGTCCTGCGGCCGCAACCTATCGGCCAGCGGCCCGGACGACGGCATGGTCTGCACCGGCTCGGCGCCGAACAGATCGGGGGTCACCGTCACGACACCGCGGCCGTGCAGGACGGACCCGGCTTGACCGTGACCTGGCTGTGCCCGGACTCATCCGCCAGCGTGAACAGCACATCGCCCAGTGTGATCGCGGCGAGACTGGCGCCCTCGTAGCCGCTAAGCGTGCCGCCATTGTCGATGGGATGCGTGGAGATCGTGCCGTCAGCCTCGCGCCGCAGCAGCTTGCCGCACAAGGCAAAGCTAAGCTCCGCCTTGCCGGGAACGCTCGCCTGGAAACTGTCGTCCATGTGCGACGAATCGACGTGCAGTGACCCAGCCATCACCCCGTCGAAATAGACGGTGATGCTCTCTTCCTGCTGGCCGCTGCTGAGGTGATCGGCAACGGTGACGGTGACCCGGCGATACGGCTGGGCCGACGCCACAACGGCCAGGAACATTCCGGCCGCCGCGACGAGCGCTGCGGGGCCGGACCGTCTCATGAAATCAGGCCGCCTGCTCCGCCATCTCCGGCCGCGGACCGCTATCGAGTCCCTTGGCCGCCGGGTCACGCTCGACCAGCTCGATGACCGCCATGTCCGCCGCGTCGCCATACCGCATGCCCGCCTTGAGCACGCGGGTATAACCGCCCTGACGCGTCTTGTATCGCGTGGCCAGGGTGTCGAACAACTTGGCCACGATCTTCTCGTCGCGCAGTTCGGCATAGGCCTGACGCCGCGCATGCAGCCCGCCCCGCTTGCCCAGCGTGATCAGCTTCTCCGCCACCGGGCGCAGTTCCTTCGCCTTCGGCAGCGTCGTCGTGATCTGCTCGTGCTTCAGCAACGCGACCGCCATGTTGCGGAACATGGCGAAGCGATGGCTTGTCGTAACGCCGAGCTTTCGGCCGCTCACACCGTGACGCATGTCTCTACTTCCTTAAAACGGCTCGTCCAGCCGCTTGGCCAGATCTTCGATGTTCTCCGGCGGCCAGCCGGCGACGGTCATGCCCAAGGTCAGGCCCATGTTGGTCAGGACCTCCTTGATCTCGTTCAGCGACTTGCGGCCGAAGTTCGGCGTGCGCAGCATCTCCTGCTCCGACTTCTGCACCAGGTCGCCGATATAGACGATATTATCGTTCTTCAGGCAGTTCGCCGAACGCACCGACAGCTCCAGCTCGTCCACCTTACGAAGCAGGTTGCGGTTGAACGGCAGGTCGTCGTGGTGTTCCTCGGCGCGAAGCTGCTGCGGCTCGTCGAAGTTGATGAACAGCTGCAGCTGGTCCTGCAGGATGCGTGCGGCGAGCGCCACCGCATCCTCAGGCGTCACCGCACCATTCGTCTCCACCGACAAAAGCAGCTTGTCATAGTTGGTCAGGTTGCCAACGCGCGTCGGCTCAACCCGGTAA
>CAZZVB010000276.1:0-4679 GCA_964657445.1 uncultured Burkholderiaceae bacterium | reverse complement strand
CTGAGCACGAATTCAATCCACGCGGCCGGATCCGAGTTGATCATCGCCATGTCGCCCGCATGCGGATGACTGTCGGGAAGATAATGGTAAGAACTCAGACGACCGAGCCCGATCTGGCGAACAATCTCCGTTGCGTGTTCCTCTGCCGCGCGGTCGCGGACGAGCTGGAACAGCGCACCGCCATGCTGCACGACGTGTTCTGGCCGGATATGGGCGCCGGCCGGCAACTCGACCGGCCCATAGCGCCAAAACAGGCGCGCGAGCGCTACGCGGTGTGATCCGGATGACGATGGGGGTCGGTAGCGGCCCGATGCAGTGATGACGGTGGGATCGAACGGGAGCTCGCCAGACAGCAGGAGCAAGTGGGGCTGGAGCTTTTCCTTCAGCACAGTCGGTGGCGCGAGTGGCTTTGGGGCTGGGAGGCTCCGGCCGGGCCAACGCCGGGTCATCTCTTCCCGTACTCGGCCGGCGAGCGCCGATGTTAGCGCTGGGCCTGCCAGCATGGCTTGCACGACGCGCGCCGGCAGTTCGGTCTCGACAGGGCCCATCGTTCCTGTGGCGGGATCGACATACCAGGTTTCGGCTAGTCGAAGCGGGATGAGCCCTTCCGGAAGGACGAGGTCGGGGCGTTGGCTGCCATCCCCGTACAGCCGCCAATCCAGCGTGCCGGCGACGCTTGGTCCCTCGGTCAGCGTTGGTCCGTCAAAGCTGGTCCACCGGCCACGGCCAGTGGCGATGATTGCCCTTAACGTTGCGACGAATGCTTCATCGACAGGGCCCATTCCCATCAGTTGCCGCAGGATTGTCCGATCTGACGGTCGCAAGAACTTGGGCTGCTGGCCAAAACGGAGCAACTGCTCGACTTGGTGCCGGGTGAGCGCTCTGGTCGGCGTCCCATCGCGCTTGAGCTCAATGGATTCGAGGTTGACCATCACGCCCCCGGACTGCCTGCCGTGGTTCAGCACGTAGAGCAGCCGTTTGCGCACTGTCGGCGGATAGTCTTCGCTCTCCTCTTGCTGCGCGGCCTCAAGCGTATGTAGCCAGTTTGCTACGTCGTAGGGCAGGGGCGCGATGACGGGTGCTGCGTTGCGTAACAGCGTTTCTGGGGTAGCCTTTGGAGGGTGGTGTCTGCCGTCGGGTGCCGGATGATCTTGCTCCTGAACCTCGAGCAACACCGCCGCGACGTGCTTGCAATTGTAGCCAACCGGGCAGGTGCACGATCCGGACGGAAGAACCCCGCCGCCAGGGCCCGGACCCAGACGAATAGTTTGTCGATAGGGTGTCCGCCCGCTGCCCAAGACCCGCGCTTCGATGACGCCGTCGGGCGAGATACGGAGATCACGGACCCTTCCCTCGGCCTGATACAACAGACCGGCTTCGAAGGCGGGCTGCGATACAGCACGGCGAATATCATCGTCCGAGATCATCAGAAGCTCAGAACATAACCGTCGGGTTGGTGACAGCCTCTCATGATTAGACGATAATACATCTGTCTGCCGCCGATTTGCTACCGACCCGGCCGATATCCCTTGTACCCGGTCTGGGCGTCGCAACAAGGAGCCAAGCGGTTCGGACAGCAACGACGGGAAGCATCTCACTCGAAGCTTTCGAGCTCCTTTTCAGCACATGATCACCGCCGCCTTACCTGCGACGCATCGTGTCGACGGCCCAACACCCCGGCCCGGCGACGAACAAGAACAGGAAGACGAAGCAGAACAGCACTTCTAGGCCGCCTGTATTCACCTGCGGGAAGAAGCCGTTCGGAGCGCGGCGTATGAAATAAGCCACCGCGATCTCGCCAGACATGATGAAAGCGGCAGATCGCGACCAAAGACCGACCACGAGCAGCAGGCCGCCGACCAGCTCGATGGCGCCGGCCAAACCAATCAATGAGAACACTGAGAAGTTGGGCGGGGGCTTCGCAGGGAAGCCGAAGTACTTGGACAGGCCGTATTGCAGGAACAGCAGAGCCGCCACGATCCGCAACGCGCTCAGCACCTGCGGCGTCCAGACCTGCAGTCTGTCTTCGTTCATTGAACCATTCCTGAGTGCTCGGCATGTGTCTCATCCGAGAGAACGCCTCTCACGCGACGCTGACCCATAGATATTGGACGAGGGATAACATCACCCCGCGGAGATGTTTTCGAAGCTGGCCTGACAGCCACCAGCAGGAGGTGCTCATCACTTCGGAGTCAACAGCCGGACATCGGCCCTAAATGAAAACGTTCGCTCCACTCCAGGGATTCACAAGCGAGCGTCCGTGACTGAGACTCGTCCAGCCACAGCTCCCGGTTCCTATGTCGTTGTCGCGATCCCCACGCTCACTCCGAACCCACCAAGCCCAGGTCGCCGCGATTGTGCATGGGCTGGCGATAGGGCAGGGGGCCAATGTCACGGACATCTTGGCCGCGGTCACACCGGGTGGCGGCAAATCCCTGCTGCCTGTCATCGCGACCGCCAGGTTGATCGCGGCCGGCCTGATCGACCGCGTGTGCTGGGTGGTGCCGCGCGACAGCCTTCGCCTGCAGGCCGAGGAGGCATTTGCCGATCCAACATGGCGAGCAGAACTGGGCCATGCCATCAGCGTCCGCGCCGCGGACAACGCCCCAGACCCCTGTCGCGGCCTGCAGGGCTACATCACCTATCAAAGTGTCGCCGCCGCGCCTGACCTTCACTTGGCAGAGTTTCAGCGCCATAGAACGTTGCTGGTCGTGGATGAGGTGCATCACTTGCCGGCGTTGGCCGACATGGCACCCGACCCGCTTGCTGACCCAACAATCGCCACGGCGACCGGCTGGAGCCGCGCCTTGCTGCCCCTCCTGGAAACGGCGCGCCTGCGCCTGATCCTATCCGGAACCCTGCAACGCGCGGATGGGCGAAGCATCTTGTGGCTACCCTATCGAACGGGATCTCGTGTCAATACTCGAGAGGTCGATCTCTCGGCACCGGGATGGGCCATCGTCGGCTATTCGCGCAAGCAGGCCTTAGAGGAGCGCGCCGTGCTGCCCGTGTTGTTTGGTGCGGTCGACGGCGATGCGACGTGGCTCGATGAAACCCAGACAGCCATCGGACCGCACCGGCTGTTTTCGCACTGGCCGACCGAAACTACGCGCCCGGCGCTGTTCACCGCGTTACGGACCGGCTTCGCAGACCACCTTTTGCGCGAGGCGTTCAAGGCAACCCGCATGCTACGCGCCAGACGGCGCCATCAGAGAGGATTACCAGCGAGCGCGGAGGCACGAGGCCTCGGCAAATTGCTCGTCGTCGCTCCTGACCAGATGACTGCCCGGCGTTATGCCGACATCATCAGGCGTTGGATCCCAAGCCATCAAGCGGACACGGTGCAACTCGCCACGTCTGATGAACGAGACGCCCCGCAGATCCTGGCGCGATTTCGCCTGCTGTCGGAGCCGAGCGTCCTCGTCACCGTGGCGATGGCCTACGAAGGCCTCGACGCGCCGGACATCTCCGTCGTGGCGGCGTTGACCCACATTCGATCTCGGGCGTGGTTGGAACAGATGGTCGCTCGGGCCACCCGGGTCGACCCAAATGCCGGCCCCTACGCCGGGCAACGCGCGTTAGTTTATCATCCCGACGATCCGCTCTTCGCGCGTTTCCGGCACAGCATCGAAACCGAGCAAGGCACGGTGGCGAAGCGGATGAAGGATCGAGCAAAGTCCGAACTACCAGCTTGGCTGCTCGACGAGCTCGCCGACGGCGACGACTCCGGTATCGTGCCGCTACAAAGCAATGCGCTCGGTCTCCGCTTCGGGCTGCTGCGGCCCGGACCTGATTACGCCATCCGAAGGCTGGAAGAGGACCAAGCGCAAACCGAAATGCTCGAACCGCCGTCCCAGCAGGAGCGCCGCCTAAGACAGCGTGTTGGCGAAGTGGTGGCGCAGCAAGCAGTCGAGGACGAAGGCGCAATGCAGGCGCCGCGAGGGGAGGGGCTGTATCACCGCTACAACGCCATCCTGAAGCGCCGCACCGGTGGCAAGCCACGATCGCAGATGAACCTGCAGGAGTTGGAAGCGGCCATCAGCTGGCTGGAGCGCAATCGTCTCTCCGAGCACGCTGATCTGTTGGAAGGCGACCCTCGCTACGCATGGACGGCGCGGCAGCGCCGAGACTGGGTGCCCCCGACAGGGCGCACGGACGGCAAACCGCGTGGAGCACCACGGCAGCCTGATCTAACGAAACGTAAACTCCAAACGAAGACCGCTGAAGCCGAGACTAAGCCAAATACGTGACGATGCTTGTCAACCCATCAGTGTGAAAGTCTGCGAAGCGTGCTATATCAGCACGCAGCAAAAACAACTTGAGAATGGAGTCTCGATCGAAATGGCGAAAGCAGCAGTAGACACGACCACGAAGGCACGCTCGCCACGTGGCGCCAAGCCGGTTAGCCAGGCGTTCTTCACGGCTCTCGAAACGATCCCGGAGGCGTCACGCGCTGCGGTCGCCAAGGCGGCGCAAGCCATGATCCGTGACGAGATGAAGGTTCAGCGGGAAAAGCTCAAGGCGGCGGCGTTCAAGGCCAAGGAGAGCAAGAAGGTCGCCGCGACCAAGAAGCCTGCTGCGGCCAAAGCATCGGTTAAGACCGTTCCAGCGGCCATGGAGAGCAAGCCGAAGACACCGAAGTCCAAGGCTGCCAAGGCGAAGCCCGCTGCGAAGCGTGC
>CAZZVB010000275.1:0-4722 GCA_964657445.1 uncultured Burkholderiaceae bacterium | reverse complement strand
ACCGGGTCCTGCGGGACAAGGCCGAGCCGGGCGCGGATGTCGCTGGGGTCGGCGTCGCGCAGATCGACCCCGTCCAGCCGGATGGTGCCGGATTGGGGGTCGTAGAAGCGCAGCAGCAATTGGAACACCGTGGTCTTGCCGGCGCCGGACGGGCCGACCAGCGCCACTGTCTCGCCGGGCCGCACGTCCAGGCTGAAGCCTTCGAGCGAGGCGCGGTCGGGGCGGGCCGGGTAGTGGAACACGACGCTGTCGAACGATACGCGGCCCTGCGGCGGGGAGGGCAGGGCGCGCGGGTGGGCCGGGGCCGCGATTGTGGCGCGTTCGTTCAGCAGCTCCGCGATGCGGTCCGCGGCACCGGCGGCGCGCTGCAACTCGCCCCATAGCTCACTGAGGCCGGCGCCCGACGTTGCGACGATCACGGCGTAGAACACGAAGGCGGACAGGGCGCCGCCGGTCAGCTTGCCCGCCAGCACCTGCTGCCCGCCGACCCATAATGCAAGGGTGATCGCGCCGAAGCCGAGCAGGATCACCACTAGGATGACTCCGGCGCGGGACGCGATGCGGGCGCGGGCGGCGGCGACCGACTGCTCCGTCGCGGTGGCGAAGCGGGCGCGGGCAAACGGCTCCTGCGTGAAGGCCTGCACGGTGCGCAAGGCGCTGAGCGTTTCTTCGGCCAGCGCGCCGAGGTCGGCCACGCGTTCCTGCGCCACGCGGGACAGCTTGCGCTCCCGCCGGGAGAACACGACCAGCGGCACCACCACGAACGGCACGACGGCGGCCACCAGGGCGGAGAGCAGCGGCGAGGTGATCACCAGCATGCCGAATGCGCCGAGCAGCAGCAGGGCGGAGCGCAGCCATTGCGACAGCGCCGAGCCGGTCAGCGCCTGCAGCACGGAGGTGTCGGCCTGCAGGCGGGACAGCACGTCGCCGACCCGCGCGGTTTCGAACCAGGCGGGCGACAGGGTCAGCACGCGGTCGAACACGGCGCGGCGGAGGTCGGCGCCGATCCGCTCGCCCAGCCAGGTGACGAGGGCGAAGCGGCTGGCGGTGGCGAAGGCGAGCAGGGCGATGACGCAGGCCATGACGAGCGCGGTGGCGTTCAGCTTGGCCGTGCTGCCGCTGGCGAAGCCGCCGTCGATCAGGTGGCGCAAGCCTTGGCCCAGCACCAGAACCAGCCCGGCGGAGGCAAGCAGCGCCAGCGTGGCGCCTGCCACCTGCCAGCGATAGCGCGCGATGAACGGCGCCAGCAGGCGGAGGGCGCTGGTCTTGGGCATCAAGTCTCCATGTAACGGCGGAAGGCGTCGGCGTAGTCCGGGTGCCAGCGCGACAGCGCCGGGCGGTTCTGGATGATGTCGTCGGCGGCCCAGCGGATGCGCTTTTCGTCCTGGGTGCGTGTCGTATCGTTATCCGGGCACAAAATATAGAAGTCGCCGCGGTCCAGCCCGGTGAGCATGAAGTCGATCACCTGGCCGGCCGACCATGCGCCCGGCGGCTGCGTGGATGTGCGGACGCGGGTGAAGCCGGTGAAGGTGAAGCCGGGAATCAGCAGGTGGGCCGAAACGGGGGTGCCGCGAAGGTCGTGCGCCAGGGCCTCGGTGACGACTTTGATGCCGGCCTTGCTGACGTTGTAGGCGGTGTCGCCGGGTGGCGTGGTGATGCCCTGCTTGGACCCGGTGTTGATGATCAGCGCGGGCTGCCCGGCGTCCAGCATCGCCGGGGTGAAGACCTGCACGCCGTTGATGACGCCCCAAAGGTTGGTCTCCAGGATCGCGCGCCACCGCTCCGGCCCGGAGGAGATGGCGCCGCCGCCCTCGCGCCCGGCATTGTTCATCAGCACGGCGATGCTGCCCCAGCGCGCGACGGCGCGGTCCCGCAAGGCGGTGACCTGGGCCGTGTCGCTCACGTCGGTGGGGATGGCGAGCACGTCGGCCCCGGTGGCGTCGAGGGCGGCGGCTTCGCGCTCCAGCGCCGCGGTATCGACGTCGGCCATGCAGACGGCCATGCCGAGTGCGGCGAAGCGCTGCGCGGCGGCCAGACCGATGCCGCTGGCGGCCCCGGTGATGACGGCGGCGCGGCCGGGGGTGAGGGCAGGGTGGGTCATGCGGGAAGCCTTATTGCAGTGGACGCCGCTACAACGGCCAGCGGCGCGGCCGGATTGCCCCGTGCAGCCAGTGCACCAGTGTTACGGAGTCGAACACCGGCAGCCCGGTCGCTTTCGCCACCGCGGCGGCATAGGGCGGCATGTTGGTGCATTCGAGGACGATGGCGCCGAGGCCGGGGTGGTCTGACACCAAGGTGCGGGCGGCTTGCACCACGTCCGCCTCGGCCGCGTCGGTGTCGAGGTCGTTGCGCTCGCCCCGGATGAGCACGGGGAACAGCTCGCGCCCGTGCTCGCAGCCGGCGATGGGCGTGCCGGGCGGGACGCCGGCGGCGTCCAGGTGGCGGGGGGTCAGGCTGCCGGCGGAGATGGTGACCACGCCGACCCGGCGGCCCGGCGGCAGGGTCGCCTGCACCCAGGGCACCTGCATGAGCGCGCTGGTGGCGACGGGCACGCCGACATGGGCCGCGAGTTCGCGCTGGAACAGCGACAGGAAGCCGCAATTGGTGGTGATCGCGGCGACGCCGTGGCGCACCAGGTCCTCCGCCGCGTCCAGGAAGGCGCCGAGCAGGCCTTCCGCCTGGTGCAGCACGACGCGTTCCGGGCTGGCGCCGCGGATGACCCGGTATTGCACGGGGAACGGCCAGGTGGTGGCGTTGCCCATGTCGCCGGGCACGCGGGCGAACGTGGCGTCCAGCATCAGGATGCCGAGCGCCGCCCCATAGACCGCTTGTCCACCCCGCGCGATCGCCATCGCTTGTCACTCCGCATTTGGGGAGGGATGCTGCCGCAGACGTAAACCGGGGGAAAGCATGCCGTATCCGTTCACGCGCGAGGATCTCATCGCGCTCGAGGCGTGGGACACGCCCACCATCTGCAACGGGCTGGAACTGGTCGTGCCGGAGCGGCGGGCCATCGGGTTCACCACGGCGCCGATGGTGGCGGCGATTGCCGATGCAAAGCCGATGGTGGGTCTGGCCCGGGTCGGCTTCATCCGCGCCAAGGAAGCGCCGCGCGGCCCGGTGACCAACCGGCTGGATTGGTACGACTACGTGGCCGAGGCGAGCCTGCCGACCATCACCGTGCTGCAGGACCTGGATGACGAGCCCGGCTATGGCGCGTGGTGGGGTGAGGTGCATTCGACCGTGCACAAGGCGCTGGGATCGCTGGGCTGCGTGACCAACGGGTCGTTCCGCGACACGGCGATGCTGGCGCCCGGGTTCCAGATCGTCGCCGGCAAGATCGGGCCGAGCCACGCCCACGTGCACATGGTGGATTACGGCAAGCCGGTGAACATCTTCGGCATGAACTGCGCGCATGACGACGTGATCCATGCCGACCACCACGGCGCGGTGGTGATTCCGGCGGACGCGGTGAAGGCGCTGCCGGCCGCGATCGATTTGTGCACGCGGCGGGAGAAGGTGATCCTGGACATCTGCGCCAGCCCCGATTTCTCGGCGGCCAAGCTGCGCGAAGCGGTGCTGCGGAGCGGCGAGATCCATTGAGCGGACAGCCTGTGAAAGAAAGCCGCGTTCTGCTGGTCAAGTCTGGCGGCGAGAAGGCCGTGCCCGAGTGGCAGGGGCATTTCGCGGAAGCGGCACCCGGCCTGGACGTGCGCTGGTGGGACGATCCGACGGTGCGGCCGGAGGATGTGGATTACGTGCTGGTGTGGGAGCCGGACTCCGGGCGGCTGGCGGCCATGCCGAACCTGCGCATGATCCTGTCCACTGCGGCCGGGGTGGACCACATCACGCGGGACCCGGCCTGGCCTGCCCATCTGCCGCTGGTGCGGATGGGCGGGGAGGAGACGGGGCAGCGCATGGGCGAATATGTCTGCATGGCGTGCCTGGCGCTGCTGCGCGACTTCCGCCGGGTCACGCTGTCGCAGCATGCCCAGGTCTGGGACTATTTCGAGAACCCGCGTTGCGCGCTGGACGTGCGGGTGGGGGTGATGGGGTTGGGCAATCTGGGCTCACGGTCGGCGATGATGCTGGCGGCGCTGGGCTTCCAGGTCGCCGGGTGGTCGCGGTCGGTGAAGACGCTGCCGGGCGTGGAGTGTTTTACCGGGGCGGAGGAGCGCGATGCGTTCCTGCGGCGCTCGGACATCCTGGTGTGCCTGCTGCCGGACACGCCGGACACCCGCAACGCGATCCGCGCCGAGACGATCGCGTTGCTGCCGCGCGGCGCTGCGGTGGTGAACGCGGCGCGGGGCGGGCACGTGGTGTTCGACGATCTGGTGGCGGCGCTGGACTCCGGGCATCTGAGCGGCGCGGTGCTGGACGTGTTCGTGGACGAACCGCTGCCAGCGGGTCACCCGGCCTGGACGCACCGGCTGATCACGGTGACGCCCCACATGGCGAGTTTGGCGACCCGGCGGGCGCGGTCGTTTTACGTGGCGGACGCGATACGGCGGTTCGAGGCGGGTGAGGCGCTGCCTAATTTGTATGATCCGGGGAGGGGGTATTGATCCAAACTGCTGTCGCCGGGCTGCTTATCGCCGCACGTTGGTTGCCGAGCGTAACGCGATTTAAAGCCGGGCCAGCCGTCGAAGCGGTGGAGTAAGCCGGCGCAGCTCCTCGGCCAGCGCGTGGTTCGTTAACACAATCGCGACCAGCCAGCCTGAG
>CAZZVB010000274.1:0-4748 GCA_964657445.1 uncultured Burkholderiaceae bacterium | reverse complement strand
ATTGCCCTCTGCGGAGTAGGTCTATGATAGAGATTATTACGTTCTTAGACATTCGCGCTGAGGCGGTCACTCAAAATAGGTCGGCTTCGCGATGAGCCGGATCGCTTACGTGAACGGACGATACGTCTCACAGGCTGCAGCAAGCGTGAATGTAGAGGATCGCGGCTACCAGTT
The DNA here is from genome assembly GCA_964657445.1 of uncultured Burkholderiaceae bacterium. GTDB lineage: Bacteria > Pseudomonadota > Alphaproteobacteria > Acetobacterales > Acetobacteraceae > LMUY01. The sequence goes on along the minus strand of CAZZVB010000274.1, from coordinate 4,574 downwards.
CGCCGACGGCGTGTACGAGGTTCTCTACATGGCGCATGGCCGCTTCCTGGACGAAGACCTGCACATGAGCCGGCTGGAACGATCCTTGAACGAAATCCGGATTGCGCCGCCGATGGGGCGTGCGGCGCTACGCCACGTCCTGCGGGAGGTCGTGACGCGCAACCGGCTGCGCGACGGTTTGATCTACATGCAAATCACGCGCGGCGTCGCCCGGCGGGACCATGCTTTTCCCAAACAGCCGGTCCGGCCAGCCTTGGTGGTGACGTGCCGTCGCACGCCGGCCTACCCGAAGGATGCGCAGCGCTGGGCCGGCAGCGCCATCACCGCGCCGGACCAGCGCTGGGAACGCTGCGACATCAAATCGATCGGGCTGTTGCCCAACGTGCTCGCGAAACAGGCAGCGCGGCAGGCGGGCGCCTACGAGGCGATTCTTATCGACCGTGCTGGCACGGTGACGGAAGGCGCCAGCACCTCCGTCTGGGTGGTGGATGCCAATGGCGTGCTGTCCGTGCGGCAACTGAGCAACGCCATCCTGCCTGGCTGCACACGGGCGTCGCTGCTGCAACAGATGGCGGAGGCGGGGATCACCAGCGAGGAGCGTTCGGTCACGGAGGCGGAGCTTCGCGGTGCGCGGGAGATTTTCCTGACCAGTGCCACCTCCTTCGTCAAACCGATCGTCACCTTGGACGGGAAGCCGGTTGGCGACGGCATGGTCGGGCCGGTCACTCAGCGTTTGTTCGAGATGTTCGCAAGACACATCTCCGGCGGGATCAACTCGGCGGTCTGATCGTTTTCCTTGCACTGCACAATGGGCTCGCTACATTCGTTGTGCGCGGACAGGACCTGTGTGCCTGTTTTGGTGTCAAAACGTTTGGACTAGCCTAAAACAACAACAAGTAAGGAGTTGGCTCCATGGCCAGCGAAAAGTCTCAGAACGTGCAGGACGTATTCCTGAACCACGTCCGCAAGAACAAAGCCCCTGTAACGGTGTTCCTCGTGAATGGCGTGAAGCTGCAGGGCATCATCACCTGGTTCGACAACTTCTCCGTGTTGCTGCGCCGCGACGGTCACACGCAGCTTGTTTACAAGCACGCGATCAGCACCGTGATGCCGGGTGCGCCGATCCAGCTGTTCGATGCGACCAAGGCCGAGTCGAGCGCACCCACGTCGCAAACGCTGACCCAGTCGGGCGTCATGCGGGAGATGGTGTCTGACGACGTCATCGGCTGAGACTGCGGCCGGCCCGACACGGGCCGCCGTCATCCTGCCGTGGGAGCGGCCTGACCGGCACGAACCGTCCCGCGCGTCCGAGGCGAGGCTAGCGGAGGCGGTCGGTCTGGCTGCCTCCATCGGCTTGAACATCGTGCACAGCGCGGTCATCCCGTTGCGGACCCGGCGATCGTCCACCTTGCTGGGCGAGGGCCAGGTCGCCATGCAGGGTGAGCAGATCAAGTCCGGGGACGTGACCGTCGCAGTCGTGGACGCGTCGCTTTCCCCCGTGCAGCAGCGCAACCTCGAACGTGCGTGGGACTGCAAGGTGATCGACCGGACCGGGTTGATCCTGGACATCTTCGGTGAGCGTGCGCGCACCAAGGAAGGCTCGCTGCAGGTCGAACTGGCGCATCTCGACTACCAGCGCAGCCGCCTGGTCCGGTCCTGGACCCACCTTGAACGGCAGCGCGGCGGCTTCGGCTTCCTCGGCGGCCCCGGCGAGACGCAGATCGAGGCGGACCGCCGGCTGATCACCGACCGCATCGTGCGGCTGAAGCGCGAACTGGAGCAGGTTCGGCGCACCCGCGGCCTGCATCGCAGCGCCCGCACGCGGGTCCCGTTCCCCGTGGTGGCGCTGGTCGGCTACACGAACGCGGGCAAATCGACGCTGTTCAACGCGCTGACCGGCGCGGACGTGCATGCCGAGGACCAGCTGTTCGCGACGCTGGACCCAACGATGCGCGGCCTTCGCCTGCCGTCAGGGCGCCGGGTGATCCTGTCCGATACCGTGGGGTTCATCAGCGAACTGCCGACCGAACTGGTCGAGGCGTTCCGCGCGACGCTCGAGGAAGTGTCGGAGGCCGACGTGATTTTGCATGTGAGGGACGTCGCCCATCCGGACTCGATGTCGCAGCGCTCCGACGTGATCGCCGTGCTGGAGGGGCTGGAAAAGGACGGCACGCTCGATAGCGATTGGCGCGACCGCCTGATCGAGGTGCTGAACAAGGCCGACCTGATGGGCGGCGTCGCCAACGTGCCGCCGCGCGGCGATGCCGTGCCGATTTCCGCGGTGACGGGTGAGGGGTTGCCGGCGCTGCTGGCGGCGGTCGATGCGCGGATCGCGGCCGGGATGGAACAGCTCGACTACGCGATCGAGCCGAGTGACGGCGCCAGCATCGCGTGGCTGTATCAGCATGGCGAGGTTGTGCAACGTTCGGATGAGGACGACGCTATCCACCTGCGGGTTCGCCTGTTGCCCGCGGACCGCGCGCGGTTCGAACACAAGCACTAGGGATTACGGACTTGGCGACGATCGACGCAACCGCCTGGGGCGAGGTCGTGCAGCTTCTGCGCGCGGCGGCGCGGGCTGAAATCATGCCGCGCTGGCGCAATCTCGACGCCGATATGATCCGGGAGAAGTCCGGCCCGACCGATCTGGTGACCGAGGCCGATGTGGCGGCCGAGGCGATGATCACGCGCGGCCTGCATCGCATGTTCCCCGGCTGCCTGGTGGTCGGCGAGGAGGCCTGCGCAGCCGACAAGACCCTGCTGGGCCAGTTGGGCGGCGCCGACCTTGCCTTCGTCGTGGACCCGATCGACGGCACGGCGAACTTCTGCGCCGGGTTGCCGCTGTTCGGCGTGATGGCCGCAGCGATCGTGCAGGGCCGGGTCGTCGCCGCGGCGATCCATGACCCGATCGGCGACGACACAGCGGTCGCGCTGCCTGGCGAGGGCGCCTGGTTGCAGTCGCCCACCCGCGATCCGGTGCGGCTGCACGTCGCCGACCCGGCGCCGACGTCGCGCATGTCGGGCTGCATCTCCTGGCGCTACATGACGGAGGCGCGCCGCCGGTCGGTGCTGCTGAACATGACCGGCCTCGCCGGGGTTTGCGACTATCGCTGCGCCGCCCATGAATACCGCATGCTGGCCGCCGGTCACTGCCACTACCTGGTGTTCAACCGCCTGATGCCGTGGGACCACCTGCCGGGTTGGCTCTTGCACCAGGAGGCCGGGGGGTTTTCTGCCCACTTCGACGGCTCGCCGTTGCTGGTGAGCGATACCGGCGGCGGCCTGGTTTGCACGCCGGACCGCGACAGCTTCGACCGTTTGGTCGAACTGCTGGAGCGCGACGTTACAGACTGAGCGTGCCGCGCATGATGGTGACGCAGCGCCCGCCGACATGAGCGCTGCGCACGGTGCCGTCCTGCTTGACCGTACGCGTCAGCAATGTGCTGGGCCGCCCCATGTCGCGCCCTTGCTCGATCCGCAGCCGGGTTTCGCCGTCCGGGCCGGCTTCGGCCAGTAGGGCTGCGAGTGTGACCGTGGCGCTGCCGGTCGCCGGGTCCTCACGCATGCCGTCCGGGCGGAAGAACATCCGGGAATGGATGTCAAACCCGCCGCCGCCGCGGCAGTAGAAGTACACCGCGAATGCCCCGTCGCGTGGGAACGTGTCGGCGAACACTGCGGCATCCCACGCAGCCCGCGCCAGTGCTTCGCGCGTTGCAACCTCGGCGAACGCGAACCGCAACCCGACGGACGCGATCCTGGGCTCGCCGACCAAGTCCGCGGGTTTAAGACCAAGGCATGCCGCGATGAGGCCGGCCGGCATATCCGCCACGACCTCCAGCGGCTGCGGCGCCGTGAGTTCCGTGCTGGTGACCTCGCCGTTTTCCCGCACGATGTCCACGGGAACCAGCCCGGCAATCTCCTCGAACAGCAGCCGGGAAGCGTGGTTCCCTTCCATGGCCAAAACGAAGGCTGTGCCGACGTTTGGGTGTCCGGCGAACGGCACCTCCCCGCTCGGCGTGAAGATGCGGACCTGGGCGGTGTGGGCGCTGTCCTGCGGCGGCAGCACGAAGGTGGTTTCGGAGTAGTTAAACTCCCGCGCGACCGCCTGCATGGCGGCTGTGTCGAGGCCGTCCGCGTCCAGCACCACGGCGAGCGGATTGCCCCCGAACGCCTGGTCGGTGAACACATCCACAGTGACATACCGGCGGTTCATGCGCCGCTTCGCTCCAATGCCTTCACTGCCTGCCATTCCGCTTCCATCTCCGCCAGGTCCGCCTCCGCGGGCGTGCTGCCCCTGGCGGCGAGCCGTGCCTCAACGCCTTCGAAGCGCCGGGTGAACTTGGCATTGGCTTGCTGCAGGCAGATCTCGGGATTGAGGCCGAGTTTTCGGGCGAGATTGGCAAGCACAAACAGCATGTCGCCCACCTCGTCGGCCAGCCGCGCCGGGTCGGCGTCGGGCAATTCCGCCCGCAGCTCTGCGGTTTCTTCCGCCAGCTTGTCGAGCACCGCCGGCGCATCAGGCCAGTCGAACCCGACACGGGCAGCGCGGGCTGTGAGCTTGGCGGCCCGGGTCA
>CAZZVB010000273.1:0-4757 GCA_964657445.1 uncultured Burkholderiaceae bacterium | reverse complement strand
CGGTGTTTCCCGCTCCCGCAAGGGAACGGGCGAGGAAGGTGTCAACTGCGCTAGTGCCGCACCGGGGGGCCGGCGGGCGCAAAGCCGCCTGGGGGCGAGAAGTTCGGGAATGCGCCGCCGGGTGCCCCGAGGCCGCCGGGTTGGAAGCCACCTGGGGGCGAGAAGCTCGGGAACGCGCCGCCGGGTGCCGGAAGGCCGCCGGGCGAGAAGCCGCCGGATGGTGAAAAACCCGGGTATCCTCCGCGTCCGTTGCCGGCTCCTGGGAAGGCGGGTGCGGAGGTGAATCCGCCGGGAGCGCTACTGTCTTCGAAGCGCAAATCCTTGGCGACAAACCCGCTGGATCCGCGGGAGAAGACCGCCACCGCGCGTTGCCGCGTTCCGGCGTCGCCGAAACCCCGGCCGCTGACGAAGTCGCGGTTGAGCATGAAGCCGCCTGCGACAATTGCCACGTCCGTCTCGATGATGAAGTTCTCCACGGTCGGGCCGAAGTAGGCGGTGGGGCTATCGGCCGCGACGTCCCGGTTGACGGTGTCGGCGATCAGCACGCCGTCCTGCATGGTTCCGGTCACCACCACGGGCCAGCCGCTTGGGGGAAGGCTGGCGCTCTTGGGTATCACGATCTCCAGCGCGCCGATGCGGCCTTGGCCCGCGCCGCCGAACAGCAGGCCTCGCACCATGGTGCGGCCGGGCCGCGTGATGTCGATGCGCGTCGCCTCGATCGTGCCGTCCGGCCGACGAATGCCGCTGACCGCGACCCACTGGCCCAGGTAGGCGTTGACGCCGTTGCCCGCGGCGTCGCCGATGGCGATGGCCTGGCCCGCGACGGTCATGGTGCTGGCGGCGGTGCCTTGCACCTGGCCCACCACGACGTGGCGAACATCGATATGGCTTGCTTGCAGCGCGTCGGGCGGTCCGCTCGCCCGCAACGCCGCGAGTTGGCCTGCGCGCAGATCGTCGAGGCTCCCTGGCACGCCGTCGAACTCGGCAGTGACGGCCGGCGGCAGGGCCACTTCCTCACCGGCGATGCAGACGCTGGCAAAACCGGTGATCACGCCGATGATCCCCGTGCCGCCGATGCCGCGATCCGCCATCTGGCCGGGCGCACCGGTGCCGCCGATGCCCCGGTCGGCGATTGGTCGCCCGCCATCGGGCCCGACCCGGCAGGTTCCGGTTGCGGGCGGCTGGTTCGCAACCGGGACCTGCGGTGCTCTCGGGGCGCAGGCTGCCAGGACGAGCACCAGCAGCCAGATGGCCTGCTTCATTCGGGCGGCTCGTCCTCGGACAGCAGATAGATGCCAAAGTTGACACGGCGCGTCGCCGCACCCGGCGGTGCGTCGTTCGCGGTCAGCCGGAGCGCCTGGCGGTTTACATCCAGCAACGCACGCTGCGCGGCCGCGCGTCCGTAGCGCTCCAGCTCGGCTGCTGCGTCCAGAGTCATCCGGTCGTAGTGCACGCTGCGGTCCAAGAACGGCGCCTGACCCGGCGTCAGCACGTTGCCGGACGCAGCCAGGATGTGGTCGCCCACGTTGCGGGAGAAGTAGAACAACTGCTCCTCCTGACCGGGTTGCGGCAGGAAGGCGGCGGCCGACAAGTGCACCCGGTCTTCTGCATCGAGCGTCACGATACCCTGGCTAAGCCAATCGTCCAGCACCGCTCGCGGCCGCACGTCGCGCGTGACCGACATGACGAGGTTTTCGAAGCTGGCAATGTCGGTGCCGGAACGGGGCAAGGGCAGTGGCGCACCCTCGGCATCCGAGTAGCCGGCAGCGCCGAGCCAGGTCGCGATCAATTGGCCATTGCGGGTAACGAGCGGTGGCGCCGCCTCGTCCCGCGGCGCCTCTCGCTGCCGCTTCAACTCCTTACGGTGCACGCCCGTGAGCAGGCTGACCCGGCTATCCGTGCGATTGGGCCCGAGCTCCTCCCCCGCCACGTCCACATAGAGCGATCGCAGGATGTCGGCTGCGGCGGGGAACGTAACGCCGCAGCGGATCATCAGCCGGACGAGCGGGCGCAACAGGCGGCGCAGCGGGCCAGCCATGGCGATGGGTGTGGGGCGGGACGTTGCCATCGGACGGCAAATACCACGTTCGCTGTGGGAATTAACCCCACATATAGCTTGACGTGGGAAATAATCCCACGGCATGTTGCCGGCACGCTACACCCGGAGAATTCCATGTCGCACCCGTTACCTCGCCGTCAGCAAAACATGGTCTCGCCAATGTCGAGGACCCTCAGGTCCGTGCCGTTGCTGCCGCAGGGCGAAGCGCTCGCGATGCGACAGTTACGTCACCAGACCAAAAACGCGCTGCAGCGTATCATCGCCCAGGTCGCCGCCTGCGATCTGCGCGCAACGGTGGCCGGCGGCCTGCTGGCCGATCAGGTGGAACGCCGCATCATGCTGAGCGCCCGGGTGTCGGACGCGCTGTTCGGCCTGACCGAGCAGCCCGGCCCGTTGCATCAGCGGCTGCAATCGCTTTGCGAAAGCACCGTGGCGCTGCTGGGAGATATCGAGCAAACCCTACACGTCGAAGTCGCAGTCGCCGGGCAATGCTCCGCCTCGGTTGAGGCCACCGTGCTTCAGGTCGCGCACGAGATGGTCGGCAATGCCGTCAAGCATGGCATGCACATGCGCCTGACCGGCCGGGTGGTCGTCACGGTGCAGGCCCAGCGGCCAGCGATATCTGGAGTGCTGCTGACGGTGAGCGATGACGGTTGGGGCGCGGACGCGTTCGGTGATGCGCCGCCGAAACCCGGTTACGAGCAGGCGGGGCTGTCGATCATGCAGGCGCTTGCCGACCAGCACGACGGCACCGTCGAGTTGTCACGCGAGAATGGTTGGACGGTGGCGCGGCTGCACCTGCCGGGCCCGTTGTGACCGTGCGCTCGGCACGCTGGTGGCTGCTCGGTTTCGCCATCGTGCTGACCGCCAGCGGCGCCGAGGAGGCCCGGCGGCATGAGACCAGCGCCGCTGCGGTCTGTATCGCATCGGTCGTGCTGCTGCGTGGCAGCACCTGCCCTTTGCCGAGCCAAACCCTGGCGGAGCCGTTATGATGCCGGCATGCCGCGCATCCGGGTCACCTCCAGCATTAGCCTCGACGAGTCTGAGTTGCAGGAAGATTTCCTGCGCTCCAGCGGCGCCGGCGGGCAGAACATCCAGAAGGTCGAAACGGCGGTGCAGTTGCGCTTCGATGCGGCGCATAGCCCGTCGCTGCCGGACCGGGTCCGGGAACGGCTGTTGCGGCTTGCCGGCGGACGCGCCACGAAGGACGGCGTGGTGGTGATCACGGCCCAGCGCCACCGCACCCAGCAGCGCAACCGTGATGACGCACTCGAGCGGCTGGTCGAACTGGTGCGGGAGGCAGCAGCGCCCCCACCGCCGGTACGGCGGCCAACGAAACCCACGCTCGGGTCGAAGAAGCGCCGGCTAGAGGGCAAGGCGCATCGTGCGGTGATCAAGGCGGGCCGGCGAAGTTCGGACGATTGAGACTCGCCCGTTGGGAGAGGTCCCTCCTAATACGTCTCCGAGTGAAACCGGCCCTCGTCCCGCAGCGTGTCGCGGATCGCTAGCCAGTCCTGCCCGTGGGCGCGGGCAATATCCGATAGCGCCGCATCAACACCGTCTTCGAGACCGCGCAGGCCACATATATAGACGTGCAGGCTGGGATTACCGAGCAGCGTCATCAACTGCTCCGGCTGCGCGCGCATGCGGTCTTGCACGTATTCGCGCGGCCGGCCCGGCTCACGGGAATACACCAGTTCCTGCCGCAGTAGCGTAGGAGGGACCTTTTTGAGTGGGCCGAAATAGGGCAGCTCGCCCGGGGAGCGGGCGCCGAAATACATGTGCAGCCGGCCGCGGCCATTCGGGCTGGCGCGGCGGCGGCGTTCGGTGAAGCCGCGAAAGGGTGCGGCGCCCGTCCCGGTGCAGATCATCAGGATCTCGGCATCCGGGTCGTCCGGCATCAGGAAGGTGGAACCGAACGGGCCGATCACGCCCAGCTTGCTGCCGAGCGGCAGATCACACAACCAATTGGAGGCAACGCCGCGGAACTCGCCTTCCGGCCGGCTTTCCACCACACGCTTGACGGTCAGCGCTAGGTTGTTGGTGTTCGGGCGCTCGCCGTCGCGGGCGCTTGCAATCGAATAGAGCCGCATGGCGTGCGGTTTGCCGGAAGCATCGTCGCCGGGTGGCACGACGCCGATGCTTTGACCTTCCAGCACGGGAAAGGCGGCGGTGCCGAAATCCAGGATGATGTGACGCACGTCCGACGATGCGCCCTTGTCGGTGATGCGGATGTTGCCGGTGACGGTTGCGGTCGCCGGGTTGCCGCGGTTGTGCAGGTTGACGCGCGGCTTGCTGGCCGTGGCGGGGGCACGGGCCCGCCCGCCCGCCCCCTTATGCGCGGCATCCAGCAACGCCGTCGCTTCATCCTCGATCGCATCGACTGGCGCCGTTGGCAAGTCCGGCGCAGGGGGCAGTTCCAGCCAGCCGAGCTGCTCGTCCAGGCTGAACGGTGTGGCAACGGTTAGGAAGTGGTTAATTGATCCCGTGGGGCAGGGCGATACGCAGTCCATGCAGAAATTACACTTACCCGGATCGACCACGTAGTTGTTGTCATCATGCGTGATCGCATCGATCGGGCATGTCGCCTCGCACGTGTTGCAGCGGATGCAAACTTCCGGATCGATAAGGTGCTGCTTACGCGGCGCGTCGAGTAGTTCGGTCATCAATGACCCCGGTTGTCCGCCGTCATTGCGAG
>CAZZVB010000272.1:0-4770 GCA_964657445.1 uncultured Burkholderiaceae bacterium | reverse complement strand
GGCGTAACGGACACCCAGCAGGATGCTGTGGTTGAAGTCGTCAGAGCCCTGCTTCAGCTTCTCACGTGAATACACGCCGGGGCCGAAATACTGCTCACTGTAGGAGCGGCCGCCGATCTCACCCAGGAAACGATATTCCGCGGTGAGCGAGAGGCCCGGAAGCGCGGTGAGCGGGAACGAGAAGCCGGCGATGCCCTGCACGCCGATATTGTCGTTCTGGCCGTTGCCGCGGATGAACTGGGTCACCTGGCTGCGCGAGTTCACAGCCGCAATGTGCAGGTTGCTGATCTGGTTGTGCACATAGCCGCCGCCGACGCCGACATACGGATAGATCGGCGAGTTGAACCCGAACGAAGCGAGCGGAATGTCGTAGAGGGCGTTGATGAACACGCCTTCCTTGTATTCCGTGCCGCCCGAGGACGTGACGGGACCGAAGGCCCCACCGGTCTTCAGGTTGGTGAGCTTGTTCGCGTAGCCGGCACCCTGCAACTCGAAGCGCAGGCCGGTTCCGGCGATGCCGTAACCGATGCTGGCGACGACGACCGGGCCGGCGTCAAACCGAAGGTCACTGCCCTTCAGGTTGACCGGGCCGGGCGTGCGGTGCAGCGCCTCGGTCTGCAGGATATTTCCACCGGCGCCGGCGCCGATATACAGCCCATCCACTGGCTGGGCCTGAACCGCCACCGGAGCGGCCAACATGGTCGCTGCCAGAAGCGCATTGCGGAGCTTCATTCTTTCTCTCCTCATAACTAATCTGCGCTCACACGCAGCCAACCGCCTAGTCGTCGGGACTCGTCCAACCGGCTCTCGGTAAACGCACATTATCACCGTAATTCCCCAGCGGGAGATCACTGTGGCTGATTCCTCCACACTGTGTCCCACGCGCCACAGACACTAGCGCAATCAAGCAACAGTGATCCCGCGGGGCGGAACCAGACTAAAATCTGGACTGCAGAGGAAAAGTTAGACGATCTTGCCGCTGAACGGCGGCAAGTAGTCCGGCGCATCGAACTCGATCACCCACAGGTCTGGGTCGAAGCCGACCTGCCGCGCGACGTAGGCGTCCGCCGCGGACTCTGTCACCGGGTCAGCCCCAGTGCCGCGCATCCAGGCGGACTCGCCCTCCCCGGCACGGACCTGCGACAGCACGACCAAGCCATCCCGGCCGCGCAATATCACCAGAATGCCGCCCGCATCCGGATCCCCGCTACGGATGACGACGCCGGATCGGGCCGCACTCTGCCCAAGGCGCAGGGCCATCTGGACCCATAGACGGGCCTTGACCCTCGGTTCGGACATCGGCGCGGCGGGCTAAACGGTCAGCACTGTCGAGCCGGTCGTCCGCCTGGCCTCCAGATCCTCATGCGCGCGGGCCGCATCGCGGAGCGGATAGGTCTGGTTGACGATGATTTTAACGGCTCCGGACTCCACAACCGAAAACAGCTCCGCCGCAGTCGCTTCGAGGTCGGACCGTTTCGCGACGAAGGCGCCGAGCGACGGGCGCGTCAGGAAGTAGGACCCTTTTGCGAGGATGTTGGGGTCGATCGGCTCGACCGCCCCGGATGCCTGGCCGAACAGCACCAGCGTGCCGAGCGGGCGCAGGCAGGCCAGCGATTTGTGGAACGTATCGCGACCGACACTGTCATACACCACGGGCAGCCCCTCCCCGCCCGTCAGTTCCTTCACCACGGCGACGAAATCCTGCTCGCTGGTGACGACCGGGACATCGCAGCCATGCGCCTTCGCCAGCTCGGCCTTCGCCTGCGACGAGACGGTTCCGATCACGCGGGCGCCCAGCGACTTCGCCCACTGACACAGGATCAGGCCGATCCCGCCGGCCGCGGCGTGGATCAGGATCGTGTCGCCGGACTGAACGCGATACGTGCGCCGGATCAGGTATTGCACCGTCATGCCCTGCAGCATCATGGCCGCCGCGGTCTGGTCATCCACCCCGGCGGGGATCTTCACCAGCCGGTCCGCCGCCATGACCCGGCGTTCCACATAGCCGCCGGTGACGCCGGCATAGGCGACGCGATCCCCCACGGCGACCAGGGTGACGCCCTCGCCCACCTCCTCCACCACGCCGGCGGCTTCGGAGCCGGGGATGAACGGCATGGTCTGCGGGTAGAGGCCGGTGCGCTGATAGACGTCGATGAAGTTCAGCCCCACGGCGGTATGGCGCAACAGCACCTGCCCGGGGCCGACGGCGGGAAGGTCGAACTCTTCAAACTTCAGCTCTTCCGGGCCACCGTGGCGATGGATCCGGATCCCGTGTGTCTTCATGCGACGCCCCCAAAAACCTTTGGCTGATCGTGCACTGGCGTTCAGCCGCGTGACAACCCGCCCGCATGTTCGACGAAGCTCGCGATGTCCGCGACGCCATGGCCCGCGCGAATGTTGCTGAACACGAATGGCCGCTCGCCGCGCATCTTGCGGCTGTCGCGGTCCATCACCTCGAGGCTGGCGCCGACATAGGGCGCGAGGTCGATCTTGTTGATCACCAGCAGATCGCTGCGGGTGATGCCCGGGCCGCCCTTGCGCGGGATTTTATCGCCGGCCGAAACGTCGATGACGTAGATGGTGATGTCCGCCAGCTCCGGGCTGAACGTGGCCGCGAGATTGTCGCCGCCGCTCTCGATCAGGATCAGGTCCAGGGCCGGGAAACGCTGCCGCAGCTCTGCCACGCCGGCCAGGTTGATGCTCGCATCCTCGCGGATCGCCGTGTGCGGGCAGCCGCCGGTTTCGATGCCGAGGATGCGTTCCGGCGGCAGCGACCCGGCTCGCGTCAGGAATTGCGCGTCTTCCTTGGTGTAGATGTCGTTGGTGATGGCCGCGATGTCGTAATGCGGCGACAAGGTGCGGCACAGCGCATCCATCAGCGCCGTCTTGCCCGTCCCCACCGGGCCGCCGACACCGACGCGAAGCGGGCCATTCGGGTTGCTCATGTGCGGAAAAGCCTCGTGTATTGGGTTTCGTGCCGCATGGATGCGATGTCGGAGCGAAAGCACGCGCCGCCGATATCGTCCAGCGTAGCGGCCGCCGTCTCGTTCGCAAGCCGGGTCAGCAAGGGCGCCAGCGCCGCCAGAATGCGCAATCCGGCGGTCTGGCCGAGTGGGACGAGGCGGATGGCTGCCGAAACGAGATTGGCGGCGAAGGCGTGCAACAGGCCGAGGGCTGCGTCATCTTCTGGCACGCCATGGGCGGAGGCGAGCGCGCCGAGGGCGACAGGATAGGCGACCGCACCGCCGGTAAGAAACGGCGCGCCCCAGACCTGCCCGGCCAGCGCGAAGGCGGTTCCTTGGGCGAGCGTTTCCAGCCGCCGCTCGGCGCATGGCTGCACGGCGGCGGCCAACGTGGCGATGTCGGCAAATTCGGCTTCGGTGCGGGCGCGATAGGCGAACCGCAACAGGATCGCGTCGGTGCGTCCGGCGCCGTGGGACAGCACGTCCCGCATCCAGGCGAGGGCGGACGGTTCGTCCGTGATGTCGCGTGCTTCGACGGCCCATTCCAGGCCATGGCTGTAGGCGTAGCCGCCGGTCGGAAATGCCGGCGAAAGCCAGGTGAGGAGAAGCGGAAGCGTGACGCTCGGGATGGTGGGGGGAATGGCGGGTTGCACCCGCCCTACTCCGTCGCCCCCGGCACCGCTTTAAACACCGCGCCCAATGCGCTGGCCATGTCGGTGGGGATGAGGACGGTGGCGCCACGCTCCTTGTTCATCTCGTAGAGCAGGTTCATCTGCCGCAACTGCAGCGCGACCGGGTTGCGGGCGTAGATCGTGGCGGCCAGCAGCACCTTCTGGGCGATCTCCTCCTCGGCACTCGCCAGCGTCACGCGCGCCTGCTTCTCGCGCTCCGCCTGCGCCTGGCTGCTCATGGCGTCCTGCAGCCCGGCGGGGATCACGACGTCCTTGATCTCGACGGAGCGGATCGCGACACCCCAGCTTCCGGTCTTCTCGCCGATCGTCAGGCGCAACTGCTCATCGGCGGACTTACGGTCGCTCAACAGGCGGCCGAGATCGGTCGAGCCGATCATCTCGCGCAGGCTGGTTTGCGCCACCCGCTCGATCGCCTGCCGGTAGCTCGCGATGTTGATCGCCGCCGCGCGGGCGTCCACCACCTGCCAGAACACGATGGCGTCCACGCCGACGGCGACGGTGTCGCGGGTGAGCGCCTGTTCCGCCGTGATGGTGGTGGTCTCGATCCGCATGTCGATGATGAATGCGACCACATCGATCAACGGGAACACGAGATAGAGGCCCGGCCCCTTGATGGCATGGAAGCGGCCCAGCCGGAGCACCACCGCGCGGTTCCACTCCTGCGTCAGACGCAGCGAACGCAACAGCAGCAGAACAATGAGAACTGCAACGACGATGAAGGCGATCGACATGGTCTGCTCCGTAAGCATGGCCGGACAGTAGCATCTTTGCTGTTGCGAGGCGGATTCAGGAAACCACGATCTTATCTGTGGAACCTGAATTGACCACGCTTAACTCACGTGGATAGCGTTTGCTGCCGCGAGAGAAAAAACCATGTTTCTGCTGGACATAACTGCCGCTGATGTCCTCGCTTTCGCAGCGGGGGCGCTGATGCTCAGCAAAGCTGCGTTGTGGCTTATCGATGCGTCACGCCGCAGGCCGTCGCGCGGCGGAGATTGGGTGCGCGTCACGCCGGCCGTGCGCACGCCATTGCCCGCGCGCCCTCGCGAACTCGCCACCCACTCCTAAGGCTACTCAGACCCGGCGGGTGACCGCCGCCGCCGTCACGCGCAGGC